>CASETM010000089.1 GCA_949290865.1 uncultured Bacillota bacterium
TCGTATATATTATATACTTTGATGAATGTAGTATCAATACTGCACTTTTTCAGCTTGAACAATATAAAAAACCAGAAGCTAATATCATACAGATACTATCTTCTGATAAAATGTCATCATCTTAACTTAATGACATTGGCCTTCGGGCTTTTTTTCATTATTCGACATTTTATGCTATAATTGTCTTAGGTGATTTTATGAAATTATTGAATATACTGGGAAAATCAAAAAAGGCAATCGGTGGCATTGTCGCAATTATTATTTTTATTGCTGCTGTCTTTTATGCAGGAATGCTTTTTGGCAGTGATCATGAAGCAGAAGTCACATCAACAACAATCAAAAATCAGCTGATTGAGATCAATGAACTGGCTGTTTATTCCTATGAATACAGCAAAGTCGGTAAATTTTCCGATAATCTGACTTTCCACGGCTGGGACATTCCTCTAACACAAAAAAGTTTTCTGATTACATATAACGGTGTACTAAAGGCAGGTATTAATTTTGAAGATACAAAAATCACAGTCAATGGTGATACCATTAATATTGAGCTTCCTGAAAGTACCATTTTAAGTCATGAAATAGATGAATCATCAATTGAAGTCTATGATGAAACAAATAACGTTTTCAACCAAATCAGCATTAACGACTATAAAACATTTGCGACAAAAGAAAAAGATAAAAATAAAGAAGAAGCTATTGCCAATGGTCTGCTGGAAAAAGCTGACGAACGTGTTAAAGAGGTGCTCACAACTTATTTACAGTCGATTCCGGATATTAAAGATAACTATACGGTTAATATCACTGTCAAAACACAAGAGCAAAAAAATACCGATGATTAATCATCGGTTCTTTATTTATTGATTGCTTTTTTTAATGCTGTACTTGCTTTGAAAGCAGGTGCCTTGCTGGCAGCAATTTCCATTGTTTCTCCTGTTTTTGGATTTCTTCCAACTCTCGCTTCACGCTGGCGAACTTCAAAATTTCCAAATCCTTTTAAAGAAACTTTATCACCTTTTGCTAAAGCATCAGTGATAACATCCACTAATGAGGAAACCACTTTATCAACATCAGTTTTTGTCATTTCTGTTTTTGAAGCAATTGCTTCTATTAATTCAGCTTTGTTCATTTTTATTTCTCCATTCTTAATAGATTTAGGAATTTATCCTCTCTTTTATTTTACTACTTTATAAATTGTATAACAATAAATTCCTAGAAATTAACTCATTTGATGCAAATATCTGACAAAGTCATGACAGGTCTGTTCACTCGTTGCCCATGATGTAACAAATCTTACACAAATATGTTCTTCGTCAACATTAAACATAAATGTTGCAGCATACTCCTTGGAAACATATGCCCATGTCTTTTTATCCAGTATTGGAAACAATTGATTCGTATCTGTTTCTACATACATATTATAGCCACATTCTTTAAATCCAACTCTTAAAATATCAGCACATTTATTTTCATGTTCACCAATACGAAAATATAAACGATTTGAAAATAACGTCAGGAACTGAACTCCCAGCATACGCCCTTTTGCCAGCATTGCTCCTTTTTGCTTCATATGATATCTGAAATCTTTCTTCAGATCATTATTCACGATGACAAGACATTCTCCAAATAATGCACCCATTTTCGTTCCACCAATATAAAATACATCACTGTATCTGGCAAGATCTTTAAGTGCTGGTGCATCATCTTTGACTAGTGCACTTCCCAGTCGTGCACCATCAACAAACAAATACAAATCATGATCCTTGCAGTACGTATAAATATCCTTCAGTTCTTTCAAAGTATAATAAGTTCCATACTCTGTTGTTTGTGAGATGTATACCATTTTTGGCTGCACAGCATGTTCATCTCTATGCTCACTCATAATATCCGCAATCATAGATGAATTGATTTTCCCTTTAACATGAGGTCTCGTCAGTATTTTATGACCAGTATATTCTACTGCTCCTGTTTCATGAACATTGATATGTCCACTATCAACAGTGATAACAGCCTGATAACTGCGTAAAGCGGCAGCAATAACCAGCATATTCGTTTGTGTTCCACCAACAAGATAATGAACATCAATATTGTCATTTTCAACAATATTCTTTAACATCTGCGTTGCTTTGGCGCAGTATTCATCTTCACCATAACCTAGACTTTGTCTGTTATTTGTTTCTGTTAATGCCTTTAAAACATCAGGATGTGCTCCTTCTAAATAATCACTTGCAAAACTATACATATTTTTCTGATATTGTTAAACCTGTCGATTATTGATTAATTCAACAATATTCCTCTTTCCTCCTTTGATAAATGAGTCAATTATCATTATAACACGTCTCTATTTTTTTGAAAATTAAAATAATATCTTTCTTCGTCAGTTGCTATCAGAAAGTATAACAGGTATTATATTATTAAGAAATAAAAAGGAGCCAATATTATGACAATGCAAGATAAATATGACCTGATCAATAATGACATACTTAAAGAAACATCAACTGATCCAATCGAAATTATCACTCATATCATGAAAAAAAACTATATCAGCATGCATGGACCGGAACACCATTATTTAAATGGTGCAGCCTTGCTGGTTGCCTGCTATAACGCTGACCACAGCATCGATATTCATCGCTGTCTGGAACAGCTTGCCATCAGATCATTACAGATGCCTGGCGCCATGTGTGGTCATTGGGGTGTGTGCGGTTCCAGCGCATCAATTGGCGCAGCTTTATCGGTTCTTCACCATACTGGCCCCCTCTCAGATGATCAGTTTTATCGTGATCACATGACTCTGACCTCAATGATCATTGCCAGGGAAGGTGAGATTGGTGGCCCACGATGCTGTAAAAGAAATGCTTTTATCGCTTTATCTACAGCCACCACATTTATTAGTCAAAACTACCATATTCCAATACACTCAACAGCTGTAACTTGTATTTTTTCACAAAACAACAATCAGTGTCTTAAAACAAAATGTCCGTTTCATAAAACAAAAGAGCAATCATAAAATTGCTCTTTTATCCTAATGCTGTATCTAAGATCATCATCATCACAAAACCGATTGACACACCAATTGTTCCTAAATTAGAATGCTTCCCGCTTTGTGATTCCGGTATCAGTTCTTCAACAACAACATAAATCATAGCCCCAGCCGCAAAAGATAATAAATACGGTAAAGCTGCTGCAATGTATCTCGTCATTACAATTGTCAAAAAAGCACTGATTGGTTCGACTATTCCTGAAAGGCTGCCAAAAACAAAAGCTTTGGTTTTTGACATACCACTGCTTTTTAAAGGCATCGATATAATCGCACCTTCGGGAAAATTCTGAATTGCAATTCCAATTGACAACGCAACAGCCCCAGCCATGGTCATTCCACTCTGGTCCAATAAGGCACTGGCAAAAATCACACCCACTGCCATCCCTTCAGGAATATTATGTAAGGTCACTGCTAAGATCAGCATTGTTGATTTTTTTAATTTAGCTGGTAATCCTTCTGGCTCATCGCTTTTCAAATGCAGATGAGGAATCACACTATCCAGGATCAGTAAAAACAAAATCCCCAGTAAAAACCCGACACTGGCAGGCAACCAGGCAATTCCTCCCTGACTGGCAACCTGATCTATTGATGGAATCATCAATGACCAGATTGAAGCGGCAATCATAACTCCAGAAGCAAAACCTAATAACAGTTTTTCAATTTTTGTATTCATCTTGTCTTTCATCAAAAAAACAAGAGCTGCACCTAACGACGTTCCTAGAAAAGGAATCATCAAACCAATAAATACATTCATTTTGATCACCAGAATCATTGTATACAACATTATTTTTGATGTCAAATCATGTACTCATTAATCATTTTACTTCACATACTTTTCTAAAAAATGAGCCATTGTCTGTTTATAGTCATCATTTTCCTGTAATTCATATAAATATTTTTCTTCTTTAAGAACAAATAAAGTTTTTTCTCCTCTATTACTGTTAAACAATGAATAAACCATGCGTAAAGGTACAAATTCATCTTTTCTTGTATGAAAATATAAAGTTGGAACATCATTATGTCTGGCATACTTGACAGTACTTTCCTTAATATCAATAAAAATAGACTTTTTGATAAATCTGGCAATCAGCATAATAGCTGGATATTTAGAAATCTTATAATCAGTGACTACACGATAGCCAATGATATCATATGGACTTGTAAAAGCACCATCAGAAATGATTGCTTTCACATTCTTCAGCAGATGTTTCCCTGACGCATTGATAATTGCGTTAGCTCCCATTTCTTTACCATACATGACAATTTTATGATCCTTGCCATAGCTATCTAAAATATACTGATTCCATAAGACAATATCCTGCACATCTTTGATCCCAAATCCTCTGATATAGCCATCACTCTGTCCATGAGCACAGAAATCAATCAATAAAATATTGGCTTCAGGCAAATGCTCTTTAAAGTAAGGAACATATAAAGCCATATCCTTTGCTTCCAGACCAAAGGGATGGGCAATCAGTACCGTTGTATCAGCATTTTCTTTTTCTAAAAGAATACCATGTAACTTGATATTCTGCCCATTATGAATATATATATTTTTACAGCTGTATTTTGTTTCTAAAATAAATGGTCTGTCATCATTTTTATGATGACGATACATCAGTTTTTTGCTGTATTTGTTTGCTAATGTCACAGCTGTTGTTGCCGTAATCCCTAAAGCTGCAACAGCCAATAATCCTTTTGTCTTCTTATATTTCATCATCAGTCCTCCTTATATTCCTCCATTAACAGTCGATTGATATTGGCAACCTGCTCAAAAGATGTTAAACGGTATTTATCATTATTCATTCTTGCTGCATAAAAGCGTATTGCCTTTTCCAATTCGTCTTTAATAATCGCTTTATATTCAGCTGGAAAAGTAGAAATTGGAAAACAAACAAAAACAAATGTATTGTAATCTTTTGAAAACAGATCGATCAGCAAGCCATATCCTTCATTTAAGATAATAGAATTGCCAATTGCCAGCTGCAGATCATGATTTGCGAATGTCAGCATATCACTCATCACAAAACGCAGAATATTCTGACAGGCTTCTTTATATTCTTCAGGATCGCTTTTAAATATTGCTTTTAAATACTGGATAACAATATTTTCTTCGTCAGTTTCTTCTTTAGCTTTTTTCTGAATATATTTAAATAACTGTAAAGCAATTTTCGCGTCAGACAGTAGCAGATTCCCAAAATCCGTCATGATTGCAAAGGCAAATCTTTTATACTGACACAAACGCCACATAGCTTCTAACAGCTGATCTTTCGTTTCTGAATAAAATTTATTGAGATTTTTGATCACCAGTCTAATAATTTCTCTAAAATAATAAAGATGATACTGGTATTCTGTATCGAGATATTTGGCATTGACACCATCCCATTCATATTCATAAAGAATCTTATCTAAAAGCAATGAAATTGAATCCATGAATTTTTTATAATTTTCATTTTGGATCAAACGTTCCAGATAAGGCATAAAAAATGTATAAAATTCGTCAACAGTTTCTTGGTTAGTTCCAGAATGATACTGCAGGTAATCTAAAATATTACGATAATCCAGCGGTTCCAGATACGTATCTTTAGGGTGTGTTTCTATAAAATGTTCAAAAACATGACAATGTAAAATGGTTGTATACTGATTAAAATACAGAATTTTATGCAGTGCATCTTTAATAATATATTCTTGTTCCTGTTCATGTAGTTCTTCTGAGAATGTGTATTCTATTTCATCACCAGAATAATCTATTGTCAGAAAAACACTGATTTCTCTAAACTGAACATCCAGTATATAATAATGAAATTTTGTTTCGAATTTTTTTGTCTGTACTGAGCAGTGGCAACGGTATTTCCCCACATATGTGCTTTTATGACTATTCAAATAATCTTCAATACATTTTCTTGTCATATCTTCACCTCCCTTACATTGTTATTCTATCATTTTTGAATGTCTAATAAAATAAGAAAAGGAACTTAAATAACTAAATTCCTTTCATTTCTATTTTCTCAATAATATGAAGATGATGCCTGTCAACAATTTGATACAGCTGTTCAATAACATTCTGATTAAAATGATCAGGATGGTGTGCATCAATTCCTAAAACAATATCATTTTCAACTTTACCAGCAATTTCAAAAAAATAATCGTTGGCATAAGGAAAGACCAGCCTGCCATCTTTTTCACACAGACCTTTACGAATGCCTCCGGCATTCAGTTCTAATGGTATATTCAGTCTTTTAGCTGCTAGACAGATATCATAAGTCACTTCCTGGCACAAATCATCAAAATGTTCTCGTCCCATTAAAAATAAATCAGGATGAGCAACATACGAAAACAGTCCTGTCTCCATGGCAGCAATCATATGATCACGGTAATCCCTCAGCATATCATCAGAAAGTCTTTTTTTTCCATAATAATATTGATGTACTGGATATTTATCAAAATGATTGCCCAAAATCAGATAATCTATATTCCTATTTTTCAGCATTTTCTGATAATAAGAGATATATCCCGGGAAATATTCGCATTCATATCCCTGATATATTCTGATATCCTGCTGATATTTTCTCTTCAATTTGCTAACGGTACTTTCATGAATTTTCTTCATGGGATATGGCATTCTCATACCCTGACCATTGAGCAGCATCGCTTTAACAAACGACAGAAATGAATGAAAATCAAAAAAACAGTGTAATGCAGATTTCAGCATAAACAGCCGATAATAAGGTAAAGGTACATGTTCACTGAAACCCAGTTCCTGCATCCCCATGTTGCGCGCTGCCAGTACTATATCTTCTTCATCTCCAGCACCATGTCCACACCGAAAAGTGTGCGTATGGTAATTATTCATAATAGACCTCATAAAGATATAGTCCTTGCGGTTTCGCTTTATAAAGACATTTTCTAGCTCCTTTACTTTCAAGAAGATCTTTCAAAAAGTCTTTCGTAATACGTTTTGCTCCCACCTGAATAAGTCCACCAACAATATGTCTAACCATATATCGGCGAAATCCATTACCTAGCAAACGGAAAGTAACGATACCATTTTCTTCAGTAATATCGATCTGGTATATCGTGCGGATTGCATTACCATATTCATCACAAGTACAGTATGAAGCAAAATCATGCTCACCAACAAATAATTGTGCAGCTTCTCGCATTAGCTCAAGATCCAGAGATCGACCATACTGATAAACATAATGCGTCTGAAACGGATCATACTCATTCATATTCAGCTTATAGTGATATTCTTTTTTTACAGCACTGTAGCGACTGTGAAAATCTTCGGTCACAATTTCACTATCAAGAATATAAATATCATCAGGAAGAAAATGATTAATTGCTCTTTTCCACTGTTTTTCAGGAATTTCTCGTTTGGTATCAAAATGAAAAACCTGATGAATGCCATGAACTTTCGCATCTGTTCGACCACTGGCATGAATAACAATCTCTTCATCTTTACAAATATTATGAATTGATTTTTGAATTTCTCCCTGTACAGTTCGTTCTTTTTTTTGAATCTGAAAGCCATAAAATTGACTTCCATCATAACTGACAATACATTTTACTCTGGTCATAATACAAAACTCATTATAATCACACCACCGGATACAATCATCGCCATAGTCAGGGAAACTGTATCAGTTACTGACCATGATAAAGTTCGATAACGCGTCCTTGTTGCTTCAGGATTATAATTTCGACTTTCCATAGCGTTAGCCAAATCTTCAGCACGTTGAAAGGCGGAGATGAATAATGGAATGATCAAAGAAATGATTGATTTGATTTTTTCCAGAAATGTTCCTTCATTAAAATCTACACCTCGACTGGCCTGTGCTTTCATAATTCTTTTTGCCTCATCTAACAGATCAGGAATAAATCTTAAAGCGATGGAAATCATCATTGCCAGTTCATGAACAGGAAAACGGAATCGTTTCAAAGGTCCAAGCAGACTTTCAATAGCCATAGTTAAATCCAACGGTTTTGTTGTAGAAGTCATGATTGTCGATAGCGTAATAATCAGAATCAGCCTGATAAAAATGTATAAAGTCTGTATCAATGCTCCTGAATAGATTTTGAGACTTCCAATCGTCAACAAAACATCTCCTGTTTTTAACAGAAAAATATTGAAAACCATTAAAAACAGCATCATAAATACCATTGGCTTAACAGCTTTTAAAATATGCGACAATCTAATTTTTGAAAGCATTGCACATAGTAAAACAAAAACTGCAAGAATGCCATAGCCTAAAAAGCCAGAATCAAAAAAAACTGCAATTAAAAATACAAATAGTACAGCAATCTTCAAACGAGGATCCAGGCGATGAATAAGTGAATTCCCTGGGATATATTTTCCAAATGTCATATTATCCATGCAGTTCACCACCTATCGCAGCACAGAGATCGTTAATATTGTTGATTGCTATATCAATGTGAAAACCATTTTTATTAAGATCAATGATCATATTTGTAATTAAAGGCAATTCAATTCCCAGCTGATTCAGATACTCACTGTTTTTAAAGATTTCTTTGACCGTACCTTTTTTTTCTACTTGACCGTTATTCATAATGACAACATGATCACAGTACTGCAAAACATGATTCATATCATGGGTAACGATAATAACAGTTTTTCCAGACTGATTGATCTTTTTAAACAGATCCATCATTTCTTTCGTTCCCTGTGGATCCAAGCCAGCTGTAGGTTCATCCAAAACCAGGATATCCGGATCCATTGCCAGAATCCCAGCAATAGCTACACGTCTTTTCTGCCCTCCTGAAAGGTCAAATGGCGATTTATCCAAATATTCCTCACTTAAACCAACCATTCTAATTGCTTTTCTAGCAATGCTCTTTGCTCCATCTTCATTAACTCCAAAATTAATTGGACCAAACATAATATCCTTTTCAATTGTTTCTTCAAAAAGCTGATATTCAGGAAACTGGAACACCAGCCCGGATTTTTTTCTAAGTAGTTTTAATGAAGCTGGTTTCTGGTCAGCTGTCACTGTATATTCATCGATCGTAATTTGTCCTGATGTTGGAATCAATAATGCGTTAATATGCTGGATAAGCGTTGATTTCCCACTGCCGGTCTGCCCCACAATAGCAGTAAAACTGCCTTCTTCAATATCTAAATTGATATCCTTTAATGCCTGATATTCAAAAGGTGTATCAATACCATAAATATATCCTAGACTTTTGCATGTAATTGACATAATTGTCTCTCCAATTCTTCTACATTTAATGTTTCCGCAACATGAATGCCTTTTTCATTTAGTGTGCGTGACAGCTTTAAAGCAAACGGACTGTCCAATTTTAATTCATCAAGTGTTGCTGTATCCCTAAGAATCTGATCCGGTGCTGCCATGGCAATGATTCTTCCTTTATTCAGCAAAATGATCTTATCAGCATTTTTGGCTTCTTCAATATCATGAGTAATCGAAATAATCGTCATGTTGCGATCTTCATTGATATCTCTAACCAGCTCATTAATTTCACTTTTCCCTCTTGGATCAAGCATACTTGTCGCTTCATCAAGAATAATAATTGAAGGGGACATAGCCAAAATTCCAGCTATTGCCACTCTTTGTTTCTGTCCACCAGACAATTTTGTTGGCTCGTGTTCTAGAAATCTTTCCATCCTTACTTTTTTTGCATAAGTTTCAATCAGTTCATCCATTTTATCGCGAGGTACACATAAATTCTCTAATCCAAAGGCAATATCGTCACGAACTGTTGCCCCAATAAACTGGTTATCAGGATTCTGAAAAACAATACCTATCTGTTCTCTAACCTTGTAGAGATTTTTCATATTCAGTTCTAAACCATTAACTATAATTATTCCTGATTTTTTTTCAAGCAAACCAATCAATAGTTTTGCAATCGTACTTTTTCCACTGCCATTATGCCCTAGAATAGCAACATATTCACCTTTTTTTATGTTAAAAGAAATATGGTCAATGGTTTTTAAACTTGGCTCATATTCAAAAGATAAATCTTTAACTTCAATTATGTTTTCCATATTTCTCTTCCTTTCTAATCATGTACTCTCCCATTCTATTATGTTCATGTTTTCTTGTCAAATAAAAAAGAGACCAATAACTGGTCTCTTTCATTATTTAGTTAATGACAAAATTGCCATTGGTGCATTATCACCTTTACGGTTATAAGTTTTTAAAATCTTAGTATATCCACCATTGACATCTTTGAATTTAGGTGCAACGTCATCAAATAAGATTTGAACTGCAGTTTTACCTGTATTTTCATCAACAACCTTATGCATATCTGCAGCAGCCTGTCTTCTTGCATGTAAATCTCCACGTTTACCTAAAGTAATTAATTCATCAACTACACTACGAACTTCTTTAGCTCTAGTTACAGTTGTTTCAACTTTTCCGTATACAATAACTTCTGTAGCTAAACTACGTAACATAGATTTTCTAATATCTGAAGTGCGTCCTAATTTTCTATTTTTAGCCATGAGATTAACGCTCCTTTTTGTGTATTTTCAATAAAATTAATCAATAGGTTTAAATCCTAATCCTAATTCAACTAATTTTTCTTTAACTTCTTTTAATGATTTTTTACCTAAGTTTCTTACTTTGATCATATCATCTTCTGATTTCGCAGCAAGATCCTGAACTGTCTGAATTCCAGCTCGCTTTAGGCAGTTGTATGAACGAACTGATAAATCTAATTCTTCAATCGTCATATCTAAAACTTTGTTTGAAGTATCACTTTGAGTTTCAGACATTACTTCCATATTCATAGCCATATCAGTTAATTCAACGAACATATTTAAGTGTTCCACTAAAATCTTAGCAGCTAATGAAATAGCTTCATAAGGTTTTAACGAACCATTGGTTTCAACTTCCAGTGTTAACTGATCATATTTTGCACTTTCACCAACTCTTGTTGGTTCAACTGCATAAGCAACTCTTTCAATTGGTGAAAAAATTGAATCAGTTGGAATAACACCGATCGTGTTGATATGAACTTTGTTCTGATCGGCACTTACATATCCGCGATCTTTTTTAGCAAACATTTCCATATATAAGTGTCCACCTTCAGCAACATGAGCAATAACCAGATCATTAGAAATCATTGTTACTTCACCTGGACATTGAATATCAGCACCAGTTACAGTTGCTGGTCCTTTAACATCAATGACCATTTTGACGTTGTCTTCACCATCAATATCAAAAACCAGTTTTTTCAGATTTAAGATCATTGTGGTCACATCTTCAACAACACCATCAATTGCTGAAAATTCATGGATTGCTCCCTGAACCTTTATTGCATAAACAGCAGATCCTGGTAAAGAAGATAATAAAACTCTTCTTAGGGCATTCCCTAAAGTTGTTCCGAACCCTCTTTCTAATGGTTCGATAACAAATTTACCATAGTTTTCTGTTTCATCATATTGTTCAATATTAAAATTTGCTTTTTCGAATTTATGCATATGTTCCCTCCTCTATAGGAATGATATTTGTATTCTGATTTACTACAATAATACTATCCACGAGGACGTTTTGGTGGACGGCACCCATTATGTGGAATAGGTGTTACATCAGTAATTGAAGTTACTTCTAATCCGGCTGCCTGTAAAGCTCTGACAGCTGCTTCACGTCCTGGTCCTGGACCTTTAACATTAACATCTACAGTTTTTACACCATGATCCATAGATGCTTTTGCTGCTGCTTCTGAAGCCATTTGTGCGGCAAATGGTGTTGATTTTCTAGAACCTTTAAATCCTAAAGCTCCTGCACTTGACCATGTTAACACATTACCATGTTCATCAGTAATTGTTACAATAGTGTTATTGAAAGTTGAATGTACATGTGCAACACCTTTTGCAATATTCTTTTTTACACGTTTTTTACCACGTGTCTGTTTAACTCTAGCCATTTCCTTTCAACCTCCTATTATTTTTTCTTTCCTGCGATTGGTCTAGCTTTACCCTTACGAGTTCTAGCATTAGTTTTAGTTTTCTGACCACGAACAGGAAGTCCTTTACGATGACGCATACCTCTATAACATCCAATTTCCATTAATCTTTTAATGTTTAATTGAACATCTCTACGCAAGTCACCTTCAACTTTATATTTTTCAACTTCTTTTCTAATTTTAGTAACTTCTTCTTCAGTTAAATCTTTAACTCTAACATCTTCAGAAATTCCAGTAGCTTTTAAGATGTCTTTAGCTGTAGATTTACCGATACCATATACATAAGTTAATGAGATAACAACACGTTTATCACGTGGGATATCTACACCTGCAATACGAGCCATTTTATTTCCTCCTAAAAATTAACCTTGTCTTTGTTTATGTTTTGGGTTTTCACAAATAATCATTACACGCCCTTTTCTTTTAATTACTCTGCATTTATCACACATTGGTTTTACAGATGGTCTTACCTTCATCCTGTCTACCTCCTTTTGGAAGATTTTTTATTTATGTCTAAATGTAATACGCCCACGTGTTAAATCATATGGAGAAATTTCAACGGTAACTCTATCCCCCGGTAAAATGCGAATGTAGTGCATACGGATTTTACCAGAAACGTGAGCAAGAATTTCCACTCCATTTTCTAATGCTACCTTAAACATTGCATTAGGCAACGTTTCCAAGACAGTAGCTTCTACTTCTATAACGTCATCTTTCTTTGCCATAGGTCTCCAACCCCTTTGTTAAAGTTTTGTTAGAATTCGATATCCATCATCTGTGATTACGATCGTATGTTCGAAATGAGCCGCCAAAGAATGGTCTTTGGTTTCAACAGTCCAGCCATCACTCAGTGTCACAGTTTCACACCCTCCTAAATGAGCCATTGGCTCAATCGCAAGGCACATCCCTTTTTTCAGTCTAGGTCCTCTCCCTGGAGCCCCATAATTAGGAACCGATGGATCTTCATGAACGCTTGTACCAATCCCATGACCTGTATAGTCAAGTGGTGTCGTACAACCGTTAGCTTTTAAATATTCTTCAATAGCATGAGAGATATCAGACAAACGATTACCTGGTTTTACCATTTCTAACCCAGCATATAAAGAAGCTTCACAAACCTCCATCAATCGTTTTGCTTCATCACTGATATGACCAACAGCATATGTCCAGGCACTGTCACCATGATATCCTTTGTAACATGCTCCCACGTCTACTGAAATAATATCGCCTTCAGCTAATTTTCGATTATCTGGAATTCCGTGAACGACAACCTGATTAATGGAAGTACAGACACTTTTAGGAAATCCATAGAGATGTAGAAACGAAGGTGTAGCACCATTTTCTCTAATGACTTGATCACAGATCTGATCAATTTCATTAGTTGTTATTCCTGGTACGATCACTTCTTTTAACTTTTCATGAACCAAAGCAACGATTCTTCCTGCTTCAGCCATCAGTTCAATTTCTCTATCATCTTTAGTAATAATCATTCTATAACCTCCTGGCTTCTTTTGATATCTGTAAAGACGTTTTTCATAGATTGAATCATCAATTATGACTAATAATTCTTTATAACTGCTTCTCCATCTTGAATTTCTTTAAGATATTCAACGAATCCAGTAAAGAATTATCTACTTATTTACGAATATAACCATGATATTCTTTTCTTGTAATATATGTTTTGATTTGTCTAACTGTTTCCAATGCAACGCCGGTAACAATGATCAGTCCAGTACCACCTAAAGAAATACTTGCGTTTTCTGTCTGTGTCCAGATAATTGGTGTCATGATTGGAATTGCGGCGATGATACATAATGTCAATGAACCCGCAACAGTTATCTGATTAAGAACTCTTTTAATATAATTCTTTGTTTCAATACCAGTTCTGATTCCTGGAATCGAACCACCATTTTTCTTCAAATCATCACTAATTCTTTGTGCATCAATCTGTAAGTTTGAATAAAAGAATGTAAAACCAATGATCATCAGGATATACAGACAGAAACCTACAGGTTCCTGATAGTTGAATATTGTGTTAATCAATGATGTCACATCAGTTGTTTCCATAAAACTTACAATTGTTCTTGGTGCTGCCAAAACTGAAGAAGCAAAGATAACGGGTAAAACTCCTGAACTATTAATTTTAATAGGCATATGAGTTTGATCTCTAGTTTTCATAATAACACCTGTACTAGATGCATAATTAACAGGAATCTTTCGAATTGCTCCTTCGGTAAATACAACGAAGACAACTATCGATAAATAAACAATGACGAACAGTACGTACCATGCAATATCTAACCACATTCCGCTATCATATGTTACCAGGTTATCATAAGTCTGTAAGAATGAGCTTGGTAAATTTGATACGATTCCTGTAAAGATCAGTAATGAAACCCCATTACCAATTCCTTTAATTGTAATCTGATCACCTAACCAGATTGCCAACAAGCTTCCTGCCATCATAATTAAAACAACATAAATATATGCCCAAATTGAATTATTAACTAATATTCCGTATCCTGAATCAAATGCATAGGTTAAAACTCCTCCTTGCAATGCAGATAAGAATAACGTCAATATTCTAGTAACACGGTCTTTTTTCTTTTTCCCAGTATTACCTTCTTTACGCCAGCGTGTTAATGCTGGTATTACATCCATTGATAATAATTCAATAATGATCGAAGATGTAATATAAGGTGAAACCCCTAACGCAAAGATAGAGAATCTTTCTAATGTTCCTCCGCCCAGCAGATTCATAATTCCAAAGATCCCACTCGTGGCATCATTGGCACTTAATGATCCAATGTCAACACCAGGAATAGTAATTCCTGCACCTAAACGATACACGAATAATATTCCAAGTGTAAAAATGACTTTTTGACGAAGTTCTCCCTTTTTGAATACATTTTTCAAAAAAGTTAACATATTAGATCACCTCAGTTTTCCCACCTGCAGCTTCGATAGCAGCAACAGCTGACTTAGAAAATTTAGTAGCCTGAACAGTTAATTTCTTTTCAACCTTACCATTTCCTAAAACTTTGATTCCATCTAATTCCTTTTTAATAATTCCAGCTGCTTTTAATGTTTCCACATTGACAATAGCGCCATCTTCAAATTTATTTAATGAATCAAGATTTACGATTGCGTATTCTTTACGATTGATATTTGTAAATCCTCTTTTTGGTAAACGCATGAATAATGGTGTTTGTCCACCTTCGAATCCTGGTTTCTTTCCTCCACCAGATCTCGCACCTTGACCCTTTTGACCTCTTCCTGCTGTTTTACCATTTCCTGAACTTGTTCCACGTCCAACACGTTTTCTCGCTTTACGTGCACCTTCAGTATATTGTAATTCGTGAAGTTTCATTATTTACACCTCCTACTATTTTTCTTCTACGCTAACTAGGTGTCCAACAACTTTAATCATACCTTGAGTATAAACGTTGTTGTCTAATTCTACAGTTTTATTAATTTTTGTTAATCCTAATGCTTTAAGAGTCTTTTTTTGTTTTGGTAAGCAACCAATTGGACTCTTTTTAAGTGTAATACTTACTTTATTTGCCATTTTGTTTGCCTCCTGTTATCCAAAAATTTCTTCAACTTTCTTTTCTCTTAATTCAGCAACTTCATTAACAGTTTTTAATGAAGATAATCCTTGCATTGTTGCTCTAACCATATTGATTGGAGTTCTTGATCCAATACATTTAGATAAAATATCTTTATAACCAGCTAATTCAACAACAGCACGAACTGGTCCACCAGCAACGATTCCAGTACCTTGAGATGCAGGTTTGATAAATACTTCACCTGATCCATAAACACCAGTCACTTCATGAGGAATTGTTCCATGAATAGAAGGTACTTTAATAACATTACGTTTTGCATTTTCAGTAGCTTTTCTAATTGCATCAGGTACTTCATTAGCTTTACCTGTTCCAAAACCGACTCTACCTTTTTTATCTCCAATAACAACTAAAGCAGCAAAACGCATTCTACGACCACCTTTTACTACTTTTGTTACACGGTTAATAGTAACAACACGTTCTTCAAATTCTTTTTCTTCTCTTCTAGGTGCATTTCTTCTTTGACCTCTTCTAGGTCTTCTTTCACCATTCGCTCTTGGTTTACGTTGTTCCATATTGACCTCCATCTAGAATTCTAATCCTGCTTCTCTAGCTGCTTCAGCTAAAGCTTTTACACGACCATGATAAATATATCCACCACGATCAAATACGACATTTTTAATTTCTTTCGCAATTGCTCTTTTCGCAATTTCAGTTCCGACTGCAGTTGCTGCAGCAATATTTCCACCGTTTTCTAATTTCATATCAACGCTTGATGCGCTAACCAATGTAACACCGTTGACATCATCAATGATTTGAGCGTGAATATGAGCATTTGAACGGAAAACGTTTAAACGAGGACATTCTGGAGTTCCACTGATTTTTGTACGAACTCTTGCATGACGTTTTAAACGTAAATCATTACGAGATTGTAATTTAGCCATATAGATAGCTCCTTTCTTACTCTTAGACTACTTTTTACCAGCAGTTTTTCCTTCTTTTCTAATGATTCTTTCACCAACATATTTGATACCTTTACCTTTGTAAGGTTCTGGTTTCTTTTTAGATCTGATCAAAGCTGCTACTTGACCAACACGTTCTTTATCAATTCCAGTAACGACAATAGAGTTCTGATTTGGAGTTTCAATTTTTACTCCTTCTTCTGCTTCGATTTCAACTGGATGAGAGAAACCGATATTTAACACTAATGTGTTACCTTTCATCTGACCACGATAACCGATCCCAACGATTTCTAATTCTTTTTTATAACCGTTATGAACACCTTCGATCATGTTTGCCAGTAAAGCTCTTGTTGTCCCATGTAACTGTTTTACATGTTTTTCTTCACTACTTCTTACAACAGTAATTTCATTTCCTTCTCTGTTAAATGAAATTGCTGGAGAAAACTGTTTCACTAAAGTCCCTTTTGATCCAGTAACTGTTACAGTATTATCATCAGCGATATCAACAGTTACACCTTCAGGTACAGTGATAATTTTATTACCGATACGAGACATCAGTTAATACCTCCTGTATATTTTTTTATTACCAGATATATGCGATAACTTCTCCACCAACTTGTTTAGCTCTTGCTTCTTTATCAGTCATTAAACCTTGTGAAGTTGATAGAATTACGATACCTAAACCATTTAAAACTTTAGGAATTTCGTTTACTTTTGCATATACACGTAACCCTGGTTTAGAAATTCTTTTTAAATCAGTGATTACTTTATCTTTTCCTCTATATTTTAAAGAGATAATAATGTTTGATTGAGCACCTTCGCCTTCAACTTTATACCCTTTAATGAATCCTTCATTTTTTAAGATTTCAGCAATTCCTACTTTAATAGATGAAGCTGGAATAGTCACTTCTTCTTTTAATGTATTATTCGCATTACGGATTCTAGTTAACATATCTGCAATTGGATCAGTCATTACCATTTGCGTGTCCTCCTTCCATTACGGATTATTTTCTACATTACCAACTTGCTTTCTTTACACCAGGAATTTCACCTTTATAAGCTAATTCTCTGAAGCAAATTCTGCAAAGTTTAAATTTTCTAATTACTGAATGTGGTCTACCACAACGTTCACAACGAGTGTATTCACGCACTTTATATTTTTGAGGACGTTGTTGTTTCACTTTCATTGATGTTTTAGCCATTTATGTGTCCTCCTATTTATGGAATGGCATTCCTAACTGAGCTAATAATTCATGACCTTCTTCATCAGTTTTAGCTGTAGTTACGAATACAATATCCATTCCTCTTAATTTGTTTACTTTATCAAAATCAATTTCAGGGAAAATCAACTGTTCTTTAATACCTAAAGTATAATTTCCTCTTCCATCGAATGCGTTATTAGAAACGCCTCTAAAGTCTCTTACACGAGGTAAAGAAACATTGATTAATTTATCTAAAAATTCATACATTCTTTCACCACGTAAAGTTACTTTACAACCAATAGCCTGTCCTTGACGTAATTTGAAACCAGCGATTGATTTTTTAGCTTTTGTGATGACTGGTTTTTGACCAGTGATCAATGTTAATTCATTAACTGCATCATCTAATAATTTTGAATTAGATACTGCATCACCAACACCAATATTTAAAACGATTTTTTCAATCTTAGGTGCCTGCATTTTAGAAGAATAATTGAATTTTTCCATTAACGATTTTACGATTTCGTCTTCATAACGTTTTTGTAAACGATTCATTTGCTATCTCCTTTCAATTATTTCTTTTTCTTTTTATCTACTTCAGCCCCTGTTTTTCTGTTAACACGAACTTTAGTTTTCTTTCCATTTTCATCAACAGTAACCTTATATCCTAATTTCACTGTTGCTTTTGCTTTAGAATCATAGAATGCAACATTAGAAACATGAATTGGTGCTTCTTTGTTAACAATTCCACCTTCAGGATCAGCTTGTGAAGGTTTTACATGTTTAGTGATCATGTTTACTCCTTCAACGATTACTTTGTCTTCTTTAGCAAGAACTTGTAACACTTCTCCTGTTTTCCCTTTATCTTTACCTGCGATAACTTCAACAGTATCACCTACACGGATTTTCATGTGCCACGCCTCCTTATAATACTTCTGGAGCTAATGATACGATTTTCATGAAATCTGCATCTCTTAACTCTCTTGCAACCGGTCCAAAGATACGAGTCCCTCTTGGAGACTTGTCATCCTTAATAATTACACAAGCGTTATCATCAAATTTGATGTATGATCCGTTTTCACGTCCTACACCATATCTTGTTCTAACGATAACCGCTTTTACTACATCACCTTTTTTAACAGTACCATTAGGAGTTGCTTGTTTTACAGTTGCAACAACAATATCTCCAATGTTACTTGTTTTTCTATTTGACCCACCTAAATTACGGATAACCAGAACTTCTTTTGCACCTGTATTATCAGCAACTTTCAGTCTACTTTCGTTTTGAATCATCTTCGGCTACCTCCTTTTAGAGTTATTAAACTGTTTCTGCTTTTTTGACGATTTCTACTAAACGGAAACGTTTTGTAGCAGATAATGGTCTTGTTGACATAATTTTTACTGTGTCACCAACTTGAGCGATTTCGTTTTCATCATGAGCTTTGAATTTTGTTGATGATTTCATACGCTTACCATATAATTTATGTTTTACATGTGTTTCAACTAGCACTGTGATAGTTTTATCCATTTTAGTAGATACAACTGTTCCAGTATAAACTTTACGATTATTTCTTTCCATTTGTATCTCCTCCTATTGGTTTAATTCTCTTTCTCTAATCACTGTTTTGATACGAGCGATCGTTTTACGAACTTGTCTAATGCGTGCAGTGTTTTCTAATTGTCCTGTAGCTTGCTGGAATCTTAAACCAAATAGCTCTTTTTTGTATTCTTCAACTTTGGCTAATAAAGCTTCAGTATCTAATTCTCTAATTTCTTGCGCTGTCATCATTATTCACCCTTTCCAATGATTTTACATTTAATAGGTAATTTATGAGATGCAAGTCTTAAAGCTTCTCTTAATGTTGCTTCGTCTAATCCTCCTACTTCGAATAAAACGCGTCCAGTTTTAACAACTGCTACCCATTCTTCTGGAGAACCTTTACCTGATCCCATACGTACTTCCAATGGTTTTTTCGTTTTAGCCATATGAGGGAAAATTCTAATCCATACTTTACCACCACGGTTCATATAACGGTTAATGGCAATACGTGCTGCTTCTATCTGACGAGAAGTAATCCATGCACCTTCAGTTGCTACTAAACCAAAATCACCAAATGAAACTTTGTCTCCACCTTTTGTTTTACCTTCGTAAGACACACGGTGAGGTCTTCTGTATTTTGTTCTTTTAGGCATCAACATGATTATTTATCCCCTTTCTTTTTTTCAGGAAGGATTTCTCCCTTACAAATCCAAACTTTAACTCCTAATTTACCATAAGTTGTATCTGCTTCTGCAGTTGCATAATCAATATCAGCTCTTAAAGTATGAAGAGGGACATTCCCTTCAGAGTAACCTTCAGCACGAGCCATATCAGCTCCACCTAAACGTCCTGAAACACTTGTTTTAATTCCTTTCGCTCCAGCTCTCATTGCTCTTTGAATAGCACGTTTTTGAACTGTTCTGAAAGAAGCACGATTTTCTAACTGTTCTGCGATATTGTTAGCTACTAACTGAGCCACAACATCAGGGTTTTTGATTTCTACGATATTAATAAATACCTGTTTACCGCTAACTAATTTAGCAACTTCTTTTCTTAAAGCATCAACTGCTTCACCATCTTTACCGATAACTACACCAGGTCTAGATGTATGAACAAAAATTGTTACACGGTTTTTAGATCTTTCGATTTCTACTCTGGCAACCTGAGCAGATTTTAATTTTTTAAGGATGTATTCACGGATTCTGATATCTTCATGTAATAATCCGGCAAAATCCTGATCATTTGCGTACCATCTTGAATCCCAATTACGGTTGATTCCAACACGTAATCCTACTGGACTAACTTTTTGACCCATTCTAGTACCTCCTATCTTTCATCAACCACACAAGTGATGTGGCATGTTCTTTTTAAAATTCTTGTTCCGCTACCTTTAGCTCTGGCAGCAAATCTTTTTAAAGTTGGACCTTCATCAACGAAGATTGCTTTAACATATAACTTTTCTGCATCTGCATCATTATTATAAACTGCATTTTGAGCAGCAGATTTAACAACTTTCATGATTGCAGGTGAAGCAGCTTTGTTTGTGTATTCTAAGATACCAAGCGCTTCTTTAACTGTTTTACCTCTTACTAAATCAACTACTAATCTTGCTTTTTGAGGTGATACACGAATTGTTTTAGCTATTGCTTTTGCTTCCATGTTCTATTCTCCTCTCTATTTCTTTCCTTTTTTATCGTCAGCATCATGACCATGGAAAGTTCTAGTTGGAGCGAATTCTCCTAATTTATGACCAACCATGTCTTCAGTAACGTATACAGGAATATGTTCTCTTCCGTTATATACTGCAAATGTATGTTCAATAAATTGAGGGAAGATTGTTGAACGTCTTGACCAAGTTTTGATTACTTCTTTTTTACCTGATTCATTTAATGCTTCTACTTTTTTCATTAAATGAGCATCAACAAATGGTCCCTTTTTTAAACTACGTGCCATTATTTCTTTCCTCCTTGATTATTTACCATTGCGACGACGTACGATTAATTTAGTCGAAGCTTTTTTATTTTTTCTAGTTTTAACTCCCATAGCTTTTTTACCCCAAGGAGTCATTGGAGCTTTACGTCCGATAGAAGTTCTACCTTCCCCACCACCATGAGGGTGATCGTTAGGGTTCATAACAGAACCACGAACTGTAGGTCTTACACCTTTCCATCTCATACGTCCAGCTTTACCATAGTTAACCAGACCATGATCTTCATTTCCTACTACACCAACTGTAGCTTTACAAACTGCTAATAATTTTCTAACTTCACCAGAAGCTAATCTGACAGTTACATATTTTCCTTCTTTACCTAAGATTTGAGCAGACACACCAGCAGATCTTGCGATTTGTCCACCTTTTCCAGGCTGCATTTCAATATTGTGGATAACAGTACCTTCAGGCATATTTCCCATTGGTAATGCGTTTCCAACTTTGATATCAGCATCATCACCAGAGATGATTGTCATTCCTACTTCTAATCCTTTAGGAGCAAGAATATATCTTTTTTCACCATCAACATAATTGATTAATGCGATGTTTGCTGATCTGTTTGGATCATATTCGATAGTTGCTACTTTTCCAGGGATATTATCTTTATTACGTTTGAAATCGATAATACGATATTTTTGTTTATGTCCCCCACCGTGATGACGAGTAGTAATCACACCTTGATTATTACGTCCACCTTTTTTAGATTTTTTAGCAACTAAAGATTTTTCAGGTTTTGTTGCTGTAATTTCTTCATAAGTTAATGAAGTCATATTACGACGGCCATTTGTCACTGGTTTATAACTTTTAATTGGCATCTTTAGTTTCCTCCTATTTTTCTTATCTGGAACGAGTTATTCCAATATTTTTGTTTCTTCAATTATTCTTCTTCATCGAAGTAATTGATTGAAGATCCTTCAGCTAATTTAACGATAGCTTTTCTTCTTTTGTTTGTTTTACCTTCGTATCTACCCATTCTTTTGTTTTTAGGTTTTACGTTCATAATGTTAACTTTTTCAACTTTGACATTGAACATTTTTTCAACAGCAATTTTAACTTCAGTTTTGTTTGCATTTAAGTCAACGTCGAAAGTATATTTGTTTTCTTCAGCCTGAAGAGCTAATGACTTTTCAGTAAGAACTGGTTTCTTTAATACATCTGTAATGTGTGCCATTATGCTAATACCTCCTCAACAGCTTTGATTGCAGCTTCAGTCATGATTAACTTGTTGCTGTTTAAAATATCATAAACATTAACATGTTTTGCGTCTAACAGTTTTACACCTGGAATATTGTTTGCTGACTTTTCAACATTAACATCGATTTCATCAACAACCAATAATGTTTTTACTGGTGCATTTAAGTTTTCTAATACTTTAACCATTGCTTTAGTTTTTGGAGCTTCGAATGAAATTCCATCAATAACCATAAATTCGTTATCCTGAACTTTAGAAGATAATGCTGATTTTAAAGCCAGTCTTCTTACTTTACGGTTTAATTTAAATTTATAACTTCTTGGTGTAGGACCAAATACAACTCCTCCACCTCTCCATTGAGGTGCACGGATTGATCCTTGTCTTGCTCTACCTGTACCTTTTTGACGCCATGGTTTCTTTCCACCACCAGCAACTTCAGTACGGTTTTTCACTTTATGTGTACCTTGTCTTAAAGATGCTCTTTGTAATAAGACCATATCGAACATAGCCTGATTATTTGGTTCAATTCCAAATACAGCTTCGTTTAATTCCAAGTCTTTAACTTCAGCACCTTCTTGGTTAAATACTTTAACATTAAGCATTATTCATTTCCTCCTTCTTCAAATTATTCTGCAGCAGCTTCTTCTACTACAGGAGTTTCTTCAACTTCTGGAGTGTAATCTACTAATTCATGTACTGGGTTTACCTGTCCAGCTTTCTTAATAGCAGTTTTAACGATAACTAAACCTTTTTTAGGTCCTGGTACTGAACCTTTGATTAATAATAAATTGTTTTCTGGATCAACTGCTACGATTTCTAAGTTTTGAATTGTACGAGTTACATGTCCCATTTGTCCTGGCATCTTCTTACCTGGAGCAATTCTGTTTGGAGCGATTGGCCCCATTGAACCAACAATTCTATGAGCTCCTGAACCATGTCCTTTAGGACCAATGTGCTGTCCATGTCTCTTAATAACACCTTGATAACCTTTACCTTTAGAAGTTCCAGTTACATCCACAACTTCACCAGCTACAAAGCTATCGACTGTAATTTTATCTCCAACTTCATAACTCATCATTTCGTCAAAACGAAATTCTTTAATGAAGCGCTTAGGAGCTGTGTTAGCTTTGTTTGCAATTCCCTTTTCAGCTTTGTTTGCTAATTTTTCTCTTTTATCTTCGAATCCAACTTTAATTGCATCATATCCATCAGTTGCAACTGTTTTCTTCTGTAAAACAACGTTTTCTGTTGCTTCTACAACAGTTACAGGGATTAACACACCATCAGTTGTGAAGACCTGAGTCATTCCAATCTTACGACCTAAGATTCCTTTCATGAGTTACACCTTTACCTTTCTTATAATTTAATTTCGATGTCTACACCACTTGGTAATTCTAATCTTGTTAAAACATCAACTGTTTCTGGCGTAGGGTTCACAATGTCGATCAAACGTTTGTGAGTACGAATTTCAAACTGTTCACGTGAATCTTTATATTTGTGAACTGCTCTAAGGATTGTATAAACTTCCTTTTCAGTAGGCAGTGGTACTGGACCAACTACTTGAGCACCTGATTTTTTTGCAGCAGCAATAATCTTTTCTGCTGACCCGTCTAGAATTTTGTGATCAAATGATTTCAATCTAATTCTAATTTTGTTATTTGCCATGATTTTTCTCCTTTCAAATTCTTATAGGATTTGATTCACTCAATGCAAATTCCCTGAAACATGCCGTTTCATGACAACGCTTTTCGGTGTTTCAGCAACCTCGCACATCTACGTGACATCAACGGCTATATTTTACACAAAAAAAAGCCTTTTTTCAAGGCTTTTTTACTGTTTTTGAAGTATTTTTTTTCGAATGTTTTCTCTGTATATTTTCATCAGAAAACATATCAGGATTTATAAAAAAAAAAGAACTGGCAGCGCGCTATTTTCGCACAGAGTACTATCTTCGCCGCGATGATGCTTAACTTCTGTGTTCGGTATGGGAACAGGTGTGTCCATCATGCCATTGCTACCAGATCTTACGAGTCTCCTCCAGGACA
>CASETM010000090.1 GCA_949290865.1 uncultured Bacillota bacterium
GATGTTTTATTATAATAAGGTGTAACGACCAGGATTGCATCTGCACCTTTTTCATTGGCGTATTTTGCTTTTTTCAAAGCCGTTGCCGTATCATTAGATCCTGCTCCACAGATAACCTTGATACCTGTTCCTTTTGCCATTTCCATGACAATATCAAACAGTCTGAATTCTTCTTCAATCGTGATTGTTGCTGTTTCACCAGTTGTTCCATTGACAAGCAGTGCCTGAACACCACCATCGATCATTCTTTGTACCTGTCTTTTAAAACCATCGTAATCTATATCCCCATTGTCATGCATGGGCAATACGAGTGCTACCGCACTTCCTTCAAAAATCGTCATACCATATCCTCCTATAATTTGAATTTATTTTTTAAAACCTGTATCGCTAAATCCAGATTTTCTTTATCTATAACAATCGATATCGTTCTTTTACTTGTTGTAATCTGATAAAAATGTATATTTTCCTGACCAAACGTTTCGAAAACTTCAGCTGCCAACCCTGGTGTACTTTCAATCAGTTTTCCTCCAACTGCGACTTTCGCATATTTTCTGATCTGATAAATCTGCAGCTGTTTAAATTCTTCTTTTAAATTCAAAATTGCATCATTCAGTTTTAGCTGATTCTCCTGATCCAAAGTAATTTCAATCTGAACAAAATCATCAACCGTTACCTGAGATATCATATCAATATTAATTTCTTCATTTTTTAATATTGTAAATAATTTTGCAATCATCTTTGGATGTTTAGGAACATTAAGCAATTTAAGCTGAATAATATCTCTTTCATAACTTAATGCTTCAACAATATTTTCCATTGTTCTTCTCCTTTTTAATATATTCATCTTTTCTCAAAAATGTCTCTTTATCATAAAAAAAATGCAATGACTATCATTGCAACATAACCTGTTATCCAATGATAGCACACCATTATCAATGATAATGACAGTTGCATAGGTATTCCCTAGACACCCAGAAATATATTTCATGCAATAAACATATTTCTTCGGCAAGTGCTCCTCCCTTATCATCTTGTTGCATCAAATAACAATAACTTCATAACATCTTGCGCCTCTATCTTACTTTTAATCATATTACCATATCTCGTTATATTAAACAATATCAATTTTTATGAAAACTATGGTAAAATACAGGTATAAGGAGGTGTTTTATGTTATTTATCTATTATCCTAAATGTTCAACCAGCCAAAAGGCCAGAAAGTTTTTATTAGCTCATCATATTGAGTTTGAAGAGCGCCATATCGTTGACAATAAATTAAATAGACAGGAACTGGAACATTTATACAGGAAAAGTGGTTTGCCACTAAAAAAATTCTTTAATACATCTGGTAAAATATATAAAGAAAATCATCTTAAAGATAAACTGCCAATAATGAGCGAAGAACAACAGCTAGAATTACTGGCAAGCAATGGCATGCTTGTTAAAAGACCTATCCTGGAAACTGAAGATAAAGTTTTTGTTGGATTTAAAGAATCAGATTATCTGACATTACTGTAATATGCCTGCTGGATATACACACTATCAGTTCAGTGAAGATATTATTCAGCTGATCGATGATCATCAGATCAAACAGATCATTACTGCCAACAAAACTTTATTTCAGATCGGTACGCATGGTCCTGATATCTTCTTCTTTCATCGTGTTTATAATTTTCATGATGATGTCAATCTTTTAGGAAAACAGATGCATAGAGAAAAAGCTCGTGATTTTTTTGAAAATGCATTGGAGATTGCTGATAACAATGACCAGAAAGCCTATATCCTGGGATTTTTATGTCACTACATACTTGACAGTCAGATGCATCGCTATGTAAAACAGATCATGAGTGAAACACAGATGTCTCATTTTGAAGTCGAAAGTGAATATGACAGATACATACTCAAAAGAAAAAGAATTGATCCTGTTAATTCCTATATCTATTCTCATATTCAATGTAATGAACATATTGTCTGTACAATTCATTCATTTTTTCCGCAGCTGTCTTATCTGCAGATACAGGAAAGCTTACATAGTGTTAAAGCTGCTGACAAACTGTTAAGAGCCCCTTCCTATTTAAAAAGAGGCATCTTATATAGTGCCTTTCATTTGTCTTTCCATTTTGATCAGTTACAGGGACTGATCATCAATTATCATCATAATACAAAAATGGAAAATTATTATTCTTTATTAAATCAAATCTATAAAGATGCTTTATCAGAAGCAATGACGTATATTTCTTTATACTTTGATAATTTTGAAAAAAAAGAAGTTCTACCAGTCCGTTTTGATAGAACTTACCAGTAAACCAGGTATCACCCTGGTTTACTTTTTATATGTCAATGTCATTTCTGTTAAGCAGGTATCTTCGTATTTTGTACCCTTATATACTTCATCAATTCTGACTTTGACAGTTTTCGTCTGCTTTTCAGTAAATGAAATTGACTGACTGATATTAAAACTGTCTTTTAACTCTACTGTTTCCTCACTGCCATCATCAAAAATCAATGTCACTTTTTTAACACGATTATTTTTCTGATAAAGATCAGATGTTTTATTATAGCCATTAACGATATTGAGCGTATTGATCTTAACCCGACTTTCAAAATTCACAGTAACAGTCTGTCCAATACCATCTCCTTCCACACCTTCTGTCCAGCAGGTTGAATAATTCTGATCATAAAGCTGATTGACAGAATAATCATAACCTTCAGCAGTCAATGTTGAACTGGCTTCATATGATGAAATAACGATATTCTGTGTATTTTCACTTACAACAACCTGACATTTCTGTTTCTCACCATTTTCACCTTTGACCGTTACTGTGGCTGTTCCTGGAGCAAGACCAGTAATTGTTCCAAACTGGTCAACTTTAACAATATCTTCATTATCAACTTCATATGTACAATTCATATTAGCTTCAATATAATCCTGTTGCTCAACTTCTATTTCAAATTTATTTTCATCCAACTTTAATTCTGTTTGTTTTTCATTTGATATAGATTTATTTTCTGCTTTTTCTTCTTTAAATAACAGAAAATAACCAGTCAATCCAATACATAAACATATAATAATTGAAATGATAATCATCATCATTTTTTTATTCTTATTTTTATTCTGATTTTTTTTACTTCTCGTTAATTCCTTATCTTCTTTAGTTTGCTGAAAATGATAGCCGCAGTAACTGCAGAAAACCGCATCAATATTTTGTGAATGATAACATTGTGGACATTTTTTTTGAACCTTGATTTCTTCGCCACAATAACTGCAGAACTGTGAATGTTCTGATAATTCATGTTGACAGTATGGACATTTCACTTTTTATCACTCCTTATATAATATACTTTGTAAAAATAACTTTTTATTATTCATAACATTAAATACCCTTTAAAGCAAGAAAAAAGAGATAGTTAACTATCCTTTTGAATAACCTGAACATGTGGATAAGGAATATCAATACCATTATTCTTAAATTCATTGAGCAGTTCTTTTCTTAAATCGGACAACATTTGAAATCCCTCAGCATGATTTTCGCTCGTTACAGTTGCTCTTAAAGCAATTCCGCTATCTTTCAACTCATAAACAATAACAGGAACAGCATCCTTGCTGAAATCGGTTCTACCATCGACAAATAGAGGATGATTAATAGCTAATTTCTGAATAATCTCAATAGCTTTATCTACATCGCTTTCATAAGAAATATCAACATATAAATAATTTGCTTTGACATTTTCTATCTGCGTAATATTTTCAATAATTTCCTTATTCATAATTTGATTAGGAACAATCATCTGTGTTTTTTCAATTGTTTCAATGACACTATGTCTTAATGATATATCAATAACTGTTCCTGTCACATTATTGCTTTTTAAAACAATATAATCTCCAATCTTATATGGTTTATAAGCTAAAATCATGGCTCCATTGATCAGATTGCTCGCAGCTTCCTGACTGGCCAACCCAATAACAACAGCAACAATTCCTCCTGATGCCAGTAAGGCCCCAACAAAACTTTTTAAAAAGGTAACTTCATTAAAAACAACTGCCGCAAATAAACTGATCAATATAACTTTTTTGATTTTCTTTTGAATAATATTATTATCAGGCCATTTTTTCTTAATAAACTTATTGATAAATTTATTAAGAATAAGAATAATAATGGCCATGATAATAATCGAAATCATACCTTCAATAACACCATTGACAAATAACTTATCAATCTGTTTATATACACTTTCTACATTCTCTATATTCATAATATCTCCTGTTAATTTTTAGAATTATAATATTTTGATAAAAAATATAAGACAATACATTGCATTATTCCAGCAATCGTTACCATCAAACAGCCGTAAATAATCCAATATAGAATATCATTTCCCGTATTGATTGCATTTAATATAATAAATAATAAAAATGCGATAATTGTAACAACTCTGATATATTTAAAAAATTTATAAAATCTCTGCGCTAATATTTTATTGACATTCATTTTATTTTCCTATGCAAAAGCGTTTGAATAATTCATCCAGTAAATCTTCTTTTGCCTGTTCTCCTAATATTTCTTTTAATGCATACCAGCTGTCATAAAGATCTTCAACGATTAGATCTGGTGGCACTGACTGCTTCATGGCTTCTATAGCCTGTTTTAAATATTTTGATGCTTTTTCCAGTAACAGTGTCTGTCTGGCATTCGTTAATAAATAGTTATTCTGATCAGTAATCTGTCCTAAATTAAACTTTCTTTTGATTTCCTGAGTAAGAGGCAGGACATCCTGATTTTTTGCTGAAATTTCAATACCTTCAATTTCTGCAATTTTTTTCATATCCATTTTATTAATAATAATAATTCTATTTTGTTCCTGTGTCAGTTTCAACAGACGATGATCTTCTTCATCCAATGGTTTTGAACCATCAATGACCAGTAAAACCAGATCAGCCTGATGAATCAGTTCTTTGGCTTTTTCTACACCTAAACTTTCAATAATATTATCAGTTTCACGGATTCCTGCCGTATCGATCATATTTAACAGGATTCCATCAATAGATACCTGTCCTTCAACGATATCTCTGGTTGTTCCAGCAATATTAGTCACAATTGCTTTATCTTCTTTTAAAATAGCATTTAACAGACTCGATTTTCCAACATTAGGTTTACCAATGATAACAGTTTGAATTCCTTCTTTCATCAGTTTGATATTTTTTGAATCCTCCAGTATCTTTTCCATCTTTTCACTTAAAGATTTTGACATTGGCAACAGTTTATCAGCTGTCAGTTCTTCAACATCTTCATATTCAGGATAATCGATATTAACTTCTATCTGCGTAATGATCTGAATCAGTTCTTCTTTAAGATCTTTAATAAAATTTGAGATGCTGCCCTGAATTCCTTTCAAAGCCAGATCACTAGCATAACTGTTTTTAGCGGTTATAATATCACTAATGGCTTCCGCCTGAGAAAGATCGATTCTGCCATTTAAAAAGGCACGCTTGCTGAATTCACCTCTTTCTGCCATTCTGGCACCATTGCGAAGACACAGATTTAAAATTTGTCCAGTAATGTAAACACCACCATGACAATTGATTTCAACCATTTCTTCACCAGTGAATGTTCTTTTTCCTCTATATATATTGACTAGAACTTCATCAATTTTTTTATCATGATCCTTAATAAAACCATAGGTAATAGTATGACTTTCTTTATTTAATATTTTTCCTGTAAAAAACTGCTGAACAAAAGCGATAACACCTTTTCCAGATAAACGAATAATTGAAATAGCAGCTTCCAGTCGTGAAGTCGCTATCGCAACAATAATGTCATCTTCCACTCTATATCACCTCTTTCTTACTTTATTGATAGTAACCTAAAATACGCTTAAAATCAACAAAAGTTATGATTATATGAATAATTCAAAGAGCTTATTGCTTTTCTTGTTTTAATCATATATGATATGAAAAATAGAAGGTGATAAAATGAAATTAAAATTAAAAAAGAAAAGAGTTATACTGGTCAGTTCTTTAATTTTTGTCATATTTATATGTATCTATCTGTTTTTATGTATCATCGGCAGTGGAAAAGAATTTATTTCTAATACGACGATCAATGGTATTGATGTTGGAAACCTTTCCCAAAGTGAAGCTATTGATAAACTAAAAAAACAATATGAAAAGGATAAAGAACATTTACTTTTAAATCTAAATGTTGAATATAAAAAATATCAGATTGATGTCACAGATTGTGTATCTTTGGATTTTGATAAAGAGATAAAAAATATCAGCAGAAAAAATGATCATTTTCTTATGGCAGGATATTATTATTTTTTTGATCATCAGGAATATACACCATTAATTATTTCTGATAAAAAAATTTTTGAAACTAATATAAAACATTCAAAAATATTAGAATACTCAACTTTAATTCCTACATCTTATGAAATCGGCAAAGATAAACTTATTTTTACAAAAGGAACATCGGGCAAAACAGTAAATAAAGAAGAGGTTTATCAATCTATTGAAGAAGCATTATCCAATTATCAGTTTACTGATCCTATTGAGATAACAACAAATGATATCAGTGAAGATGAAAAGATTATGGATCATATTTATAAAAGTATTCCTAAAGAAGCTAAAAATGCAACATTAGATAAAAACAATAATTATGCTGTTGTCGATGCACAATCTGGAATTGAATACGACAAGGCAGAAGCTTTAGAAAAGTTCAATGATACTCAAGAAGGAAAAACATTTACAGTCAAAGCAAAAATATCACAGCCAGAAATTACCAAAGAAATGCTGGAAACTAATCTGTTTAAAGATGTTTTAGGTGAATATTCGACTTATGTCAGTGGTTCATCGGTAAGAAAAAATAATGTCAAACTGTCAGGAGAAAAATGTAATAATGTTATATTACTCCCTGGCGAAGAATTTTCTTACAATTCAACTGTAGGAAAACGAACCAAAGCAGCCGGTTTTGGTGAAGCAAGTGCTTATCTCAATGGTGAAACCGTTCAAGAAGTTGGTGGTGGTATCTGTCAAACATCATCAACATTATATAATGCTGTTGTCTATGCTAATCTGGAAGTAACAGAACGTCATAATCATACTTATATTTCCAGCTATGTACCAATCGGTCGTGATGCGACTGTCTCATGGAATGGTCCAGATTTTAAATTTAAGAATAATCAGAAATATCCTGTGAAAATTGTTGTTTCCTATGCCAACAGTAGAATCAATACCAAAATATATGGAACTAATGTTGATGGAATTAAAGTAGAATTTACCAGTTCCAGAACAGCAACAATTCCTTTTAATACTAAATATGAAAATGATGCAACTCTTCCAGAGGGAACTGAACAGGTGAAACAGGCTGGATCTAATGGAGCCAAAGCTGTATCTTATCGTAAGGTTTATGATCGTAATGGAAAACTTATTTCTAATAAAAAAGAATCAAACAGTGTTTATAAAAGTCATGATGCAATTATTTCAAAAGGAACAATGAAAGTAGAAACTCCTGTTGTTCCACCTCAGCCTGAGCAGCCGGTGAATCCTGCTCCATCAGTTGAGCAGCCTGATACAACTGTACCTGCTTCTTAAACAGAAGTCTAATTCATAGATTTCTGTTTTTTTGTATAAATAAATATCCACCAGCTATGGCTGGCGGATGATTATTTAAATAAGCTGACAGATTCTTAAAATATATAACCAAAAAGTAATAGAAAAACCACTCAATAATGTCGTCATCATGACGACTGTACTCGTTAATGTTCCCTGATGACCCATATTTTTAGCCATAACATAACATGAAACGGTTGTTGCTGAACCTAGCATCACCAGTATGGCAATCAGTTCTTCACCACCAAATTCCAGTATAATTGCCAAAGGCAAGAAAATCAGACAGAAACCAAATAATTTCAAAAATGAAGCCAGTAATGCTGTTTTTATTTCTCCCATAGCTTGCTGAAAGTCAAAAGATGCCCCCATTGCCATCAGTCCCATAGGTGTAGCTGTTCCAGCAATATTGGATATGGTTTTTTCTAACATTGTTGGCATTGGTACCTTCCATAATGACCAAAGCAATCCTATGCCTATTGCTATTAAAATTGGATTAGTTATGATTCCTTTTAATGTTGTTATCCACATTTTTTTATCTAATTTTCTTCTTTCCGGCGCAAATAATGATAAAACTACCACAGCCATAATATTATATAAAGGTACACTGCCAATGATCATTAAAGGAGCAATCGTTGCTTTACCATAAATATTTTGAATCAGTGCTATTCCTAATAAAGCTGCCGAACTACGATAACTAGCCTGGATAAATTCTCCCTGATTCTCTTTATTTTTGATTAACATAGAAATAATGACTGCAAGACTTATACTGATTAGCGTTACAAAAAAACAGAATAAAACAAACTTTGTATCCCATACTTGATCAAAATCGATAGTTGACAAATCCTCAAATACCAAAACTGGTAGAGGCAATAAAAAAACAAATTTATTCATTTTATCTGCAAATATTTCATCAATCCAGTTTATTTTTCTTAAAAACATTCCTAATATAATCATCACAAAAACTGGAACAGTCGCATTTAAACTAAATATTAGATTTTCCATAATATATCCTCTTTTTAACAAAATGTAATTTATATACTCACATCTTTCTATGAAAAAGGTAACTGATGATCAGTTACCTTTTAATCTACATATGAAATTGTCATGTATCTATTTTTGCCTTCACCTTTTGATTCAGTTTTCAAATGTTTCATCTTGGCGATTTCCTGATGCATTACTTTTCTTTCATCAGCAGGCATTGGATCTAATTTTAAATCTGCTTTGGTTCTTAAAACAGTTTTACCAAAACGTCTTGCCATGCTGGCAACTTTTTTATATCTTTCTTCTTTATATCCATTAATGTCCAGACTTAATTCAATACGTTCTTTAAATGTATTGCTGACAGCATTTTTAATAATAAAATTGATTGCACGCAGGATAACACCTGCTTTACCAATTAGAATGGAATTATTGCTGGTATTGATATTGCAGAAAATTCTGCCATCTTGAACATAAGAAACCGTTTCAACTTCGAAATTCATATCAGTCAGTATTCTTCTGACTAGATTTTCAACATATTCCTGAACCATTGGTATGGTCCAGCAACTGATTTCTGCTTTTTTACTGAACAATGTCTTGGTTTCTAAAGTGACTTCATAATTCAGTTCATCTAGAGTTACACCTAGATCCTGACAGGCATTTTGAAGGGCATCTTCTACTGTTTTTCCTTTATAAGTTTTCATTGTTTCACCTTCTTATTTATTTTTATTCTGTCTTTTTGTTAAATAAGATGTATTTGCCTGATCAACTTCTTTTGTTGCTTTTTCAATATGATATATGTAAATATACCATGTTCTGATAATAGTAATAACATTTGTTGTCATCCAGTACAATGACATCGCTGCTGGCATGATTGCGGCAAAATAGATGATAAATAAAGTCATGAAATTGTTCATCATATTCATTGATTTCATCTGTTTTGACTGTTTATATCTTGGATTTCTTCTTGACATGATTTCTGTCATTTTCATCGCAAAATACTGTGTTATCGCAACAGCTACCAATAATAGAATATAAGAAATATCAAAATTAAATATGCGATCAATTGGTTTAATTCCTAAGTTAAATCCAAAGAAAGTGGTATCATACAGAATTTTGATACGCTGTACGCCTTGCCACATAGCAAACATAATTGGCAGTGTCAGGAAGGTAGAGAACGAAGAAAACATGCTGATATTGTTTTTCTTGTAAAGGTTCTGAATTTCCTGTGACATACGCATTTGTGATGTCTGATCTTTACGACCTTTATATTTATTCTGAATTTTCTCCATTTCTGGCTGAATCAGCTGCATCTTCTGAGTTGAAACAGTTGATTTGATCATGATTGGCAATATCAGGATATTGATCAGGATCGTCACCAGAATGACACCAAAAGCTACGTTATTTAATAATACATCACCAATATAGATGATACATTTAGAAATAGGAATAACCAAAAAGAAATCAAAGATCCCTGCATCTAATGTCCAAGGTGTATCTAATGTGATTGCTCTCGATTCAATAAGCTTTCCACTGGCATCAGTATTGGCTGTACATCCGGTTAAAAGTACTACAAATAAAGCTAAACAAATAATTTTCAGATACTTTTTAGTTTTGTTGTCCAAAACCATGAGTATTGATCCTCCTTTTTCTGATCTTGTTATATAAAGATTTTAATTCATTTTTATTTTCTATATATTCATGATTAAGATAATTCTTTCTGACAATGACAACATAATCATAACTTTCTTCCAAATCAAAACAGTTCATTATCATCATTCGCAATTGTCTTTTAATTTTATTTCTGATAACGGCAATCCCTAGTTTCTTGCTGACAGAAATACCAACACGCCCATGACCTACATCATTTTTATCTTTATAAATAATAAAAGATGAATTGACAAGGCTATTCTTTTTGGAAATCACCTTGCTGAAATCTTCATTTTTCTTTAATCTGTATTTTTTTTTCATAAAATTTTAGAAAAAAAGTCCACCGAAAAGTGGATTTTTTATTAAGCAGTTAATACTTTTCTTCCTCTTTTACGGCGACGTGCGATGACTTTTCTTCCTCCAACAGTTGCCATTCTTGATCTGAACCCATGAGTTTTTGATCTTTTTCTTTTATTAGGTTGATATGTTCTTTTCATATTTTTACACCTCCATAAATTTTAATTCTTTTTATACAAATAACATATGCCCTAACATTTTATATTAAATCAATAGACAAGTCAATTATAATTGTAAATTTTTATTTTTTCGAAATTAAATTTTATATTTTATTAAATCATAGCTCTGTTCACATTGTGAAAAGTTATTCATATTCTATTCACTTGTTCCCATCAGTTATTCATATCTGTGAATAACTGTTAATTTTGCTGATATATTCACATATTTTTTGTGAATAACAGTGTGCACAAAGCAAAAAAGGAACAAAGTTATTCACATTGTTCACAAAAAGTTGTGCACAAAGCAGTCACTGTAAATTGTGAATAATGTGAATAACTATGCAAAAACACTGTTTTTCCTTAAAAAAAATGTGAATAACTTTGTTCATAACTTGTGCACATATCTTTTTTTCTTTAAAATTTGTTGTTTCTTCTATATAATTGACGTATGAAGGGGTTGAATTGACATGCAAGATTTAAAGAAGATATGGTCTTCTTGTATAGAAACACTAGAAAAAAACAATATTGTCGAAGATAAGATCCTGTTACAGACAATCTTCGAGAATGCTACTCTTGAAGCAGTTAATGATAATCAGGTCATTATTACAACCGAACTGAAATGGTATATTGACACTATTTTAGAAAAGAAAACAGAAATTGAATCGATCTTATCCAATTCTTTCTCTAAACAGGTCAATATCAGAGTCATGACGAAAGAAGATTATCTTAAATCTTTTCAAAATAAAAAAGTTACGATTGAAAGTCATCTTCATCCTGATATGACTTTTGATAATTTTGTTGTTGGTAATTCAAACAGAATGGCTCAAAATGCAGCCTTGCTTGTTTCTACCAATCCAGGAAATAACTTTAATCCTTTATTTATATACAGTAATCCTGGATTAGGAAAAACCCATCTGTTAAATGCGATTGGTAATCATGCCAAGGAAAGAAATCCAGATATTGTTCCTTATTATATTACTTCTAAGGATTTCGTTGATGAAATCATCAACGCCATGAAAACCAATAAAACAGAGGAAATATACAATTACTATAAAAATATTGATATTCTGCTGATTGATGATATTCAGTTTTTATTTGGAAAAGAAAAAAGCAGTGAAATGTTTTTCCATATTTTTAATGAAATTATCAACAATAATCGTCAAATCGTTATTACTAGTGATAAAATGCCAGAAGAACTGCAAGGCATTGAAGACCGTCTGATCAGTCGTTTTAAATCAGGTCTGTCTTTTGGCATCGATCCACCTGAATTTGAAACTGCAAAAGCAATTTTAGAAAAGAAAATAGAAAATTTAGGAAATTCATCGCTGATTATTACTGATGAAGTTTTAGATTTTATTGTCATGAACTACTGTAATGATATCCGTTCATTAGAAGGTCAACTGAAAAGACTGTTCTTCTGCAGTATCATGGAAAATACCAATTATATCGACATGGATTTTGTTTCTGAAATGTTTAAAGATCAAAAAATTCCAAGTCAGGGCAAAGAACCACTGACAAAAGAAAAAATTCTCAAAACAACTGCAGATTTCTACTATTTGTCTGTTGCTCAGATTATTTCTAAAAATAGAACACAAAAACTGACAACACCTCGTGAAATCTGTATGTATCTGATGCGAGAACTGTTAGAAGACATTACATTCAGTGAAATTGGTATTATTTTTTCCAATCGCGATCATTCAACAGTCATGAAAGCCTGTAAGAGAGTTGAAAAAAAAGTGAAAAATGACAATGACTATAAAATGGCCATTGAAAAAATAAAACAGAAGTTAGGCACAATTTCATAGAGTTACGCTCTTTCTTATTCATATTTTATTCAGTATAAAAACACTGATAAAATCAAGGTATTTTTAAATTATTCACATTATTCACATGCTAATAATATTAATAAATTAGTTATAAAATTATAAATATACAGGGAGAAATAAAATGCATTTTAAAATCAAAAGACTAAAACTATTAAATGCTCTAGCTAAAGCAGCCAGAGCTGTATCAATTCGCAGTCCATTACCAGTATTGACAGGAGTCAAATTTGATCTGCATCATGATCAGCTGATCCTAACAGGAAGTGACAGCGATATTACTATTCAGACAGTTATCCCGATGGATGATGACCTGATTATTTATGAAGAAGGTGCAGTCGTCTTAAACAGCCGTTATATTTTAGATATCGTTCGTAAAATCAACAGTGAAGATATCGAAATTGAAATTATTGACGGTTTACTAACCAGAATCAAAGGAAATCAAATTGAATTCAATTTGAATGGAACAGATGCTATTGAATATCCAAGAATTGATTTAAGTAAAACAGGAACGCATTTTCTAATCAATTCAATGATCTTAAAAGATATTATCGGTGAAACTAAATTTGCTGCCAGTGATAAAGAAACCCGTCCAATCCTGACTGGAATCAATTTCAAGGCTCATGATCATCAATTAGAATGTATCGCCACAGACAGTTATCGTCTGGCCAAAAAAATCATCACTATTGATGAAAATATAACTTTTAATATTACAATACCAAAATTAAGCTTAGATGAAATCAGCAAAATCATTGAAAAAGATGAAACAATTGAACTGTATGTTTCTGATCGTAAAGTTTTATTTGTATTCGATAATAATGTCGTACAGACAAGACTGATTGACGGAACATATCCTGATACATCACGTCTGATTCCTTCACAGTTTGATTATATTCTCGAAATCAGTAAAAATGACTTGATCAATGCGATTGATCGTGTTTCTTTGCTGTTAAGTGAACAGAATAATATCATTAAACTGGATATGTCAGAAGATGAAGTGCTGTTATCTTCTTATCAGCAGGAAATTGGATCCGTTGAAGAAAATCTGGCAACATCTTCATATCAGGGTGATCATTTAAGTATTTCTTTCTCCAGCAAATATGCTAACGATGCAATCAAAGCATTTAGTGGTGAAAAAATCAGAATCTTATTTACTGGCGAAATGAAACCTTTTATTATCAAAGATCAGGAAAAAGAAGATCTTTTACAGCTGGTCTTACCAGTAAGAACATATTAATAAAAGACTGTAATGAAACATTGGTTTTGTTACAGTCTTTTTCTGTCAGAAATAAAAAATGATCAGGGGAAAATTCTAGACAGTAAGCTGACTACTTTTTTTATGTCATAAGATCATTTGAAATAGAGGTTTTCTATTTTGCGTTTTTTTTTGCTTTTGAGAAGAATTTCTATAAACATGATTTTTTTATATTTTTTTATTGAGATGAATATAGGGCAATTTTTTGAAATTCTTATGAATTTGTGTTATAATAATAAAGTATTATTTTATATGGAAAAGAAGGGTTATCATGAAAAATATAACAATTAGAGATGAATATATAACATTAGGTCAATTTCTGAAATTTGCAGGAATTGTTTCTAGTGGTATTGATGCAAAAATGATTATTCAGGATGGACTTGTCAAAGTGAATGGTGAAGTGGAAGTCAGAAGAGGAAAGAAACTTCGTCATGGCGATCAGGTTCAATATGAAAAGGATATTTATGTGATCAATGCAGATCAATAATATTGATGTTTTTCATTTCAGAAACTATGATCATTTTTTTATTGAATTTGATAAAGGGATTAATATTCTCATCGGAGACAATGCTCAGGGGAAAACTAATCTGATCGAAGCAATTTATCTTTTGTCGGTATGTCGTTCTTTCCGTACGCGTATTAATGATCAGATGATTGGTTTTGATCATGAATTTGCCAGAGTCAAAGGGGATATCTTTTCAAATCAGCGAAAACATAGTTTAGAAGTGTTTTTGTCAAAAAACGTAAAAAGAGCGAAAGCTGACGGCCGTGACATTGGAAAAATTTCGGATTATGTTGGTTATCTCAATACGGTTGTTTTTGTTCCTGATGATCTTTCGCTGGTAAAAGGTTCACCAGGAACCAGAAGAAGATTTCTGGATCTGGAATTATCTAAAATTTCACCGATATATGTTTTCTATTTGACCAAATATAATCATTTATTAAAAGAAAGAAATGAATATCTGAAACAATTATATAAAACCAATGGTCAGTATGATGCATATCTGGAAACGCTTGATGAACAGTTAGCACCAGTTCAAATTAAATTAATGGAAAAAAGAGCTTTTTTTATTAAGAAACTGGATAAGAAAGTCAAAAAAGTTTATCTGCAGATTGCATCGAGCGAAGAATATGTCGATATTCAGTATGACTGTTTTGTAAAAACAGCCGATGAAAATACGATTCTGGATATGTACAAAAAGAATTTTGAAAGAGATAAAAAGTATCAAAGTACCAGTCATGGTATTCATAAAGAAGATATGAAAATCATGATCAATGGCAAACCTGCCAGTCAGTATGCTTCTCAGGGACAGCAAAGAACGATCGTATTAAGTATTAAAATTGCTTTGATTGAACTGATTAGAGAAGAGATCGGTGAATATCCGGTTTTGCTTCTGGATGACGTTTTAAGTGAACTGGATGATAACCGAAAAACAAAGCTTTTAGATATACTGAATCATCGTATTCAGACATTTATTACGACAACATCGATTGATGGTATCGAACACGATATCATCAGACATGCGAAAAAAATATATATTAAAGAAGGTAAGGAGGATGTTTAATGGCAGAAGAAAAAGTAGCACACAGTTATGATGAATCTGATATCCAGGTCTTAGAAGGCTTAGAAGCAGTCAGAAAAAGACCCGGTATGTATATTGGAACAACGTCTTCTCGAGGATTGCACCATCTGGTATGGGAAATCGTAGACAATTCGATTGATGAAGCTTTGGCAGGATATGCATCGCACATACAGGTTATTTTAAAAGATGATGATGTGATAGAAGTCATTGATGATGGTCGTGGAATGCCAACAGGAACTCATGCCAAAACTGGAAAATCGACAGTTGAAACGATTTTTACAGTTTTACATGCCGGAGGTAAATTTGGCGGTGGCGGATACAAAGTATCTGGAGGACTTCATGGTGTTGGGGCTTCTGTCGTTAATGCCCTTTCATCGTGGCTGGAAGTTAGTGTCTATCGTGATGGGAAAGAATACTTCCAGCGATTTGAAAATGGTGGAGAACCAGTCGCACCTTTAAAAGAAATTGGTCCAACCGATAAACAGGGAACCAAGGTTTCATTTAAAGCAGATGGAACGATTTTTGAAGAAACAACTACCTATGACTATGAAATTTTAAGACAGCGAATTCGTGAACTGGCTTTTTTGAATAAAGGTTTACGTATCAGTTTGATTGATCTGCGTCTTGGTCAGAATCGTAAACATGTTTACATGTATGAAGGCGGGATCAAGGAATATGTTGCCTATATCAATAAGAATAAAACGCCAATTCATGATAAAATCATTTATGTTGAAGATATGCAAAATGATATCAAGATAGAAGTTGGTATGCAGTATAATGATGGCTATCAGGCTAATATTTATTCATTCTGCAACAATATTAATACTCATGAAGGAGGAACTCATGAAGAAGGGTTCCGTCTGGCTTTAACCAGAGTTATCAATAATTATGCGCGCAGTCATAATTTCTTAAAAGAAAAAGATGAAGCTTTGAGTGGGGAAGACTGTCGTGAAGGATTGACAGCTATTATTTCTGTCAATCATCCTGATCCACAGTATGAAGGACAGACCAAAACGAAACTGGGAAATGCTGAAGTTAGAAAAATTGCTTCAAATATTATTTCTAAATCATTAGAAAAATTTCTGCTGGAAAATCCTGATACAGCTAAGGTCATTATGGAAAAAGCTATCGTTGCTTCTCATGCTCGTTTAGCGGCTAAAAAAGCACGAGAAATGACGAGAAGAAAAACGGGCATGGAAATTACTTCATTGCCTGGGAAATTGGCTGACTGTTCATCACGTGATGCCAGTGAATGTGAAATTTTTATTGTCGAAGGGGATTCCGCTGGTGGTAGTGCCAAAATGGGACGAGACAGACGTATTCAGGCTATTTTACCACTAAGAGGAAAAATTTTGAATGTTGAAAAAGCAAGGTTAGATAGAATTCTTTCTTCTGATACGATCAGAAGTATGATTACTGCCTTTGGAACAGGAATCGGTGAAGATTTTGATATCAGCAAGCTGCGTTATCATAAAATCGTTATCATGACCGATGCGGATGTCGATGGGGGACATATCCGTATCCTGATGCTGACTTTCCTGTATCGTTATTTAAGACCGCTGATCGAACAAGGATATGTCTATGCAGCGCAGCCACCACTTTATCTGTTAAAACACGGAAAAGACGAATATTATCTGTACAGTGATGAGGAACTGGCAGATCTTCGAACCAAACTTGGTGAAAACGCCAAATATAATATTCAGCGTTATAAAGGGTTAGGAGAAATGAACGCTGATCAGCTTTGGGAAACAACAATGGACCCTGAACATCGTATCCTGAATCAGATTGAACTGGATGAAGCGATGGAAGCAGATATGATTTTTGATATTCTCATGGGTGAAAAAGTTGAACCAAGAAGAGAATTTATTCAGGAAAATGCGAAATATGTTACTGACTTAGATATCTAGAAAGGAGTATATAATGGATAATAATCAAGAACGTGGAATAAGAAAAATCAGATTAACAACCGAAATGAAAACTTCTTTCATGAATTATGCCATGTCAGTTATTGTGGCCAGAGCTTTGCCAGATGTCAGAGATGGTTTAAAGCCGGTCCAAAGAAGAATTGTTTATGGAATGAACGAGTTGGGATGCTATAGTGATAAGGCCTATAAAAAATCTGCCCGTATCGTCGGAGAAGTTATGGGGAAATATCATCCTCATGGAGATTCATCAATCTATGAGGCACTGGTTAGAATGGCTCAGGATTTCTCTTATCGTTATATGCTTGTTGATGGTCATGGAAACTTTGGTTCGATCGATGGTGATGGGGCAGCAGCAATGCGTTATACCGAAGCTAGAATGTCAAAGATTTCGATGGAACTGATGAAAGATATTAATAAAGAAACTATTGATTTTGTACCGAATTATGATGGAGAAGAAAAAGAACCTTCGGTCTTACCTTGTCGTGTTCCTAATCTGCTGATCAATGGAACAACTGGAATTGCCGTGGGGATGGCAACCAACATGCCACCTCATAATATTGGTGAAGTCATTGATGCCGTCATTGCGGTCAGTAAAGATCCTGATATTTCTGTTTTAGAATTAATGGAAAATTATATTCAGGGTCCTGATTTTCCAACTGGTGGCTATATTTTAGGAAAAAGTGCAATCAAGAAAGCCTATGAAACTGGTAATGGTCTGATTGTTATGCGTGCCAAAACCGAAATTGAAGAACATAAAGGAAAACCAAGAATTATCGTTTACGAAATTCCTTATCAGGTTAATAAGGCCAGACTGGTAGAAAAGATTGCTCAGTTAGCCAGAGATAAAGTCGTTGAAGGTATCAGTGATGTTCGTGATGAATCTAACCGTGAAGGAATTCGTATCGTTATTGAATTAAAACGTGATGTTCAGGCAGAGGTTATCTTAAACCAGCTGTATAAACTGACATCACTGCAGACAACTTTTGGTGTCAATAATATTGCTCTGGTCAACAATGAACCAAAGACGCTGACATTAAAAGAACTGATTCAGTACTATCTGCAGCATCAGGAAGATGTGATTCGTCGTCGTACGCAGTTTGAACTGAACAAGGCTGAAGCCAGAGCGCATATTTTGGAAGGTTTAAAGAAGGCTTTAGATCATATTGATGAAATTATTCAGCTGATTAGAACCAGCCGTACGACGGAAATCATTCAGCAACGATTGATGGATGAATTCAAAATGTCTGATAAACAGGCCAAAGCTGTCAGAGAAATGCAGCTGCAGCGTCTGGCTGGTCTGGAAAGAGAAAAAATTGAAGAAGAACTGAATAATATTTTATTGATGATTGCTGATTTAAAAGATATTTTAGCAAATGAAGAAAGAATTCTGGAAATTATCAGATCAGAACTGCTGGAAATGAAAGAAAAATACGGTGATCCACGCCGTACAGAAATCATTCAGGGAACATTTGATATCGAAGATGAAGATCTGATACCAGTAGAAGATATTATCATTTCTTTAACCAATAATGGTTATGTTAAACGTATGCCAGTCGATACCTATAAATCACAGAATCGTGGAGGTCGTGGAGTCAAAGGTATGGCTACTAATCAGGATGATGTCATCAGTTCTTTGATTCATATGTCAACACATGATGATTTACTGATTTTTACGAATAAAGGTAAGGTTTATCGTTTAAAAGGATACAATATTCCGGAATTCGGCAGAACCGCCAAAGGGCTGCCAATTGTCAATCTGTTGAATCTTGATAAAAATGAAAGTGTGAAATCACTGATCAATATTGATAAAAAGATGATCGAAGAAGATGATCACTGGTATCTATTCTTTGTAACGGAACAGGGTCTGGTCAAACGTGTAAAGATCAATGAATTCCAAAGTATCAGACAGACCGGTAAGATTGCTATCAAATTAAGAGATGATGACAGTCTGGTCAATGTTAAACTGACTAAGGGTGATGATGATATTCTGATTGCTGCCAGCAATGGTAAGCTAGTCAGATTCTGTGAAGATAAAGTCAGACCAATGGGTAGAACAGCCAGTGGAGTGCGCGGTATTAATGTTGATGGTTCACATGTTATCGGTATGACAACCAACAGAGAAGGTCAGCTAATCATGGTCGTTACGGAAAAAGGTTATGGAAAAATGTCACCAATCGATGAATATCGTGTATCGAACCGTGGTGGTAAAGGTGTCAAGACCATTAATGTGACAGAAAGAAATGGTCAGATTGTTGCCATTCGTGCCGTTGAAGGGCATGAGGATCTGCTGATTATTACTGATGATGGTATTGTTATCCGTCTACCAGTTGAACAGGTCAAAACTGCCGGTAGAGCAACTCAGGGTGTCAGACTGATCAAAGTTCATGACAGCAAGGTGTCTTCAGTAGAAGTTGTTGATAAAAATGACGAAGACAGTGAGGAAGAAGAAAGTGCATCCTAGTGAAAAGCTAGGATGTTTCTTTGTATGAGACAAAGCGATTATTTGTTGAAAAGATTGGAAAAGTCACGTTTTCGCAGTTCTTTTCATCTGTCACAGAAAGATAAAGCTTACTGTTATGATAAAGGCAGGGCTACGATTGAAAGACATGCCCGTGACTTTATTGCTCAAAGAATTGCTCCTGCCATTATAAAAAACGATGGCAAGCAGACACCGATGAAAAATCATCCTGTTTTTATTGCTCAGCATGCAACAGCAACCTGCTGTCGACAATGTCTGCATAAATGGCATCATATTGTTCCTGGAGTTGAACTTAGTGTCAGTCAGCAGGAATATATTGTTGAAATCATCATGAAATGGATTGAAAAGGAACTAAATGCTCAAGATTCGTGGTAAAAAAAGCGATGTTTATGGCGCTGTTATTGAATATAAAATTATGTTGATGTATAATTGAAAAAAAGTTGATATTAGAGGGAGATTATTATGATTGATATAGCATTGATTAGAGAAAATCCAACTTTAGTCAAAGAAAATATGATGAAAAAGTTTCAGGAAGAAAAGGTCGGACTTGTTGATGAAGCTTACAGATTAGATAAAGATTATCGTGAAGTCTTGACTCGTGCCAGTGAAATCCGTAGTCTTAGAAATAAATATTCAAAAGAAATTGGTTCTTTAATGAGAGAAGGAAAAAGGGACGAAGCTAATGAAATGAAAGCAAAAGTAGTTTCAATGGCAGATGAATTAAAAGATCTGGAAACCAAAGAAGAACAGTATGGTCAGGAATTAAAAGAAATCATGATGAAAATTCCTAATATAATTGATGATTCTGTACCTATTGGTAAAGATGACAGTCAAAATGTAGAAATTGAAAAATTTGGTGATCCTGTTGTTCCAGATTATGAAATTCCATATCATGCTGATATTATTGCGACTTTCAATGGTCTTGATAAAGAAGCAAGTGGTAGAACATCAGGAAATGGTTTTTATTATCTGATGGGAGATATTGCCAGATTATCATCAGCAATGCTTTCTTATGCCAGAGATTTTATGATCGATAAAGGTTTCATTTACTGTATTCCGCCATTTATGATTCGTTCTGATGTTGTTACCGGTGTTATGTCTTTTGCTGAAATGGATGCAATGATGTACAAGATTGAAGGAGAAGATCTGTATCTGATTGGTACCAGTGAACACAGTATGATCGGTAAATTTAAAGATCAGATTGTTAAAGAAGATGAACTGCCTATTGCGATGACTTCTTATTCACCATGTTTTAGAAAAGAAGTTGGTGCGCATGGTATTGAAGAACGTGGAATCTATCGTGTTCATCAGTTTGAAAAACAGGAAATGGTCGTTTTATGCAAACCAGAAGATGCTATGTCTTGGTATGACAAAATGTGGTCATATACTGTTGAACTGTTCAGAAGTCTGGATATTCCAGTAAGAACACTGGAATGCTGTTCCGGAGATCTGGCTGATCTGAAAGTGAAATCATGCGATGTTGAAGCATGGTCACCACGTCAGAAAAAATATTTTGAAGTTGGTTCATGTTCAACTTTAGGAGATGCCCAGGCTCGTCGTTTAGGAATCAGAGCAAAAGGGGAAAAAGGCAATTATTATGTTTCAACATTAAATAATACAGTTTTGGCTTCAACCAGAGCAGTCATTGCCTTTATTGAAAATAATTATAATGAAGATGGCTCAATTAATATTCCAAAAGTCTTACAGCCTTATATGGGTGGTAAAGAAAAACTGATCCCTAAGAAATAATATTGATAAAACTTGATGAACTGTTCATTAAGTTTTTTTTAAGGAGAAAAATATGGAACTGTTTATAAGCGAAGCAGAAATTGAAGATGCGAAGATGATCATTGATTATTTAAATCAGGTTGGTGGCGAAAGTGATTTTCTGCAGTTTGGAAAAGAGGAATGTTTTTTAAACGAATTTGAAGAAATGGAAGTCATTCAGGATTTTATCGAATAGGATAACAGTCTGCTGCTGTTAGGTTTTATTGATGATGAACTGGTATCAATGCTATCAATTCAGGGTGAACAGCAGCCACGTTTAAAACATATTGGTCATTTTGCAATTACAGTAAAAAAAGCTTACTGGCAAATGTCAATTGCAACAGCAATGATGGAAGAGATGATGGAGATGATTCACAGATCACCATTGCAGATCCTTGATCTGGAAGTGAGAAGAGATAATTTTCCGGCAATTGCCTTATATAAAAAATTTCATTTTCAGGAAATTGGCACTTATCCTCAGATGTTTTATGTCAATGGAACATATTATGATGCTTTGTTGATGAATTTATATATAAATCAATGATTTTTCTTGACCCGATTCCTGCTATATACTTTAGAATAAGGGTGAAAGGAAGATCATTATGAAAATATTAGAAGTTGAGGAACGCTTAGGAATCAGTCGTCAGACATTGATTTACTAAGAAAAGGAAGGATTTATTCACCCGCAAAGAGAACAGAATAATTATCGCAACTATAGTGAAAAGGATATTGAAAAATTGCAGACAGTACTGGAATTAAGAAATATGGGCATATCAGTAGAAAATATCAAACGTATTTTCCATGGTGATGTATCAATTAAAGATATTCTTGATCAGCAACAAATCAGTTTACAGAAAGAAAAAGAAAAAATAGAACAGTTAAATGAGTCTATTTCTCATTATCTGCAAAAGCAGAAAGTTTATATTGCCAAAGATGATGATCTTTCATCAGAATATGCTAATCTTTTTATCAAAGACGATCATCTGCTTATTGATCGGCTGAAAATTAAAGATGATGATATCTGTCAGATTGATATCAGTCTTTGTTTATCGAAAGGTGAACAGATGTATTTTCAGATTCTCAATATGTATTATGTCATTATTTTTATCAATACCAGAGAAAAATGCTATAAGCTGGAACTGATGAACAATAGTAAAGTTTCTTATCTGTTTACAGAATTAAAGAAAAAGCATCTGTTGATTGATGATCCAATTGGTTTGATTGATATTTATGAAAAGTGTCAGGATGCTCATGATCTTAATCACTATATTAATCAGCATTATCCAAAATGGCAGAAAGAATATCATCTTGATGAACATATTGATAATTATTATGATGTGATGAAAAGAAATTTTATTGATCCTTTACAAGAAGCAAAAACGACAAAACCGACTGTACGAGGAGAATTTAAATTATTAGGTCAGCTTTATCTGCAGTTTTTTAAAAAGTTATTCAGAATAAAGTCATAAAGAATATTGCGTTAAAAATAAAAATAAGCTATAATCATATTTGCCATTACAATAGACGACTTCGAACCATGTCAGGACCGGAAGGTAGCAGCATTAAGAATCATCGTTTATGTGTGATGGCATTTGTTTTAGAGGAAAATGTTATGAATGATGAAAAATATATGGAAATGGCTTATCAGGAAGCTCTAAAGGCTCTTGCAGAAGATGAAGTCCCAATCGGTGCTGTCCTGGTTCATGATGGCAAGATCATCGCAAAAAGCTATAATCAAAGACAACATCATAATCAGGTAACTGCTCATGCTGAAATTTTATGTATTTCACTGGCTTGTGAAAAACTGCAGTCATGGCATTTAGATGAATGTACTCTTTATTCAACTTTAGAGCCATGCATCATGTGTTCGGGAGCAATCATTCAAAGTCATATTAAGCGGGTTGTTTATGCTGTTTCGGCTGATCGCTGGCTGTCTTTAAGTAAACTGCTGTCCATGCATCATCAGGAAGTTAATCATCTGCCTGTTATTGAAAAAGGGGTTTTATATGAAAAATGCAGTCTGCTGCTCAAAAATTATTTTAAAAATAAACGCGAAAGATATTAGCTTACTAATGTCTTTTTTTAGTGTATAATAGTAAAGGGAGTTGATATCATGTCATATAAAGCACTATATCGTACATATCGTCCACAGACTTTTGAGGACGTTGCCGGACAGGAACATGTCACACATACATTAAAAAATGCGATCAAAGAAAAAAGAATTGCGCATGCGTATTTATTTGCTGGTCCTCGTGGTACTGGAAAAACGACGATTGCCAAGATTTTTGCGAAAGCCATTAACTGTGAAAATGATCAGGGACCATGCAATCAGTGTGAGAACTGTCAGGCAATTACTGCTGGTGATCATCCTGATGTCATTGAAATTGATGCTGCCAGCAATAATGGTGTTGATGAAGTCAGAGATTTGATCGACAAAGTCAAATATGCACCAATCAAGGCCAAATATAAAGTTTACATTATTGATGAAGTGCACATGATGTCATCAGGCGCTTTTAATGCTTTATTAAAAACGCTTGAAGAACCACCTGCACATGTTGTTTTTATATTAGCGACGACAGAACCACATAAGATCCTGCCAACAATTATTTCACGCTGTCAACGTTTTGATTTTAAGAGGGTCGATCATCAGGATATCGTGACGCGTTTAAAATATGTTCTGGACAGTGAAGAAAAACAATATGAAGAAGAAGCCTTGACCAAAATTGCCAAACTGGCTGATGGGGGAATGCGAGATGCCTTAAGTATTCTGGAACAGTGTCTGGCTTTTGATCCTCATTTGACGCTTGACAGTATCAATCAGGTTTATGGTTTATTATCGAATGAAAGAAAGCTCAGCCTGATCAGACTTTTATTGGCGAAAGACATGAAAAGTGTTTTGATAACATTGGATGAAATGTTAAACAACAGTATCGATATTAAACGACTGACTCAAGATTTGATTGATGTTTTAAAAGACATCATTATTTATAAAAATACTCAGGATTTAGATATTCTTTTTGTTTTAAATAAAAGTGATATTGATATGATCGTACCTTATATCCTGACAGATGAAGCTTTTTCAATGATCGATATTCTCATTGATGCGAGTCAGCATTACAGTCAGACGATCGATCCGACAACTTATTTTGAACTGGCATTGTTAAAAATATGCAATCATGTCAGTGATGAAAAAACAGTTGCTGTTGAACAGCCAGCTGTCAAAACTATCACTGAATCAGTCAGTGAAAATGATTATCAAAAAAACGATGAAACAGTAGAAATTAATGAAGCAAAAGAAAGCAAAGAAGATATCAAAGATCACAGCGAAGAAGAAATATCAGCTGATACGATTGCTGCAATGCTTGAGGATTATGATGAAGAAATATCACAGCCAGAAACAGAAAAAGAACAGGAAGTTTTTGTTCCTCAGGAAAAGATCAATATTGACTTTAATGATATATTAAATATCCTTGTTCAGGCCAAGAGAACGGTTTTAAATGATATTCAGGATAAATGGCAGGTTATCAGACGATACTGCTATAATCTCAACACGGCAAAATGTGCAACTATGCTTTGTGAAGGAAAGCCAGTAGCTGCTGGTGAACATGCTTTTATCTTAACTTTTAAATATGAACCAGATGTCAACAATGTCAATTATTCAAAAAATTATCATCTTCTTAAACGTTTTTTAAAGGAAGTTTTAGGAAATGAATATGATTTTATTGCGGTATTAGAAGATCAGTGGCCGCATATTAGAAATCAGTATGTTCAGCTTTTTAAAAGCGGTCAGCTGCCAGCACCTCAACCTGTTGTCCTTCATCATATTGATAAAGAAGATAATGTTGAAGAACAGCTTTCTGATGCTAAAAAAATGGCTCTTGATCTGTTTGGTGATATTGTAACATTTGAGGAATAGGAGGACCTTATGAAATATCCACAACCATTTATGGATTTAGTTGAATGTTTAAAGCGTTTGCCGGGAATAGGCAGTAAATCGGCAGAAAGAATGGCATATCATCTGCTGGATATGGATCAGGCCTATGTTCAAGAATTTGCAGATGTTTTAAGTACATTTCAGAAAAAAATTCATTACTGCAAGAAATGCGGTCATATCTGCGAAAATGAAATCTGTGATATCTGCAGTGATCCATCAAGGGATCAGTCAACGATATGTATCGTTGAATATCCTAAAGATGTCTTTGCGATGGAAAAAATCAGAGAATATCATGGTTTATATCATGTTTTGCATGGAACGATATCTATGATTGATGGTAAAACACTGGAAGATCTGAATGTTCATTCTCTTTTTGAACGTATTGATGATCAGGTTAAAGAAGTTATTATTGCGACTAATCCTACTAGAGAAGGTGAAACAACAGCATTATTTTTGGCTAAACTGCTTTCTAAAAATCATGTTGAAGTCAGTAGAATTGCTAATGGTCTGCCGATTGGCAGTGTTATCGATTATGCAGATGAATTAACGTTACTAAAATCTCTAGAAGGGCGAAAAAAAATGTGATTTTGTATGAAAAAGAAGAAAAAAATAAGACCGTTAGAAGGTTATTTTACTTCTTTTTTTTTATGTCTTTACAATTTAAGATTCGTATATTAAAATAATGTTCGTACCCGAACTATGGAGGTGATAAAGTGTTCAGGGATCCTGTGGGATATCGATTAAAGACATTAAGCAATCTAATGAAAAAGAATATGGATAAACACTTTGGTCCTCAACACAAACGTACAACGATGATGCAGTCATGGATCATTGGATTTGTACTTTTAAGAAAAAAGGAAGGATTGGATACTTTTCAAAAAGATATTGAAGAAGAGTTTTCTATTAATCGTTCTACTGCATCAGAAATGCTGCAGCTGATGGATAAAAGAAAGCTGATTGTCCGTGAACCAGTAGATTATGATGGGCGTTTAAAGAAAATTGTATTAACAGAAAAAAGTCAGGAATATCATGAATGGATCAATGAGACAATGAAACAGCTTCATCAGGAATTGACTGAAGGTTTGTCAACTCAAGAAATTAATGAATTTATGAGAATAACAGATAAAATGATTGCTAATTTATCTAAAAATGATGAAAAAAATGAATGTTTAGAAAAATGATAGAAAAGGAGTGGTTAAATGGTTATCAAAACATTAATGAAACAAATTAAACAGTATAAAAAAGATTCATTATTAACAATGTTTTTTGTTATTATTGAAGTTATACTGGAAATACTGATTCCATTATTAATGGCTCGTATTATTGATTTGGGAATTGAAAAAGGAGATATTAATGCTGTTTACAAATATGGTTTTATCATGTTTGTTATTGCTCTTGGAACTTTATCGACAGGATTTCTTGCTGGTAAATACGCTGCAAAAGCTTCAACTGGATTTGCAGCAAATTTAAGAGACGGAATGTATACAAACATTCAGTCATTCTCTTTCTCTAACATTGATAAATATAGTACAGCAGGGTTAGTAACACGTTTAACAACAGATGTTACCAATGTTCAAAATGCTTATCAGATGATCATTCGTATGTGTATTCGTGCACCAATGAATCTCATCTGTGCTTTGACAATGGCTTTTATGATCAATCATGAATTAAGTATGATTTTTGTGGAAGCTATTGGTTTTCTTGTTATTGTTTTAGGATTTATCATGGTGACGGCAACACGTTATTTTAATAACGTTTTTCCAAAATATGATGATCTGAATGAAAGTGTTCAGGAAAACGTTGTTGCGATTAGAGTTGTCAAATCTTTTGTCAGAGAAAAATATGAAGATGAAAAATTCAAGAAAGCAGCTCAAAATATTTATCGTTTATTTGTTAAAGCGGAATCAATTCTAGCATTTAACAGTCCAGCGATGATGACGGCTGTTTATGGATGTATTCTGCTGCTGTCATGGTTTGGTGCCAAATCTATTGTTGGTGGCAGTCTGACAACAGGAGAACTGACAACATTATTCAGTTATATCATGAATATTCTGATGTCTTTGATGATGTTATCAATGGCATTTGTTATGATTACGATGTCATTTGCTTCAGGACGTCGTATTGCGGAAGTTTTAAATGAAAAATCTGATCTGGTTTCTCCAGAAAATGCTTTAAAAACCGTAAAAAGTGGATCAGTAACATTTGATCATGTAACATTTTCATATAAACATGGTAGTGGTGAACCGGTTTTAAGAGATATTGATATACATATTCATTCGGGAGAAACAATTGGGATCATCGGAGGTACCGGAAGTGCCAAAAGTACACTTGTCAGTCTGATTAGTCGTCTTTATGATGTTGATCGAGGAAGTGTCATCGTAGGCGGTGTTGATGTTCGAAATTATGATTTGGAAGTTTTAAGAAATGAAGTTGCGGTTGTTTTACAGAACAATGTCCTGTTCAGTGGAACAATTTTGCAGAACTTAAGATGGGGTAATGAAAATGCTACTTTAGAGGAATGTCAGGAAGCCTGTCGTTTGGCTTGTGCTGATGATTTTATTCAGGATTTCCCTGATAAATATGATACTTATATTGAACAGGGAGGAAGTAACGTTTCTGGAGGACAGAAACAGCGTTTGTGTATTGCCAGAGCTTTGCTGAAAAAACCTAAAATTTTGATTCTGGATGACTCAACTAGTGCTGTCGACACAGCAACAGATGCTAGCATTCAAAAATCTTTTGAAGAACGTATTCCTGATACTACTAAAATTATTATTTCACAACGTGTTTCTAGCGTACAAAATGCAGATCGTATCATCGTTTTAAATGATGGGGTTATTGATGATTTTGATTCACATGAAAATCTGTTAAAGACCAGTGAAATTTATCGTACGATTTATGAAACACAGACAAAAGGAAAGGAGGAAGCTTAATGAAAAAACAGAATGTTATGCTTCGCCTTTTGAAAAAGGTATTTAAGCGTTATGGTATAGCAATTATTATCGTTTTATTCTGTATTATTGGTCAGGCAGTCTGTACAGTTCAGGGGACAATGTTCCAGCAAAGACTGATTGATGACTATATTCTGCCATTGATGGGACAGTCATCACCTGATTTTTCAGGATTATTTTCAGCACTTTCCGTAATGGCCTGCTTCTTTCTGGCAGGGGTCATCTTTGCATATACGTACAATCGTATCATGGTTTCAGTTACTCAGGGATTTTTACGCGATTTACGTGTAGAAATGTTTGAACATATGGAATCATTACCAATTCGTTATTTTGACAGAACAACACATGGTGATATCATGTCTGTCTATACCAATGATATTGATACATTAAGACAGCTGATCAGTCAGTCTATTCCACAGTTTACTTCAAGTGCAATTACGATCATTACTGTCTTTATTTCAATGCTCATCTTAAATAAAACGTTAACTGTTGTCAGTCTGGTTATGGTTTGTGTGATTCTCTTTATTTCTCGTTCAGTAGGAAGTCTGTCAGCAAAATACTTTATCAGACAGCAGACCATGTTAGGTAAAGTTAATGGTTATATTGAAGAAATGATTTCTGGACAAAAAGTTGTTAAGGTTTTCAATCATGAAGAAAAAGCAATCGAAGGATTCAGAACAATCAATGAAGAATTACGTGAAAGTTCATTCCAGGCCAATAAATTTGCCAATGTTTTAATGCCAGTAACGATTCAGACAGGAAATATTTCATATATTCTATGTGCAATTATTGGAGCAGTTTTGGCATTAAGCGGGTTTGATAAATCATTCACTCTTGGTACACTGGTTGCATTCATGACCTTAAATAAAAGCTTTAATCAGCCAATAGGACAGATATCTATGCAGATTAATCATATTGCAATGGCGATGGCCGGTGCAACACGTATCTTTGATTTACTGGATCAGGAAAAAGAAGTGGATCAGGGGTTTGTAACATTATGTCGTGTTGATTTTTATGAAAATGGAAATATGTTTGAAACTGAAAAACGTACTGGTCATTGGGCATGGCGTCATCCTCGTTCTAACGGTGAAATTGAACTAGTTGAAATGAAAGGTGATATTAAATTAGAAAATGTTGATTTTGGTTATGTTGATGATCATATGGTTTTACATGATATTTCAGTTTTTGCTAATCCTGGTGAAAAGATTGCTTTTGTTGGAGCAACTGGTGCTGGAAAGACAACGATTACGAATCTGATTAATCGTTTTTATGATATTCAAAGTGGAACGATTACTTATGATGGTATTGATATTAAATTAATTAAAAAAGATGATTTGCGTCGTTCTTTAGGTGTTGTTTTACAGGATACACACTTATTTACAGGAACTGTTATGGATAATATTCGTTATGGTCGTTTGGATGCAACTGATGAAGAATGTATTAATGCTGCCAAATTAGCAAACGCTGACAGTTTTATCAAACATTTGCCTGATGGCTATAATACGATGTTAACTGGTGATGGAGCAAACCTGTCACAGGGACAAAGACAGTTGATTGCGATTGCCCGTGCTGCTGTTGCTAATCCTCCAGCATTGATCTTAGATGAAGCAACATCATCTATCGATACCAGAACAGAAACACTGGTTCAAAAAGGTATGGATGGACTGATGGAAGGTAGAACGACTTTGGTTATTGCCCATCGTTTATCAACAATTAAAAACAGTGACTGTATCATGGTTCTGGAACATGGTCATATTATTGAACGTGGAAATCATGAAACTTTGATGAAACAGAAAGGAAAATACTATCAGTTATATACTGGTGCTATTGAAATGGATTAAGGTCGAAAGACCTTTTTCTTTTGCTTTATAATCTCAACAAAATTCGTTATAATATAAAACTAGAGGAGTGGTTTGATGAAAGGAAAATTTATTACATTGGAAGGTCCAGATGGCAGTGGAAAAACAACCGTATCGCTGAAAATTGTGCAGCTGCTACAGCAGCAGGGTTATAAAGTCATGCTGACCAGAGAACCAGGCGGTGTTGATATTGCTGAACAGATCAGAAATGTGATTCTTGATAAAAAAAATACGGCGATGGATGCCAAAACAGAAGCACTGCTTTATGCAGCAGCGAGAAGACAGCATCTTGTTGAAAAAGTGCTGCCAGCTTTACAGCAGGGTTATATTGTTATTTGTGACCGTTTTGTTGACAGTTCACTGGCTTATCAGGGAGTAGGTAGACAGCTGGGTATTGATAAGGTTTATGCCATCAATCTGTTTGCTATTGAAGATATCATGCCTGATAAAACCATATTCTTTGATATTGACTATCAGCTGGGGCTGCAGCGTATCAGAAAGAATGAGCGGGTATCTGATCGAATGGATGAAGCTTCCCAGGATTTTCACAAAATGGTTTATGATGGCTATCTGCAGATCTGTCAGAAATATGCAGATCGTATTGTTAAAATTGATGCCAGTCAGGATGTAGATCATGTTGTTGAAGCGGCCATGAAAGAAATAAAAAAGGTATTATGTTAAAAGACGAATTAAAAGAAAGTCAACCATTATTTTATCATATTATTTTTAATGAATTTCAACAACATAAGATTCCTCATGCTTTTCTGTTAAATGGGAAAAACACAGAAAAACCATTAGAATTTTTAACAATGTCCTTGTTATGTGATCAGACCATTGCCTGTGAAACATGCATCAGCTGTCAGAAAGTTCAGCATCATCAGTTTGCTGATATTATTGAAATTGACGGACTTGATGAATCAATCAAAAAAAATCATATTGAATATATTCAGTCTACATTTAAAAAATCAGCGATAGAAGGTAAGAATAAAATATATATTATTAGACATATAGAAAATGCCACGAAAGAAGCAATGAATTCTCTGTTAAAAATTTTAGAAGAACCAATTGATGGCATTTATGCCATATTTACGACTCAGAACATGAACAAAGTCTTGCCAACTATTATTTCTCGCTGTCAGGTTATTGATATTAGACCTAATAGAGCTGCTGATCTTAAACAAAGGCTTATGCAGCAGGATATTGATGAAGAAAACAGCAATATCCTTACAGCTTTGTGGAATGATATAGATACAATCTTAGAAGTAGATATGGATAATTTCACTGATATTAAAGTAGAAGTACTTAACTTTATTGATGATTTATTTTCAAACAGAGAAAATCTTATCATTAACACACAGATTCATTTAATGAAAAATCATAATAATAAAGAAGATATAAAACTGTTTCTAAATATGCTGATCATTGCTTTAAAAGATTTGTTTCACGTGAAACATAATCAGAAAGCTTTATTTGTTAATCATGTTGAAAAATTCCAGTCATTTCAGTATGATAATGATGATATTATAAGAAAAACAGAATTAATCTTAGATACGTTAAATTTAATAGATTATAACGCTAATATACCATTACTGATGGATAGTATGATGTATAGATTATAGAAAGGGTGTATTTATGGAAGAAATGAAACTTGCAAGCGTTAAATTTAAAAGTGCTGGAAAAGTTTATTATTTTTCTACTGATCTTTATTTAGAAAAAGGAGATCAGGTCGTAATAGAAACTGCCAGGGGTTTAGAATTAGGTGAGATATCACAGTCTTTGAAAAATATAGAAGAATTTAATTTAGACACTGAGCTTAAGCCTATCTTGAGAAAAGCAACAAAAAAAGATATTGAAAATTATGAAAAAAATCTGATTGATGCTCAAAAAGCACTGGTTACATGTAAAGAAATCGTATCTCGCTATGATGTGAAAATGAAACTGACAAGCTGTGAATATACATTAGATAAAATGAAAATCATTTTTATGTACACTGCTGATGATCGTGTTGATTTCAGAGAACTTTTGAAAGAACTGGCAACTGTTTTTAAATGCCGAATCGAATTAAGACAGATCGGGCCAAGAGATAAGGCCAAGGTTGTTGGCGGAATTGGAACATGTGGTTTGCCACTATGCTGTTCAACGATGTTTGGTGAATTCAATGGGGTATCGATCAATATGGCTAAAAATCAGATGCTGGCCATCAACATTGAAAAGATTTCCGGAGCCTGTGGCAGACTGATGTGCTGCCTTAAATATGAAGATGATATATATTCTCAAGAAAAAATGAGATTTCCTAAAATTGGTTCAAAAGTTAAATATGAAGGTAAAGAAGTTAAGGTCTTAGGTTTAAATATCACAAGTGATCTTGTTAAAATAGAATACAATAATGGACTGATATTTGTTAATTTAAATGAAATTGAATTTGATAAATCAAATTCAGCTGGTAAAAAAAATGGAAAGCAGCAAAGAAGTCATTAATTATTTGTTAGCTTACAATAATCTGAAAATTATCCAAAGAAAAGATATGTTTAACTTTTCTTTGGATACTGTTTTATTAGCCCATTTTTGTACAATTAATAAAGATGTGAAAACAATTGTTGATTTTGGTACCAATAATGCTGCTATACCTTTATTGCTGTCAAGACGGACTGATAAAAAAATTATTGGTATTGAAATTCAGGAAGAAGCTGTTGAACTGGCACAGAAAAATGTAAAGTTAAATCATCTGGAACAGCAGATTGAAATTATTCATGGTGATATCAACGACTGTGTTAAGACTATGGATAAGGTCCAGCTGGTTGTCTGTAATCCTCCTTTCTTTAAAGTAGGCGAAAAAAGCAATCTTAATGATAATGAGTATCTGACAATTGCCAGACATGAAATCAAGATTGATCTGGAAAGAATTATCTCTTCAGCAGCAAAAATTCTTGATAATAAAGGAAGGCTGGCTATAGTTCATCGTCCTGACCGCATGCTGGATATCTTAAATTACATGCAGAAATATGATATTGAACCAAAACGTATCAGATTTGTTTATCCAAAAATGCATAAAGATTCTCATGTTCTGCTGGTGGAAGGTTTATATAAAGGAAAAAAGGGTATAAAAATAGAACCACCGTTATATGCTCATAATGATGATGGGAGTTACAGTAACGAAGTAAAAAAAATGTTTGGAGAAAAGATCGATGAATAGACAAAAAAGTTTTGAAAATAGTCAGCCAACTTTGTATCTCGTCGCAACACCAATAGGAAATCTAGAAGAAATAACATATCGTGCCATTAATATTTTAAATAAAGTTCAGTATATTGCTGCGGAAGATACGAGAAACACAATTAAACTGTTAAATCATTTTCATATTTCAACGAAACTCATTTCGCATCATGAACACAATATTCATCAGTCAATTCCTAAAATTACTGATATGCTTAATAGTGGAAATGATATTGCACTGGTGAGTGATGCAGGATATCCAGCTATTTCTGATCCAGGATATGAACTGGTTGTTCAAGCTATTGAAAATCATATTAATGTTGTCCCAATATCTGGGTGTAATGCCTGCCTGGATGCTTTGGTCGTTTCTGGTATTGCGCCTCAGCCTTTCCTTTTTTATGGTTTTTTAGATCATAGTGATAAAAAGAAAAAGAAGGAACTTGAAAATCTAAAGAATTATAAAGAAACTATTGTTTTCTATGAATCACCTCATCGTATAAAAAAGACATTAACTTTAATGTATGATATTTTAGGAAACCGACATATTGCTTTATGTCGAGAATTAACTAAGAAACATGAAGAAATTATCAGAGGAACTGTTGCTGAAATTATTGGAATCACTGATGAACTAAAAGGCGAAATGGTTATTGTTGTTGAGGGTAATGACAAAAGTGAGAATGAAGAAGTGATATTTACAAATACAATCAAAGAAGATGTTGATTATTTTATTGAAAAGGGAATGTCAGCAAAAGATGCTATCAAAGAAGTTGCAAAAGAACGACATATGAATAAAAATGCTGTTTATAAAGAATATCATTCTGAATAATGATATTCTTTTGTTTCACGTGAAACCTTTATATAAATTAAGGTAAATAAAATAGGAAACGCAGTCGAATTGTGTTATATTATGGGTGAGGTGAAAATATGTATATTTATAAACATAAAAAAAGATACAAAATAAAAATCATACCAGTAATTTGCGCAGTATTATCAGTTGTAATTGTCATCGCTGGACTCTATTTTCTATTTTTTAAAAAGGATCCATATGAAGCCTACAAAACCTATCAGGAAACAAATAAAAAATATGGTGAAGTAGAAAATTATAGTGAAGACAATGATAATTTTTATATATCAGTATTTTATCCTAAATTTAAAGATAAAACATTGAATACAATTGTTAAAGAAACTTATAATGATCTGATCAAGCAAGAGAAAAAGAAAAAAGATCAGAAAGATATTTTATATATGGATTATGCGTGTGATTATATCTTTAAACAGTATGTAGTTATTGAATATGATTTTAAACGTGTTGATGAAAAAACTGAAAAAGAAACTAATTTCAAAAAAGTCATGACATATAATCAGGAAACAAAAACATTGATTTCTTTAAAAGACTGTTTACATGGCAAATACAGTGACATGTTTAAAAATCTGGGGATTGAACAGTATGATAAAAATTCAGTTAATATCAAAGTTGGTGAAAAAAGCTTTACATATTATCCAGAAGATAATATGAAAAATGGTATAACGATTGAATATGAGGCAAATAAAGATTATATAAAACTTGCAAACAAAAACATTCCATCAAATGTTCCATTAGATGTTAAAGCACCTAAATATATGAAGGTTGATAATAATAAGAAAATGGTTGCTATCACATTAGATGATGGACCACATAAAACTTTAACTGATCAGGCGATGACAGCTTTTGAAAAATATGGAGGAAGAGGAACCTTTTTTGAACTGGGTGAAAAAATGGCAAAAAATCCTGATGTTGTTAAAGATGTTTATGAAAGAGGTCATGAAATTGGTAGTCATACCTATTCACATGCCCAGCTAACAAAACTGGATGCTGATAAACTTGATGAAGAAATCAGAAATACTCAGAATACATGTTTTAATATCACAGGTAGTGAACCAACACTGGTTAGACCACCATATGGCTTAAGAAATGATAATGTTAAAAATGCTTTTCAGTCGTACGATTTGACTATGATTTTATGGGACGGAGATACTGAAGACTGGCGTTACAGTAAAAAAGACGATGGAGCACAAACGATATGTGACAATATTATTCGCGATACAAAAGCTGGGACTGGTGATGGAAATATCGTATTGATCCATGACATTCACGCTAATTCAGTCAAAGGTTTGGAAATGGCGTTAGAAAAGCTGGATGCAGATGGCTATCAGTTTGTTACAGTTTCAGATTTGCTCAAATATAGAGGTCATAGAGATTATAAATAAATGGTACAGATTTTGATCTGTATCATTTTTTTTAACAGATAATGTTTCACATGAAACATTGACAAGACAAAACAGGTTTGATAAAGTAAAAAAGAATAAAAAAAGCAAAGATTGGAAAATGTCAGAGGAAAGTATTTAGAGAGCTGATGGATGGTGAAAATCAGTATACGGAACTTTGAGTGATGGGCCATGAGCTGCTATTTTGAATAGTTAGAAATAGACGTTAACTGCGTTAAAGTTTTGAGTGACACAAACATGTGTAAAAAAGGTGGTACCGCGATCATTCGTCCTTTTATAAGGACTTTTTTTATTTTAAGGAGGGTAAATATGAAAAACGAAAAAGATTATTATTTAACTACAGCGATTACCTATACATCTGGTAAGCCTCATATTGGAAACACATATGAAATCATTCTGGCTGACGCTATTGCCAGATTTAAAAGACAGGAAGGATACAACGTTTACTTTCAGACTGGTACAGATGAACATGGGCAGAAAATAGAAATTAAGGCTAAAGAAGCTGGAGTAGAACCAAAAGAATATGTTGATCATGTGGCAGGTATTGTAAAAAACATCTGGGATATGATGGATACCTCATATGATAAATTCATAAGAACAACAGAACCGTATCATGAAAAACAGGTTCAGAAAATCTTTAAAAAACTATATGATAAAGGTGATATTTATTTAGGACATTATGAAGGAAAATACTGTACTGCCTGCGAATCATTCTTTACTGAATCGCAATTGGTCGATGGAAAATGTCCAGACTGTGGTGGTGAAGTTCATGATGCCAAAGAAGAAGCTTATTTCTTTAAACTGTCAAAATATCAGGATAGGCTAATTAAGCATATTGAAGAACATCCTGAATTTATTCAACCAGTATCGCGTAAAAATGAAATGATGAATAATTTCCTGAAACCAGGATTACAGGATTTATGTGTATCACGTACATCATTTAAATGGTCTATACCTGTTGATTTTGATCCAAAACACGTTGTATATGTGTGGATTGATGCCTTAACTAACTATATTACTGGTTTAGGTTACGATGCAGATGGAAATCATGGTGAACTTTATAAAAAATTCTGGCCTGCTGATTTACATTTGATTGGTAAAGATATTGTCAGATTCCATACGATTTACTGGCCAATTATGTTGATGGCGTTAGATATTCCTTTACCAAAACAAGTATTTGGTCATCCTTGGCTGCTTCAGGGAGAAGGTAAGATGTCTAAATCAAAAGGGAATGTCATTTATGCTGATGATCTTGTTGATATATTTGGTGTAGATGCAGTTAGATATTTTGTTTTACATGAAATTCCATATGATAATGATGGAAGCATCACATGGGATCTGCTGGTAGAAAGAATCAACAGTGATCTTGCCAATATTCTTGGTAATCTTGTTAACAGAACGATTGCTATGTCTAATAAATATTTTAATGGGATTGTAGAAAATAAAAATGTCAATGAAGACGTTGATGATGAATTAAAAACTGTTGCTTTGGCAATGCCTGGAAAAGCCATTGCCAAAATGGATGAGTTCAAAGCAGCTAATGCATTAGATGAAATCTTTACTCTGTTAAGAAGAACAAATAAATATATTGATGAAACGATGCCATGGGTACTGGCAAAAGATGAAAGCAAAAAAGATCGTTTAGCAACAGTATTATATAATCTGATTGAAGCTATTCGTTTTTCAGCAGTTATGCTGTATCCATATATTCCATCAACATCAACAAAAATACTGGATCAGATCAATACAGATAAAAGAGATCTGGACAGCTTGAAAGAATTTGGACAGTATACTTCTGGAACTAAAGTAACTGAAAAACCTGAAATGCTGTTTGCCAGATTAGATCCAAAAGAGATTGCCAAGAAAGTTGCGGTTATTGAAGAAAAACAGAAAGCTTCTGTAAAAGCAGCTAAGAAAGTCGTAGAAGAAAAGAAAGAAGAAATCACGATCGATGATTTTGCAAAAGTAGAACTGACAGTTGGGACAGTTATTAAATGTGAAAAACATCCAAATGCCAATAAACTTTTAGTCAGTCAGATTGATTTGGGAAATGAAACAAGACAGATCGTCAGTGGTATCGCTGATGCTTACAAACCTGAAGAATTCGTTGGCAAAAAAGTTATTGTTGTTTCAAATTTGAAACCAGCAAAATTAAGAGGTGTTGAATCACAAGGTATGATCTTAGCTGGAGGAGACAAAAAAGATATTGAAGTTGTTTCAATTCAAAATCTGCCAAATGGAACAAAAATAAGATAAGGAGTCCATCCTTATCTTTTTTTTGTTTGTAAACTGTATTATAATACCGTTGTACAAAGTAAAATTGAATAATATTTACAGGTTTTATATATATCATATATAAATGAAAAAGGAATCAGGTGAAAAACCTGAGCTGTCCCGCAGCCGTAATGTGGAGAATAAGCGACAATGTCACTGGGAAACTGGGAAGACGCTTAAACGAGGAAGCAGAGCCGGAATACTTGCCTGTATCTAAGAATAGACTTTACGGAGTATAAAGTAGTTCTTCTAGATATATAACTGGGATAACTGCGCCCAGTTTTTATTTGGGAGTTATTTGATTTGAAAGGGGAAAGGAATATGAAAAAATTAGTTAGCAGTTTGCTTGTATGTACAATTGCTGTGATGATGAGTTTTTCATCAATAGGTATTGTTCAAGCTAAACAACAGACACATGAAGAATTTTTACAGGAAGTAGAAAGAAAGTTAAAAAATGCTGGAGAATATGTTTATGGAGGACAATCATTTACTGTTAGTTCATCATCTGATTTTTTAAATTACATAAGATCTGGAGCAGACATCAATGATCAATTAAAAAAAGATTATTTAAATGATTTAAAGGATCATTTAAATAAATACAATGGAAAAATTGTAGCAACATTCTATGGTAATGAAAATGAAAACGATTTAGGACTTTACGGAGCAGTAATTTTGGTTTTAAAAGAATTAGAAGTCAATCCAGAAAATTTTGAAGGATATAATATTGTCAACACCTTTGAAAATGTTGATTTTTCTATAGCTAGTGCAAATCCATATTATTATCGTTTAGCTATTGAAGCTGCAAATCCTGAATATAAAATTAAAATTACTGATCAATTTATTGAGGGGTATTATACATTTGGAAAAGGAATGGATAATTTTGGTTATTCTTGTGATAATACAAGTATGTTTTTAACTTCACTTTTAACAGTAAAAGATAATTATGCTCAATATGTAACTGATGCCAAAAAAATAATTTTAAACTATGAAAAAGAAAATGGTTTTATTGGTGAGGAAATGTATACAAATTATGTCAATTCTGATTCAACTGCCTATGCAATGATGGCATTTTCAGCCATAGGAGATGTAAATCAGTCATACAGAATATATTCATTACTAATTCAAAATTTTGAAACAGAAAATTCTGGATTATTTGGTTATAAAGATAATCAAAATGTAAGTGAATATTCTACAAAAGATGCAGCTATATCATTATATTATTTTAAAGAATTTATTAAAAATGGTGATCATGTTTATACAGTTGTAAGTCGTGACGATGCAACATGTTATCAAGATGGAAAAGAAATTAGGGAATGTATGATTTGTGGTCATCAGGAAACAACTGTATTAAAACAGCTTGACCATCAATATGTTACAACTGTTGTCAATCCAACTGTAAATAATCAAGGTTATACATTACATAAATGCAGTTTATGTGGTGATGAATATAAAGATCAATTTGTTACAGCCATGCAAAATAGTGCTATTCAATCTGTTGATACATCAGATCAAACTAATATTTTATTATATGTAAGTGCTGTTATAATTTCAGGAATGAGTATTATTTATTTATTACGAAAAAAATCAGTATTATAAGAAATACATAATTTTTTATGTGCTTTTTCTATAGGAGTTAGGATAATGAATAAAACAAGAAAGTATTTAATTGTATTTTTGAGTATTTGTTTTGTATTTATCGTAACGGTTGGAATTAAACAGACTATTTTTTCTGATCAGATTAATAGTTCAAGTACAATAAATAAAGAAGAAAAAACTGCGACGACAAATTCAAAAGAAAAAGATGCAAATACAGAACAACAAAGTAGTGAGTCTGAAATAAATGAAACAAAAAAAGAAGAAAATAATAATACTTCAATAACTGATACTTCACAAGAAAATACAACAAAACAAAAACAGAAAAACAATAATACACAACAGCAAACTGATGATACTAATACAACACAACAGACAGTACAGGAATCACAGAATAATAATCAGCAATCTGAAGAAACAATAATTTATAATATGAATATTAAGGGCAAAGGAAACTATCTTCTTCAAACAAATATATCAATTTATGATGGACAAACAGTTTATGATGTATTAGAAAAGGTAACTCATCAAAATAATATAGAATTAGGAGCTGAAAATGGAGAATATGGAATTTACGTTTATAATATTGGTGGATTAAAAGCTGCTAATTATGGAGGAAATTCTAATAATGGCTGGGTTTATACAATTAATGGAAAACCTGTTGGTTTAGGAGCTGGAGAACAAACATTAAAGTCCACAGATAGAATAGAATGGAAATATCTATATTAGAGGTAAAAAATGATAGAAATGACAAAAGTAAAAGAAATTGCTTTGATCAGTATCCTGGCAGCAGTTAATATTGCTTCACGTATTTATCTGCAGTTTTTACCAAATTTCAAACCAGTCACATCGATCATTATTATTTCTGTAATGTTGTTTGGCTTGGCGTTTGGTGTGAAACTGGCAGTTGTCACAACAATTGTGTCTAATCTGTTTTTAGGTATGGGAACATGGACTTTCTTTCAAATCCTGGCCTGGGTGACTATCTGCTTATTAACGGATGCTTTTGTTGGTATCATAAGAAAAAGAGGAAAAGAACCACATATTCTGGTTATGGCTGTATTTGCTTTTTTGATGGGTTATGTGTTTGGTATCATTGTTTCTTTGGAACAGTTGATGATTGGTGGTTTTAGTTTATATATTGTCTATTATTTGGCGGGATTGCTTTTTGATACTTTTCATGCTGTTGGTAATTTTGTTTTCTATTTATTATGTGCACCAATCTTAATGAAACTTTTTAAAAATGAATTAAATAAATCAGTATATACAATAAAATAAAAATAGGATAAAATACTAGAAGAAAGACAGGTGTTGAGTATGATAGTTAATGAAAAAGCAGTAAAAGAAATTTTAAATGAAGTAGGCAGTGATCATTTGGTTGCAGCAACAAAATATGTTGATGAAAAAGAAATTGAAAAACTGGAACAGTTGGGTGTTCAGTACTTTGGTGAAAACAGAGTACAGGCCTTTTTAGAAAAATATGAACAATATCATGGAAAAGGTCATTGGCATTTCATTGGTACACTGCAAAGTAATAAGGTGAAATATATTATTGATAAAGTTGATCTGATCCATTCTGTAAATACATTAAAACTGATTAAAGAAATTGAAAAACAGGCAAATAAAATTGATCGAGAAATTGATATTTTAATTGAGGTCAATATTGCTGAAGAAGAATCCAAACAGGGGATTGATGTTAAGGATATCGATGATGCCATGTCATTGATTCAACAGTGTCCTCATGTTCAGATGCGAGGCCTAATGATGATGGCACCAAATATTGATCCTGATGAAACGAGAATTTATTTTCAGAAAACAAGAGAACTATTAAATGACCTGCAGCAAAAATATTCAGAATATAAAATAGATATTTTATCAATGGGAATGTCACAGGATTATAAGATTGCTTTAGAAGAAGGTTCAACTTTTGTAAGAATTGGTAGGGCATTATTTGAATAAAATTATTGAGTAATCAATAATTTTATTTTTTTTTGCATAAAATTTGACATAATCCAACAAAGTATTATAATGTTAGCATCCTAACAAAAAGGAGGCTACAATGAATAATAATATTGGATTAGAAGTTAGATTTTTATCAAAATATATTAGTCGTTATTTGCAAAGTCTTAATAAATCACAGGATAAGTTGACTGGTCCGCAGGGACTGATCCTGATTTATCTTTGTCAGCATCAGAATGTCTGTCAAAGAGATATTGAAAAGTATCTGAATATTCGTCGATCAACCGCTACGGGACTGATTTCGACATTAGAAAAGAAAGGATATTTAAATAAAGAAGCAGTTGAAAGTGATGCCAGATTAAAATTGCTGGTACCTACAGAAAAAGCAAGCGATGTTGTTAATGCACTTGAAGAGCATGTCATTCAGCTGGAAAACAGAATGTTAAAAGGTATTAATCAAAAAGAAGTTGAAAACTTCAGAAAAACGATGAATAAGATGATCAATAATTTACTGGAGGAAAATAGCAATGGATAAATTATATTATATGGGGATAGATGTTGGCAGTACAACAATAAAAATATATGTAGAAGATAATGATCATCATTGTATCTATTCAAAATATACAAGACACTTTTCTGATATCAAACCAGCCATGGAAAAACTCATTACAGAAGTTAAAGAAAAATTTGGTAATCTGACATTAAAGGTTGTCATGACCGGATCAGGGGGACTGTCATTATCAAAATATCTAAATATAGAATTTGTTCAGGAAGTTATTGCCTGTACAAAAACAGTAGAAACATATATACCAGAATGTGATGTTGCCATTGAGCTTGGTGGTGAAGATGCCAAAATCACCTATTTTGAATCATCACTGGAACAAAGAATGAATGGAACATGTGCTGGTGGAACTGGGGCATTTATTGATCAGATGGCGACGTTGTTACAGACGGATGCAGCAGGACTTAATGAATTGGCTAAGACATATGAAACAATTTATCCGATTGCGTCACGTTGTGGGGTATTTGCGAAAACAGATATTCAACCGTTGATTAATGAAGGAGCAGCTCGAGAAGATATTGCTATGTCTATTTTTCAGGCAGTCGTCAATCAGACTATCAGTGGGCTGGCATGCGGAAAACCAATTCGTGGAAAAGTTGCTTTTTTAGGGGGACCATTATATTTTCTTGATCAGTTAAGAGCATGTTTTATCAGAACATTGCATTTAACAGATGAAGAAATTATCTTCCCAGAAAATTCTCAGCTGTTTGTCGCTATGGGAGCCTGTCTGTTATCTCGTGACAATAAAATTAAGGTGACAACGATAGATTATATTTTATCAGTTCTGGCATCATTAAAAGATGGATTAAGTGATGAAACAGATACATTAAAACCGCTGTTTGAAAGAGAAGAAGATCGCATTGAATTCAGAAACAGACACTACAATACAAAAGTAAAGAAAAGAGATTTAAGAACATATCAGGGACCAGCTTTTTTAGGAATTGATGTCGGATCAACAACATCAAAAGCTGTCCTGATTGATGATCATGGATCAGTTCTTTATACATACTATTCTTCTAATGAAGGAAATCCAGTACATGTTGTGACCAAAATCTTAAATGAAATTTACGATGTCTTACCTGAAGGAGTTAAGATCGTTCATGCCGGATCAACAGGCTATGGAGAAGCATTGATCAAATCTGCTTTTAAACTGGATGTCAGTGAAGTAGAAACAATTTCACATTTTACTGCCGCAAAATATTTTAAAGAAGATGTTTCATTCATTCTAGATATTGGTGGACAGGATATGAAAGCCATTAAGATAGAAAATGGTATTATCAAAGATATTCTGCTTAATGAAGCATGTTCTTCAGGATGTGGATCATTTATTGAAACATTTGCGAAATCTTTAGGATATGATGTATCTGAGTTTGCTAATCTGGCATTAAAATCTACCGCTCCAATCGATTTGGGTTCAAGATGTACGGTCTTTATGAATTCAAAAGTGAAACAGGCACAAAAAGAAGGCGCAAAGATAGAAGATATATCAGCTGGATTGGCTTATTCAGTTATTAAAAATGCATTATATAAAGTTATCAAATTAAGATCACCAGAAAGTATTGGAAAAGCAGTTTTGGTACAGGGTGGAACTTTCTATAATGAATCTGTATTAAGAGCATTTGAACAGGAAACTGGCATCAAAGCTATCAGACCAGATATTGCTGGATTGATGGGAGCATTTGGAATTGCTTTGATTGCTAAAGAAAGATATCAGGGACAGGGAACAACGCTACTTACTAAAGAACAGCTGAAAGAATTTACATATGAAAGTACGATTCGCTACTGTCAGAAATGTACTAACCATTGTATGTTAACAGTTTCTACATTCAATGATGGCAGTGAACATATCAGTGGGAACCGTTGTGAACGTGGAGCCAATCTGCCACCAAAATCAAAACAGTTGCCTAACCTATATGACTATAAATACCGTCGTATTTTTAGTTATCGTTCATTACCAGAAAATGAGGCAGAACGTGGAACGGTAGGAATTCCTCGTGTCTTGAATATGTATGAAAATTATCCATTCTGGCATACTTTATTTACTGATTTAGGATTTAGAGTGGTGTTATCTCCACGTTCAAGTAAAAAGATATATGAAATGGGAATAGAAACAATTCCTTCAGAAAGTGTTTGCTATCCAGCAAAGATCAGTCATGGGCATATTGAAAGTCTGATTGAAAAAGGAATTAAGTATATTTTCTATCCATCTGTTGCTTATGAAAGAAAAGAAAACCCATATCAGGGAAATCATTATAACTGTCCTGTTGTTACCTCTTATCCAGAAGTTATCAGAAATAATGTTGATAATTTAAATGATGGACAGATTATTTTCAGAAATCCGTTTTTAGATTTGAATAACAGAAAAACAATGTTTTCTAATTTAAAAGATGAATTTAAATTCTTTAATATAAGCGATCAGGAATTAAAGAATGCGATGAATCATGCTTATGAAGAATTGGAAAAATGTCGTAAAGATATTCAGACAGAAGGAGAAAAAGTTGTTGCCTATCTTAAAGAAAAAAATATTATAGGTATCGTTTTATCAGGAAGACCGTATCATATTGATCCAGAAATTAATCATGGCCTTGCTGATCTGATTACTGGTGAAGGTATGGCAGTACTGACAGAAGATAGTGTTTGTCATCTTGATAAGGAATTAAAAGAACTGCGTGTTGTTGATCAGTGGACATATCACTCAAGAATGTATCATGCTGCTTCCTATGTTTCATCACAGCCACATTTACAGTTGATTCAATTAACATCATTTGGCTGTGGACTGGATGCTGTAACAGCCGATCAGGTGGCTGAAATACTTAACGCCAGAAATAAGATTTATACACTGATTAAGATCGATGAAGGAAGTAATCTAGGTGCAATTAGAATTCGTATACGTTCATTGAAATCAACAATTGAAAAACAAATAAAAAATGAAATTGATTTATCAAAAAAATATCATCCTGTAAAAGTTCCTTTTACAAAACAGATGAAAGAAGAAGGCTGGACGATATTATGTCCACAAATGTCACCTATTCATTTTCAGTTTGTTGAAAAAGCAATGCAGGTCAGTGGCTATAATTTAAAAGTATTACCATCTGTTGATAAAGGTGCAGTTGAAGCAGGATTAAAATATGTTAATAATGATGCCTGCTATCCAAGTATCCTAGTCGCAGGACAAATGATGGAAGCTTTAACCAGTGGAAAATATGATCTTAATAAAACTGCATTGATCATCTCGCAAACAGGTGGGGGATGTCGTGCCACCAATTACATCGGTTTTATCAGAAAAGCTTTGAAAGATGCAGGAATGGAACAAATTCCTGTAATCAGTGCCAATTTGCAGGGACTGGAATCAAATCCAGGATTTAAGATTACATATTCATTGGCTAAAAAAGTTATCATTGGTGCTATGTATGGTGATTTGTTCATGCGTGTGCTGTATCGTGTCAGACCATATGAAGCTGTACCAGAAAGTGCTAATCAGTTGTATAAATCATGGCTTGATCGCTGTATGCAAAATGTAACGAATGGCAATCTGAAAGAGTTTAAGAAAAATGTTTATCAGATTGTCAAAGAATTTGATGAACTGCCATTACGTGATATCAAGAAACCAAGAGTTGGACTAGTTGGAGAAATACTTGTTAAATTCCATCCGACAGCCAATAATCAGATTGTTGATATTATCGAAAGAGAAGGTGGCGAAGCTGTAATGCCAGATCTTATCGATTTCTTCCAGTACTGTTTCTATAATGCTGGTTTTGGCAGAAAACATTTTGAAAAAACAATAATTAATGAAAAAATCTGTAATTTTGCAATTAATTTTATTGATTTCTTAAGAAAAGATATGTCAAAAGCGTTAAAGAAATCTAAACGTTTTGACCCTCCTTCATCAATTCATCATTTAGCAGAAAAAGCAAAAGAAATTGTTTCTTTAGGTAATCAGACTGGAGAAGGATGGTTTTTAACAGGAGAAATGATTGAACTGATTGAAAGTGGTGCACCAAATATCGTTTGTATGCAGCCGTTTGGATGTTTACCAAATCATGTTACTGGAAAAGGTGCTATTAAAGCATTAAGAAAAAAATATCCACAAAGTAATATTGTGGCAGTAGACTATGATCCTGGAGCCAGCGAAGTTAATCAGTTGAATCGTATCAAACTGATGTTATCTACGGCATTTAAAAATCTTAATGAAGAACATTAAAAAGGATATACTTTAGTGTATATCCTTTTTAATATAAAAACCAGAAATGAATTTCTGGCAATAAATATTATATATTCTGTAAATGACAGTTTGTCAGGATGAGATTTATCTGTTGAAGATTGTAGTGATTCTTAATTGAAAAAATAATAAGACTATCACGTGAATCTTTAGGATTAAGAATAGTTTTATCAGCGAGTGTTAAAAGAAAATTTGTTTTCTTTAAATCTAGATTAATCGCTTTGGTAATCTGTAATATTTGATTACGAGATGGTTTTATTTTTCCAGCGAAGATATCATCATACTCCTGTTCATCCATTTCTAGTTTTTTAATAAGATTAGAAGTCGAGATATTATAATATCCTAATATGGTATATAAATAAGTTAAAAAATCCAGTTCTGGAAACAAATTTTTGACTTCATCAATATTACTGCAAGTATCTACTAATAAAAATAATCTGTCTGTCGCTATCATAAATCCACCCTAAAATAACCTTTATATAATGATATACCTATTTTTGATAATAAACAAGTTAAGAGATCAATAAAATATGAATAAATCATAATAAATTCAAAGTATTTGCAAAAAATATATAAAAAGTATATGATATTATTAATAAAGGAAGAAGGATCATTATGTGTGTAGGACTTGTATTATTATTTTTATCAGGAAGTATTGTTTACTTTGGTATAAACTACTTCAATTACAAATTAAAACATCAGTAATCTAGCTTGGCTAGATTATTTTTTTAAAAGGAGATAACAATGAAAAAAATAAAATTTATCTTATTAGTATTATTAGTATTTTGTACAGGATGCAGTCATAGTTCAATACCAGAAGAAAAAGAAAAACAAGTCAGTGAAGAAACCCAGGCACCATTTGAACAAGATACTTGTTTCAAGTATCATTATGAACAGTTAAATGAGCGTCAGCAGATATTGTATCAGGAAATGTATAATATTATTTTTAATATTGAAGAAGAAGGAAAAATCAGTAACAAAGATGTCAATGATATAAAAGTTGTACATGAAGCATTGATTTATGATCATCCAGAACTTTTTTATGTGGAAATGGAAACAGTTTATGATGATTACCGTTTGAAGCCAACATATTATTTTGAAAAAGATGAAATTTTAACATATCGGGAACAATTAGAAGAAGCAAAAGAAGATATTTTGGCAGATTTGCCTAAAAAAGATACATATGAACAAATGTATTATATTTATGAATATGTTATTAATAATGTTAGATATGATGAAAATTCACAAAATAATCAGCTGTTGATCAGTTCTATGCTTAATCATGAAACAGTATGTACTGGTTACGCTAAGATGATACAGTATTTAATGCAGGAAATAGGTGTTAATACGAGTTTGATCGTTGGTGGTTTCTTTGATGAAAATAACCAATTACAAAGACATGCCTGGAATATGATAGAATACGATAATGATTATTATTATATTGATGCTACATGGGGCGATGATGAAGAGAATCAGATGGTACTTAATGAATATTTTATGTTTAGCAGTGAAGATATGCTGAAATTTTATACACCGGAAACAAAGTACAATACAACATCAAATCTTCAAAATACTTACTTTATAAAAAATAATCTTTACTTTGAACAATACGATATATCTTTACTTGTAAAAGCGGTTAATAAAGAGGACAGAACAATGCTTCTTCGTTTTTCAGAAGATATTTATCCTAATGCTAAGAATCGTCTTACACAGACAAATGATGTTTTTGATATTTTGACAAAAGCAGGTATAGAGGAAGAATATATTAATTATAGTTGTGATGATAGATTTCAGGTAATAAAGGTAATGTGGTAAAATGAAAAGAATTAATGAAGTTATTATTGTAGAAGGAAAAACAGATACAGCTTTATTAAAAGAACTGTATGATGTAGATACAATTGAAACTCATGGTCTCGCAATTGATGATGAGACAGTTGAGCTGATCAGAAAAGTCAGTCAGACCAGAGGAATTATTATTTTGACAGATCCGGATTATCCAGGAATGAAAATCAGAAACAGAATCAATGAAGAAATTAAAGGATGCAAAAATGCTTTTGTAGCTAAAAAGGATGCCACTGGGAAAAAGAAATTAGGAATAGCTGAAGCAAGAAAGGAATCTATTATTGAAGCTTTAGAAAATGTTGTAACATTTTCTCCTGCTCAGGAAAGCATTACCTGGCAGGAGTTTTTATCATTAGATATCGTTGGGAATAAACAGAAAAGATTACAGATTTATGAAATCTTTCATCTTGGGTATGGAAATGTGAAAACATTATTCAAACGATTAAATATGACTGGCATAACAAAAAATATGATATTAAAGGAACTGGAGAAACAATGAAAGAAATAGCTTCACCATCAACAACTCAATATATACTGGATAAATATAATTTGTTTCCACAAAAAAAATATGGTCAGAATTTTTTAATAGATAAAACAATAGTCGAAAAAATAGTAGCTCAGGCCCATATTGACAGACAGTGTGCAGTTATTGAAATAGGTCCTGGAATTGGTGCTTTGACACAGATTTTGGCTAAATACGCAGGATATGTTCGCAGTTTTGAAATAGATCAGCGATTTCAGCCGGTGTATGATGAATTTTTTAAAACAGAAGATGTGGAAATTGTGTTTGAAGATTTTTTAAAAGCTGATATGAAAGATATGGAAAGCCTGAAAGATCAGTATCAGCGTCTTGTAGTTGTTGCCAATTTACCTTATTATATTACTTCTCAGATCATTGAGAAAATTGTCACAGAAAGTCATTTAATAGATGAAATAGTTGTTATGATTCAAAAAGAAGTTGCTTTAAAGTTTACCAGTGATTATAAAAATCCATTGCTATTAAGTATTCAGGATCGTGGAACAATAGAGTATCTTTTTACAGTCAGTAAAAATGTTTTTATTCCTGCTCCTCATGTTGACAGTGCAATCATTAAAATAGAATTGCATCGTGATTTTGATGAGCATTTGTATAAAGTTCTGAATTTATCATTTCAGCAAAGAAGAAAAACGATCTATAACAATTTAAAAAAAGAATACGAAAATATAGAAGATATATTAAAAAAAGCAGAAATTGATCCCCGTTCACGATGTGAACAGTTAAATTTAGAAAATTATAAAGATATCACCAGGATGTTATACTAAACATATGATATAATGGTGATAATATGAAAATAGGAGATATCGTTTGCCGAAAAAAATATAATAAAGATATTTATTTTGAAATTATTGATATCAAAGATCAGATTTATTATTTAAGAGGTATAGAATACAGACTGATTGCAGACAGTGAAGAAGATGATCTGGAAGTTGTTCAGCCAGCAGCAAATTCAGCAGATATAGTCATTCGTAAAGAAAAAAGTCTGAAGGGAACAGTTCTGCATATTGATGGTGATGAAGATTATCTGAAAGTGTGCATGGAAAAATATAAAGATTATGGTATCACAGCTTACGGCTATTCTTTTAAAGAAGAACAGATAAAAGAACATATTATTCCTTTACTGGAAAAACATAAACCAAATCTGCTTGTCATCACTGGACATGATGCTCTGAAAAAAAACGGCCAGAAAAAAAACGAGAATGATTATTTGCACAGTAAGGATTTTGTTGAGGCAATCAAAAAAGCCAGAGAATATGAAGCTGATAAAGATACATTGATTATTTTTGCTGGGGCATGTCAGTCTTATTATGAACTGTTATTGGCCAGTGGTGCGAATTTTGCATCCAGTCCAGCTAGAAAGAATATCCATGCTTTAGATCCGGTTATTGTCACAGCACAGATTGCAAATACCAATATTAAAGAATATGTTGATCTGGAAAAGATTATTGATAAAACATCGTTTAAGCAAAATGGTATTGGAGGAATTGACACTCGCGGTGTCGCCAGAAATTTATATCCGAGGTAAGTAAAATGAAAGTGAGAGCATATGCAAAAGTCAATCTAGCACTAGATGTTATAAGAAAAAGGGAAGATGGCTATCATGATCTGGAAATGATCATGGCACCAATTACGCTTCATGATTTGATATATATTCACATTATCGATCAGGGCATCGAAATCAATTCAAACAGCAAAATCGTACCTAATGACGAAAGAAATATCATGTATAAGGTTGCACAATTATTGATTGACAGATATGACATTCCTAAAGGAGTCAGTATTTTTGTCTATAAACATATCCCTATGCAGGCAGGATTGGCAGGAGGAAGTGCTGATGGTGCCGCGGTAATCAAAGCAATGAATCAGCTGTTTCATTTGCACTTGTCTCTTAAACAAATGGCAGATATTGGAAAAGAAGTTGGCGCTGATATACCTTTCTGTATTTATGAGAAAATGGCTTTTGTTGGTGGAATTGGTGAAAAATTAGATTTTATCGATATTCCTTTTGAATCCAGATTGCTGCTGGTAAAACCAAAAAAAGGAGTGTCGACAAGAAGAGCTTTTGAAAGTCTGAATCTGAATCAAGTCATTCATCAGGACTGTCGTACAATGAAACAGGCTATTATTGATGATGATTATGACAAAGTCATCGAGCAGCTGCAGAATACATTAGAACTGCCTTCTATTGAAATGGTTCCAGAAATTGCCAAAATAAAAGAAGAAATGCTGAATTTAGGTTTTGATGGTGCTTTGATGTCAGGAAGTGGTTCCTGTGTTTTTGGAATGACCAGAGATAAGGAAATTCTGGAAAAAGGTTATCAGTATTTTAAAGGAAAATATTTCTTTGTTAGAAAAACAAAGATATTGAATAAAGGAAAGTCTGAATAGATTTCCTTTTTTTTGCATCTAGAAAGAATTTTTCGGGATGATTTGTTAAAAAAGGAAGGAAATGGGTAAATTATTTAAAATTCATTTATTTTCCTTTAATTTATTGTAATATTTTGTTAGAATGGGCACTGTAGAGAGGTGCGAAAATGAAAACATATGCGGTTGTAATGGCAGCAGGTAAAGGAACAAGAATGAAATCTGACATGCCAAAAGTAGTCCATGAAGTATTATATAAACCCATGATCTGTCATATCGTAGATGAGTTAAAAGGAATGGGTGTAGATGGTATTTATGTTATTGTTGGTCATAAAGCAGAGGAAGTTAAAAAGCTGGTTGATGGTGTAGAATTTGTTTTACAGGCTGAACAGCTGGGAACAGGACATGCATTAATGCAGGCAAGAAATGTTTTGGCTGACAAGGAGGGAACAACGATTGTTTTAAACGGTGATGCTCCTTTAATTACAAAAGAAACTTTACAGAAATTAATTCAGTATCATGAAGAAAACAATATGCAGGGAACAGTTATGACCTGCGACTGTGATCTTGATAAGAAGTTTGGTCGTATCATTAGGGATCATGATCAGGTGACAGGTATTGTTGAATTTAAAGACTGTAATGAAGAACAGGTTAAGATTTCTGAAATGAATGTCGGTGAATACTGTTTTGACAACAAAGCGTTATTTAAAGCTTTAGAAAGTGTTACAAATAACAATGCGCAAAATGAATATTATATCACTGATGTTATTGAAATCATGAACAGACAGAATTTAAATGTTGGTGGCTATAAAATTGATGATTTATCAGAAGTTGGTGGAATTAATGATAAATTTGAATTACAGGAAGCAACAAAACAGTTACAGTATAAAGTGAATAAAAAACATTTGCTTAATGGTGTCAATATCATTGATATGAGCAATACTTATATTGGTAAAGATGTTATTATCGGTAATGATACAACTATTGAACCAGGATGTATCATCAAAGGGAAAACAGTAATTGGTAATGGTTGTCATATTGGACCTTACTGTGAATTTGATAATGTTGAAATTAAGAATAACGTTGAAATTAAATTCTCAGTTATCGCTGATTCTGTTATTGAAAATGGCGTTGATATTGGTCCATATGCAAGACTTAGAAACCATTGTCATATTTTAGAAAATGTGCATATGGGTAACTTTGTTGAAATGAAAAAAGCAACATTTGGTAAAGGCAGCAAAGCCGCTCATTTAAGCTATATTGGTGATGCGACAGTTGGTGAAAATGTCAATATTGGATGTGGAACGATTACAAGTAATTATGATGGGAAAAATAAATTCCAGACGATTATAGAAGATGATGTATTTGTTGGCTGCAATTCTAACCTGGTTGCACCAGTAACCATTGGTAAAAATGCATTTATCGCAGCAGGATCAACAATTACTGATCAGGTCAATGAAGATGCTTTTGCCATTGCTAGAAGCAGACAGATCAATAAAGAAGGATACAGTAAGGTTTTAGAAGAAAAAAGAAACAAGGTAAGGAAATAGGGGATTAGAAAAATGAAAAACAAAATTACAGTATTTGCGTTATCATCATCATTAAAGTTAGCACAAGATATTTGTGATAATTTAGGTTGTGAATTAGGAAAATCTGTTGTTCATCATTTTGCAGATGGAGAAATATTAGTTGAATTAGGAGAATCTGTACGTGGGAAAGACGTTTTTATCGTACAGTCTACATCTAATCCAGTAACTGAAAATTTAATGGAAATCCTGGTATTGGCAGATGCCTTAAAAAGAGCATCAGCTAAAGAAATTACAGCAATTATTCCATATTTTGGTTATGCTAGACAAGACAGAAAAGCAAAACCAAGACAACCAATCACTGCGAAACTGGTTGCCGATCTGCTAACGACAGCAGGTATTAATAGAGTAGTAACTATTGATTTACATGCTGCACAGATTCAGGGATTCTTCAATATCCCAGTTGATGAAATGCAGGCATTGCCTTTGATCTGTAATTATTTTAAAAACAAAAATCTAGAAAACATTTGCGTTGTTTCGCCTGATCATGGTGGGGCAACACGTGCTAGAAAATTGGCAGTAGCCTTAGATTGTCCAGTAGCAATCATTGATAAAAGAAGGCCAAAACCTAATGTGGCAGAAATTATGGGGGTTTTAGGAGATGTTAAAGGAAAAGAATGTATCATGGTCGATGATATGATCGATACAGGAGGAACGATTATTGCTGGAATTGATATGCTGTTAGAAAAAGGAGCAACAAATGTTTATGTAGCCTGTACACATCCGGTTTTCTCTGGACCAGCTGTTGACAGACTGAAAAACAGTGCTGCTAAAGAAGTCATTGTTACTGATACAATTATTTTACCTGAAGAAAAGAAATTTGATAAACTGAAAGTAGTAACGACAGCTGCAATGTTAGCGAAAACAATTGAAAGTATTGAAAATGATTTACCAGTTTCTAATGTGTTTCAGGAATTCGATTTTGCACAATAAAATATCGAGGTCTTTATGACCTCTTTTTTTTATGAAAAAATTTTAAATATCTTTTCTAAAGTTTAACAAAAACAACGAAACATTATTTTTATATTACAATTCTTTACATAATATCGCTATTTCTGTAAAAAAATGAAATGCTATACTTGATGCGTCAAGGAGGAAATATAAAAAATGAAAAAAAGATTTTTAAAAGCAGGATTATGTGCTCTTATGGTCGGTGGTTTTTTAACAGGATGTTCTGAAGAAAGTACCAAAACACAAGTTGATTTGAACTCACTGACTATTCAAGAAATTACAGAAAAAGCAAAAGAAGATGGAGAAATTCAATCAGTAGGAATGCCTGATACGTGGGCTAATTGGATTGAAACATGGCAAGAAATTGAAGAAACATATGGAATCAAACATTCAGATACGGATATGTCAAGTGCAGAAGAATTGGCGATTTTCAAAAATGAAGCAAATGATGCAACAAAAGATATTGGTGATGTTGGGCAATCATTTGGACCAGTTGCTGAAGAACAGGGAATTACTTTAGCTTATAAAACATCATATTGGGATTCAATTCCTGATTGGGCTAAAGATGATGATGGAGACTGGATTATTGGTTATTATGGAACAATGACCTTTATTACGAATAAAGATCTGGTTGCTGATGCACCAACAAGCTGGCAGGATATATTAAATGGTGATTATACATTAACAGTAGGTGATGTTTCAGTAGCAACTCAGGCTCAAAGTGCATTATTAAGTGCTTCTATTGCTTTTGGAGGAGATGAAAGTAATATTCAGCCTGGACTGGATTTCTTTAAAACATTAGCAGAAGAAGGACGTTTAGATATGGGTGATGCCAGTGTAGCACGTCTTGAAAAAGGAGAAATCGAAGTCGCAGTTCTTTGGGATTATAACGCTTTAGGATATCGTTCACAAATTATGAAAAATAACAGTAAAGCTAACTTTGAAGTTTCAGTACCAACAGATGGAGCAATTCAAAGTGGATATTGTACGATAATTAATGGATATACTAAACGACCTTATGCAGCAGCTTTAGCTAGAGAATATATTTTATCAGACGAAGGTCAGATTAACCTGGCTAAAGGATTTGCTCGTCCAATTCGTGATGATGTTGAATTACCTGAAGAAGTTAAAGCAAAATTATTACCTGATGAACAGTATAAAAATGCACGTTTTATCGAAGATCAGGAAGCTTGGGACAAGTCAGTTGAAGACTTAGCTACTGCCTGGCAGGAAGAAGTTGTTGCTTATGCAAAATAAAAAAACTGTATTTGTCTTATTGGACGGATTAGCAAGTAATTATGCTAAGGAACATCTTGGTTATTTGGAACACTTATGTGAAAACAATAAAGCAGCGAAATATGAGGTGCTGGGAGAACTGCCTAGTGCCTCGCGTCCTATGTATGAAACAATATTTACTGGTAAGCCTGTTTATGAACATGGGATAACAAATAATGAAATTTGTCGCTTGTCGAATCAAGAACATTTGTTTCATCTGCTTCATCAGCAAGACAGAAAAAGCTTGGTACTAGGATATTACTGGTTAAGTGAATTGTATATATCTGCACCATTTGAAAAATCAGTAGATATTTATCACGATGATGGAAATGCTGATATTACAAAAGGATTCTTTTATTATGATGATGCCTTTCCTGACAGCCATTTATATTCATTAGCATCTTCATTGATGTGTAATGAATATTATGATTTTGTCGTTATTCACCCTATGGGCATTGATGATGCTGGACACAAATATGGTGCTGCGTCAAAAGAATATGCTGAAGCTGTTATTGAAAATGATAAGCTGTTATCATCATATATTCCTACATGGATGCAACAGGGATATAGTATAGTTGTCGCTTCTGATCATGGAATGAGTGATGCAGGATATCATGGTGGAAAAAGCGATTTACAACGTAATACAGCTCTTTATATTATAGATCAGGCAGTTATTGGAGGATATCATACAAAAAAATTATCGACTTTAGATATTGCTCCGTTACTTTGCACTCTGCTAGGGGTGCAAAAAACACAAAAAATGAAATTGTTGGAGGTGAAGTTCAAAAATGAAAACGAAAATAATGCATAAATTCTATTTGATTGCTTTATTGCCTTTTTTTGTGCTCGTTTTGCTTTTTGAAATATTGCCATTAATTAATATAGTTATAGAAAGTTTTTCGCAAGTCGGTGGAGGTTTTACACTAGATCATTTTATTCGTATTTTTTCTACTCGTTTGTATCAGCAGTCTATTTATAATAGTGTTTGGATTTCTATTTTTTCAGCGTTATGTGGGATTTTCATTGCTTTTTTAGGAGCAAAAGCAGCATATAATGCCAGTACAAAAGTACGAAATATATTTTCTACAGTATTAAATATTACTAGCAATTTTGCTGGTGTGCCATTAGCTTTTGCGTTTATGATCCTTTTAGGAAATGTAGGAATTTTGACATTAATTGGAAAAAACTATGGTATTGATTTTTTAGCGAACTATGATCTTTACACCATTAATGGTTTATTACTAACATATATTTACTTTCAAATTCCTTTAGGAACATTGTTGATGTTGCCAGCTTTTGGGGGATTAAGAAAAGAATGGAAAGAAGCAGTCAGTCTGTTAGGTGGAAATAGTTTTCATTATTGGTTCAAGGTTGCTATTCCTTCTTTACTTCCAAGTATATTGGGAACAATATCTGTTTTATTTGCAAATTCTCTGGCAGCATATGGAACAGCCTATGCTTTATTAAGCAACAATATCTCGTTGTTACCAATTCGTATTTCACAGCAGTTTGTTGGTGAAGTTGTTCAAAATCAGGAATTTGGCTGTGCTTTATCACTGGTCATGATTGCATTAATGGTTGTTTCTGTTCTTGTAACAAATAAACTTCAGAAAAAATCAGGAGGAGTAAGATGAAATTAAAAACACATTTTATAGATGGTTTTGTACTTTTGATCATTGCTTCGTTTTTGATTATCCCATTAGCGTTAACTTTTCTTTATTCGGTTTTTACAGAATGGATGAATATTTTACCTACTGGTTTTACTTTGAATTTTTATGCTCAGATTTTTTCTGATGGAGCATTCATTAATTCATTGCTGAGATCAATCATCATTTCTTTTGTACCAGTTTGCATCTGTACGGTAGCTTTACTGCTGGTTTTATATGTAACGACACTTTATATGCCAAAGTTAGAAAAGTATATTGAAATATTATGTAATATTCCTTATGCAATTCAGGGAGTTATTCTGGCAGTTGGGATTATATCTTTATATTCAGGAAAACCTGGTATTTTATCTCAGCGTTTATTTCTTCTTGTTGGAGCGTACTGTATCATTATACTACCGTATACATTTAGAGGTTTAAAAAATACGATAGGTGCTCTCAATGTTAAATGTGTTATTGAAGCAGCACAGGTACTAGGTTGCTCAAAACTTCATGCATTTTTTATAATTGTTATTCCTCAGATGAAAAGAGGAATTATATCAACAATGTTATTGGCTTTTACAATGCTGTTTGCTGATTTCGTGGTTGTTAATATGATTGCTGGCAGTGCTTTTAGAACAGCAGGAATATATCTTTATCAGACAATGTCAAAATCTGGACAGTTATCAAGTGCTATTATTGTGATTTTATTTGTTACAACATTAATCATTTCAACATTGACATTGTTCATGCAAAATAAAACCATTGCCAAAAGGAGGAAAAAATAATGTCTTATATAGAATTTAAAGATATATGTAAAAGCTATGATGGAGAAAATCAGATTCTAAAAAGTATCAATTTAAATATTGAAAAAGGTGAATTGGTCACTTTACTGGGACCAAGTGGCTGTGGGAAATCAACATTATTAAGATCACTAGCTGGATTAGAGCAGATTAGTTCCGGAAAAATTATTCTGGATGGAGAAGATATTACGAATGTTCCTGTACAAAAAAGAGGAATTGGTATGGTCTTCCAGCAATATTCCCTATTTCAGAATATGAATGTAGAAGATAACATTGCTTTTGGTTTGAAAATTTCGAAAGTTGCAAAAAAAGAAATAGATGAGCGTGTTAAACGTGTTATTGAAATGGTTGATCTGAAAGGGAAAGAAAAAAGATATCCGGATCAGTTATCTGGCGGGCAACAGCAGCGAGTAGCTATTGCCAGAGCTATTGTTATGGAACCCAAAGTGCTGTTATTAGATGAACCTCTGAGTGCAATTGATGCGAAACTTAGACGTGAGTTACAGGAAAAAATCAAACGTGTTCAAAAAGAATTGAAAATTACAACGGTTTTCGTGACTCATGATCAGGATGAAGCGATGATCATGTCTGATAAGATTCATTTGATGAATCAGGGAATTATTGAGCAAAGCGGTAATCCAGTAGAACTTTATACTCATCCAGTTTCAAAGTTTGCTGCTGAATTTATTGGACATTATAATATTTTAAGCAAAGAACAGTTAATAAAACTTTTTCCTGACAAAATATTTGAAAATAATTATTATGCAATCAGACCAGAGACTATTCTTATTCAAAATGAACAAATTAACGATCCTCAGATGTATGCTTTTAAAGCACATGTAGATTCCTACATATCACGTGGAAATGTTTTAAGATATACATTACGTTGTAAAGATGTCATTATTAAATCAGAAGCTCTTTTTAGAAGTTTTACATTATTTGAAAAAGGACAGGAAGTTTATGTAGGGATTGAACCACATAATATTCTGGCAATTAAAGATTAGACGATTTGATCAGATAAGATTAAATTGTCTTTTCCTGTTTTTGTATTTGTTAGAATTAGATATAATAGAAATAAAGGAAGTGAGAACATGAGCAAGCAGAATTTACATACCCATTCTTTATATTGTGATGGCAGTGATTCTATCGAAGCAATGGTACAGGCAGCTATTGAAAAGGGGTTTGGTGTACTGGGTTTTTCAGGTCATGGAAACTGTCGTCATATTGATAATTATTCAATGGATGAAAAAAATACTCAGAAATATATTCATGATGTTTTGACAGTAAAAGAAAAATACAAAGATAAGATTAATATCTTTTTAGGAATAGAACAGGATGTTTTGGGACAACGTTTTTTTCGAGAAGAAGGATATAAATATGTCATAGGAAGCGTTCATTTTGTTAAGGCTGGGGAAGATTATCTGGCAATTGATGAAAGCAAGCAGATTACAAAGCAGATTGTTGATTATTATGGCAGTTTTTTGGCATATGCCAGAAATTATTTTGAAGAAGTAAAGAAACTCATTTACATGGATGAAGTAGATATTATTGGTCATTTGGATTTATTGACAAAGTTCAATGAAAATGAAGAATTTATTGCTTTTTCTGATTCTGACTATTTAAAGATAGCTTTTGAATGCATTGATCTGGGAATTTCTAAAAATAAAATTTTTGAAGTAAATACAGGAGCTATTGCTAGAGGTTATCGTCAAACCCCTTATCCACATCAGCTTTTGTTGCAGTATATTCATGACCGTGGAGGCAAGATCTGTTTAAACAGTGATTGTCATCAAAAAGAAATGCTGGATTGTTATTATGGAGAAGCAATCAAACTGATAAAACAATGTGGTTTTACAACTATGATGGCCCTTACTGAGCAAGGATTTATGGAAAAAGAAATAGCACATTTTTTATAAAGAATATAGTAAAAGGCAGGAATTTCCTGCCTTTTTTTGAAAACAATCATGCGATTCAGGTATAAAATATTTTTTTGAACATATAATATAAAGCCCGGCTTTAAAAAATAAATATGGTATTTATCGTCATTTCATTTAAATTTTCACAAACCAATTTGTTTATTTCCTAAAAAATAAAAATATAATGATGAAAAAAAGCTGATAAAATGGCAATAATTATTATACATCTCCTTTTCTGGGTTTAGAAATTTGACAAACATATGATATTTTGTTAATATTCACGGCGAGGTGATTTTATGTACTTTGATACCCATTGTCATTTGAACAGTGAACAGCTTTATCCTGAACATGATGCTTTTATTAAAAAAGCACTCGCCAATCAGGTTGATCATATGATTGTTTTTGGCTATGATCTGGAATCATCAAAAAAAGCAGTGGAACTGGCAAAAGCTTATGATTTTATTTATGCTGCTGTTGGCATTGGTCCAAATGACTGTCTAGAAACAGGTGATCATGATTTAGCAATCATAGATGAGTATTTAAATGAACCAAAAGTTGTAGCACTTGGCGAAATCGGGCTGGATTATTATTGGGATGATGTTCCAAAGGAAAAACAGATGGATATTTTTCAAAAACAGATTCTTTTGGCGAAGAAACATCACAAACCTATCGTTATTCATTGTCGCGATGCGTACGAAGATACCTACCAAGTGTTAAAAAATAATGGACATCCAGGAGTCATGCATTGTTACAGTGGGTCTGCACAAATGGCAGAAAGATTTATTAAGCTAGGATTTTATATCTCTTTGGCCGGACCTGTGACTTTTAAAAATGCTAGGGTACCTAAGGATGTGGCAGAAAAAATAAGTTTAGAATATTTATTAATTGAAACTGACTGTCCTTATTTAACTCCTCACCCATATCGAGGAAAGTTAAATGAGCCTGCAAATGTTGTTTATATTGCCCAGGAAATAGCGAAGCTAAAGAACATGGAGATAGAAGACGTTGCAAGAATGACAACGTTTAATGCTAAAAAAGTTTTTGGCATTAAATAGGAGGAAAATTAATGAACAGAATAACAAAAAGTCTTAAAGAGGCAAACCCCCGTTTGAAGGGGTTAATGATTATGATGGTAGTCTATATGATGGTCATGGTTACAACGATCACATCAGGAGCAACAAATCAGATTGATAATTATCAGGAAACAGTTGCTATTCACTATAAAGATGGAGACAGTGAAACCAAAGACTATCTGGTTAGACAGGATACGGTAAAAAATGTTTTAGAAGAATTAGATGTTGAATTAAATGAAAAAGATACAGTTAATAAAGAACTGGAATATATTATACAAAGTGATGATCTGTTACAGGTTAATCGTATCAGAGAAGCTGAAATCGAGGAAATTCAGACTATTCAGTCACAAACGATTAATACAACAGGATTACATCTGTTTGCTACTGAGGTTGTTCAGCAGGGGCAGAATGGAGAAGTTGTTAATAAGCTGAAGGTCACATATGAAAACAATAGAGTTGCTAAAAAAGAGTTATTATCAAGTACTGTTACAAAAGAAAAAACGGACACTATTATTGCGACTGGAACAGTTCAGCCAGGAGCATATTTTACAGGTAAACTAACAACTTATGGTGGTGACTGTAAAGGTGGAAACGGGACATCAGCAAGTGGGATTTCGTTAAGTCCAACAAGTGGTGTACAAGGCAGCCATAGTGCTAAACTTTATTATAATGGAAATAGCTACTACTGTCTGGCAGCTGATCCATCTATTCCGTTTGGGACAATCATTAAAATAACAAATCATAATTACTCGATTGAGTCTACTGCATATGGCATAGTTGTAGATCGAGGTGGTGCAATCAAAAAGAACCATATCGATATTTTCAATGGAACAGAAGCAGGAAAATATTTTAAAGGTTCAACAACCAAAGATGTAAGATTTGAAATTGTTTCTGTTGGTAGTGGAAAGAATTTCTGGAAATAGATAGGGCATATATGAGCAGTCATATATGCTTTTTTTATTTGCAAAAAAGAAATTAACAGAAAATAATGAGAATATTTTTATAATCACAGAGAGGAAGACTTTTTTCTTTTGTAAATGGAGTGGTGATGTAGTACAATAAGAACGAATTGAAAGGGGTGTTTTTATGTATGATGTTATTGTAGTAGGTGGCGGTCATGCAGGAATCGAAGCCAGTTTAGCGCCAGCTCGTATGAATCTCAAAACGTTACTGATTACTTCTAATATTGACAATATTGGTTCGATGCCATGTAACACCTCGATAGGTGGTCCAGCTAAAGGAATTATCGTTCGTGAAATAGATGCATTAGGAGGACAAATGTCAAAAACTGCAGATCAGACGTATTTGCAGATGAAAATGTTAAATACCGCTAAAGGACCAGGAGTTCAGTCACTAAGAGCTCAGGCTGATAAAAAAGCATATCCCCGTTATATGCAAAAAGTGATTAAAGAGCAGAAAAATCTGGATCTTATTGAAGGAATGGTGGAAGATCTTGTTGTAGAAAATCAAACAGTTAAAGGCGTGATGCTGGATGACGGTAGAACTTATCTTTCAAAAACGGTCATTTTAACAACAGGGACTTATTTAAAAGCAGAAATTCTCGTGGGACATTCTAAGCATGCCAGTGGACCAGATCAGCAGAAAGAATCAAAATTCCTATCAGAAAAGCTGAAAGAATTGGGATTTACGATTCAAAGACTGAAAACCGGAACACCACCACGTGTTGAAATCAATAGCGTTGATTATTCTAAAACAACATTGCAGCCAGGAACAGATGCGCCATTAGCTTTCAGTTTTACAACTGATTGGTATATTCCAATTGAACAGCAGACACCTTGTTATCTGACTTATACGAATGAAAAAACACATCAGATTATTCATGATAACCTTGAAAAATGTGCCATGTACAGTGGGCTTGTCAAAGGCGTTGGACCAAGATACTGTCCATCAATTGAAGATAAAGTTGTAAAATTTTCAGATAAACCGCAACATCAGATCTTTCTGGAGCCTGAATCAAAAGAAATGAATACAATTTATGTACAGGGCTTTTCAACATCGATGCCACATGATATTCAGGAACAGATGATCAGAACAATTCCAGGACTAGAAAACTGCGAAATTCTCAAATATGCCTATGCAATTGAATACGATGCCATTGATCCTTTACAGCTGTGGCCGACTTTAGAAACTAAAATTGTGACTAATCTTTATACAGCAGGACAGATCAATGGAACCAGTGGCTATGAAGAAGCAGCTGGTCAGGGACTGATAGCTGGAATTAATGCGACCTTAAAGATCAAAGGAAAAAAACCATTGATTTTAAAAAGAGATGAAGCCTACATTGGTGTCATGATTGATGATCTGGTGACCAAAGGAACAAAAGAACCTTATCGTATGCTGACATCACGTGCCGAATATCGTCTGCTGATCAGACATGATAATGCTGATGAAAGACTCTATCATTACGGACATGACTGTGGTTTGGTCAATGATGAAGAATATCAGCGCTATCTCGATAAAATGAAAGGGATATATGATGAAATTGAAAGATTAAGCACGATTCGTTTTACGCCAAAAGATGATATTAACGATTTACTTGATCAGGTTGGTTCATCCCATTTAAAAGAAGGTATTTCAGCTAAGGAACTGATTACCAGACCAGAAATCACTTATGAGATGATCCGTTCTTATGTCAACGGACCAGAACTGTCCGCTGAACAGATTAGAAGAATTACGATTTTAATCAAATATGCTGGTTATATTGAAAAAGCCAAGAGACAAGCTGCTAAACAGATTAAAATGGAAGAAAAACAGATACCTGATGATATTAATTATGATGAGGTTCATAATCTGGCTTTAGAAGCAAAGCAGAAACTGTCACAAATTAGACCCTTAACGATTGGTCAGGCTTCACGTATTTCTGGAATCAATCCAGCCGATATATCCGTATTACTTATATATTTAAAACAGCATTATAATAATGGAGAAGAAGATGACAGAACAAGAATTTCAAAATAGTTTAAAAGATAAAGGGATTATCCTTGATCAGCAGCAAATGAATATGTTTCAAAAATATTATGAAATACTGATAGAATGGAATCAGAAAATGAATTTGACAGCGATTACTGCTAAGGAAGATGTTTATCTTAAGCATTTTTATGATTCTTTAACTATTGCTTTTTCATTTGATTTCAATAATCAGATAATTATTGATGTAGGAGCAGGAGCTGGTTTTCCATCTATACCTTTGAAAATTGTCTATCCTCAGCTGAATATCACGATCGTTGATTCTTTGAATAAACGTATTACCTTTTTAAATCATCTCTTTAAAGAATTAGGATTAAAGGATTGTCAGGCAATTGCTGCACGCGCTGAAGAATATGCTAAAGATCATCGTGAACAGGCAGATATTGTCATGGCCAGAGCAGTGGCAAGATTGAATGTTCTTGATGAATTATGTTTGCCTCTGGTAAAAAAGGATGGTTATTTTCTTTCGTTAAAGGGAAGAAAAGCCAGGGAAGAACTGGTGGAAGCAAAAAAAGGAATCACAATACTTGGCGGAAAAATTGAGAAAAATGTAGAATTTACTTTAGCTGATGAGGAAGATCAACGTAGTAATATCATTATCCATAAAATCAAACCAACACCAGCAAAATATCCTCGTCAGTTTGCAAAAATAAAAAAACAGCCATTATAAGGAGATCATATGTTTGGAAGATCGTTAAAAAATATAGATATTAATAAAATTGTTGTCAATAAACAGCAGCCAAGAACTGTTTTTGATGAAGAAAAAATAATCGAACTTTCTGATTCAATAAAAGAAAATGGTTTGATTCAACCAATTATTGTTCGAAAAAAGGATAAGAAATACGAAATTGTTGCTGGAGAAAGAAGGTATCGTGCCTGTAAACAGGCAGGATTAAAAGAAATATCATGTATTGTTGAAGATTATAATGATCAGGAAGTTTCGACTTTGGCTATTATTGAAAATATTCAAAGAGAAGATCTATCGCCAATTGAAGAAGCGAAAGCCTATCAGGCTCTGATCAAAGAATATCATTACAGTCAAAATGAACTGGCACAGATTGTAGGAAAAAAACAGTCAACGATTGCCAATAAATTAAGACTGTTAAAATTAAGTGATGATGTTGTTTTTGCGGTTGACCAGAAACAGATTACTGAAAGACATGCCCGTGCTATGCTTTCATTAGAGAAAGAGAAACAAGTTGATGTATTAAAAGAAGTTTTAAAAAAGCATCTTAATGTTGCGCAAACAGAAAAACTGATCAATAAAACACCTAAACCAAAAAAAGCTAAACCAAAAAAAGCAATCTCGCAGAATGTAAAGATTGCTCTCAATACCATTAATCAGGCTATTGATATGATTGAAAAAACAGGAATTACTTTAACAAAGAATATCGATGATCATGAAGATGAATATGTGATCACGATTAAGGTCAAAAAATGATCAAAGCTGCTTTTTTTGATATCGATGGTACGCTGATTCCTCATGGTCAGGATCAAATGCCAGAGAGCACTTTAAAAGCTTTGAAACAAATGAAACAAAAAGGAATCAAAGTTTTTATTGCGACAGGAAGACCAGTGACAACGATTGATCATGTTTTAGAACAGTTTGATTTTGATGGTTATTTGGCTTTAAATGGTCAGTATTGTTTTGTTGATGGAAACGTTATTAGAAATCAGTTCATTCGTGAAGAATATATCAGACAAGTATTACCATATCTTGCCAAAAAGCAGATTTCCTGTATTTTTGCTGAAAAAGATTATGTCTATGTCAATTTAAGAAGTCCACTTTACCTTGATTTTCACAAAGGCAAAGAAGATCAGATGAATCAAATAGATACGGTTGAAAGAACCTGTAATCATCAGACATATCAGTTAATGATTTTTATTGAAGAAAAGGAAGAAGCAGAATTGTTTCAGCATCTTCCACATTGTCGTTCAGCAAGATGGCATCCTCAGTTTGCTGATATTATTCCTGAAGATGGTGGAAAGGATAAAGGAATTGAATCTATTGCTCAATACCTTTCGATAACTGTTGATGAAGTTATTGCTTTTGGTGATGGTGGGAATGATATAGATATGCTCAGATATGCCGGTATCGGGGTAGCTATGGGTAATGCTAGTGACAAGGTTAAAGCGGCTGCTGATCATGTGACTGAAGTGGTTGATCATGATGGCATTGCAGAAGCATTGAAATATTATCAGATAATTTAGGAGAAAAGAAATGATAAGATTAATAGCAACTGATATGGATGGAACATTTTTGCGAGATGATAAATCATACAGTGAAGAGTTCCCGCAAGTTTATCAGAAACTGAAAGAAAACAATATTCGCTTTATGATTGCTTCAGGAAATCAGTATGAACTGCTGTTATCTAAATTTGAACCTGGAATTAGAGATGAGCTGATTTATTTGTGTGAAAATGGGACTAAGGTTGTTTATCAAGGGAAATGTCTGTATAAAAATTTTCTCAATAAAGAAGATTATCTGGAAACAATAAAAATTCTGGAACAATATGATGACTGCATGATTGTGGTTTCTGGTGATCATCATGCTTATATTTCTAAAAAATATGAATATAAAAAAGATTTTATCAATCTATTTATGAAGAATGTCGTTTTTGTTGATCGTTATGATGATATTGATGATGATATTCTTAAATTTTCAATTGCTCATTTTGATGATAAAATTCTAGAGCGTACTCAAGCTATTGCGGCACAGTTAAATGATAAATTAAAGCTGGTAACAACAGGACATGTATGGTTTGACATTTTTTATAAAAGTGTTAATAAAGGAACGACATTAACTTATCTTTTAGAAATGTACAATATTGATAAAAGTGAAGCAGCAGCTTTTGGTGATGAGATGAATGATTATGAAATGCTAAAGAGTGTAAAATATGCTTATGCTATGGAAAATGCTGTTGATGAAGTCAAAACGATTGCATATGAAGTTGTTGATAGCAATGAAAATGATGGGGTTATCAGAAAAATAAAAGAAATACTGAATTCTATAGAAAAACTATAGAATTTTTTTGTTTACAGTTTTTTGTTGTAAATAAACAAGATATAATGAAAATCAGGAGGAAAGCAAATGAAAGAGAAGTTTAGAGAATATTATTACAAAATGTATGGTGATTATCATGATGTTGATAAAAAATATCAGGAGCTGTTAGATATTATTGCAACAGCGAAACAGGAACGATCTGCTGAACTAAAAAAACAAGATAAAAAAGGAAATCAATGGTATTTGTCACAGAAGAATGTTGGTATTATGCTTTATGTTGATAAATTTTCCAAAAATCTGAAAGGATTTGAAAAAAGAATTGATTATTTAGTTGATCTAGGAATAACTTATGTGCATTTTATGCCGTTATTAAAATCACGTGAAGGAAATAACGACGGAGGTTATGCGGTAGCTGATTATTTGGACGTTGATGCAAAATTTGGGACAATGAAACAATTTGAAAAAGTTATTGCTATGTTAAAAGAAAAAGGAATACGAACTTGTATCGATTTTGTATTGAATCATACTGCGAAAGAGCACATCTGGGCCCAAAAATTTTTAGCTGGAGATCCTGAATATGATGATATGTATATTGCCTTTGATAATAAAGAAATCTGTGATGAATATGAAAAAACACTTACGGAGATTTTTCCAGAAGTTGCTCCTAAAAATTTTACTTATTATCCTGATATTAATAAATATATCATGACACGTTTTTATGAATTTCAATGGGATCTGAATTATGCTTCACCACAGGTTTTTAATAAAATTGCTGAGGTATTTGTCACATTAGCGAATAAGGGAATTGATATTTTCAGGATGGATGCCATTCCTTATATGTGGAAAAAACTGCATACTTCATCAATGAATTTGCCTGAAGTTCATACACTGTTAAGAATGTATGAAATGATTGCGGAAGAAGTCTGCCCATCAGTTATCTTTTTAGGAGAAGCAATTGTTGAACCACATGAAATCGTTAAATATTTTGGAACGCAAGAAGAAAAAGAATGTCAGGTTATGTATAATGCCAGTATGATGGTTTTATTATGGAATTCTCTGGCTACTAAAGATGTCCGTTTAATGAGTAAATCATTGTTAAAAGACTATGGTACACCAGAAGATGGTGTATGGATCAATTATGCCAGATGTCATGATGATATCGGCTGGGGCTTTGAAAAAGAAATTATCAGTGAATTAGGTTTTGATCCGGAACAGCATAAGCAGTTCATCATTCAATATATGTTAGGAACATATCCGGGCAGTTATGCGATAGGGGAACTGTATGAATTTAATCCGGTGACTCTTGATGCCAGAAATAGTGGAACAATGGCTTCGTTATGTGGGCTGGAACAAGCTATTCAAGAAAAAGATGAATACAAACGCGAACTGGCTATTAAACGTATTAAGCTTTTAAATGCGGTGATGATTTCTTATACAGGTATTCCTTTACTGTATAGTGGTGATGAAATCGGTTTGATCAATTATTGGCAGTATAAAGAAGACCCTGATATTGCCGGTGACAGTCGCTGGCTGCATCGACCACCATTTGACTGGAGAAAAGCAGCGAAAAGACATGATATAGGAACAAATGAAGGTCAGATCTTTATGGCTATTCAGGAAATGATCAAAGTCAGAAAGAAACACAAAGAATTTCATTCGTTAGTTCATTCTTATCCAATTGAATTAAGCAATCAGACAGTATTTGCTTTCCATAAAGAAGATAAGATGCTCGTACTTGCAAATTTCTCTCAGGTAGAACAGAAGATTGATGGACAGGAATGTAACTGGTTTGGTTTGCCGGTAGAGATGCATGATCTTTTACAGGGCAAGAAAGTAAGACTTGATGGGCCGATTGTTTTAGGACCATATGAATATCTCTGGTTGATATAATATGTTTTTCTTTGATGTTTGTATGAATATCTGAACATGAAAGATTGAAAAAATGACTATGAAAAAAGGACAGGTTAGCTGTCCTTTTTCTATTATAATTCTTCACCGTTTGTTTCAATAACGTGTTTATACCAGTAGAAAGATTTTTTCTTTGCTCTAGAGAAATCTCCTTCATGGTTGTTGTTGTAGTTAACATAAATGAATCCATAACGTTTATCATATTCACCAGTTGATGCTGAAACGATATCGATTGGAGCCCACATCGTATAACCTAACAGATCAACACCATCGTAATCAACGGCTTCTTTCATTGCCGCAATATGTGCAGCCAGGTAATCAATTCTGTACTGGTCATCAACAACGTATTCATCATTATCGTCAATGTACTTGTCATAAGCACCAAAACCATTTTCAACGATCATCATTGGCAGTTCAAAACGGTCATTGAACCAGTTCAGACACCATCTTAAACCAGTTGGGTCGATCTGCCATCCCCAGTCACTGGCTTTCAGGTAAGTATTTTTTACATAATCTTCTTCAGAAAAATCGAAGCTGCGTCCAAATCTGCCAGTGTATTTTGTTGCAAAGCTCATGTAATAAGAGAAACCGATATAATCTACTTTTCCTTCAGCTAAAGCTTTTTCGTCTTCTGGCAGGATAAAGTTATCATATCCTTTTCTTTCGAATTTCTTTAAGATGTGGCTTGGATAGTGTCCACGAGCATGAACTTCTACAAACCAGTATTTCTGATGCATAGCCTGCTGTGCATTTAAGATATCATCAGGATTGCATGTAGCAGGGTAAACACCATTCATACCGATCATACATCCAACCATGGCATCAGGATCAATTTCATGACAGGCTTTGACTGCTAAAGCAGAAGCAACCAGTTCATGATGCGCAGATTTGTACATCATATATTCAATGTCATCGCCTTCTTTAACACGAACGGCACCTTCCTGGATCAGATGATGAGGTCCCATGGCATGCAGTTCAGCCTGATTGTTGATTTCATTGAATGTCATCCAGTATTTGACTTTTCCTTTATATCTTTCAAAACATACTTTTGCAAATTTAACGAAGAAATCAATACATCTTCTGTCCATGAAACCATTGTATTTAACGGTCAGATTATAAGGCATTTCAAAATGTGATAAAGTAATAACTGGTTCAATTCCCAGTCTGATCATTTCATCAAACATGTCATCATAGAATTTTAATCCTTCTTCATTTGGCTGTTCATCATCGCCATTAGGGAAAATTCTTGTCCAGGCAATAGATGTTCTGAAAGCTTTAAATCCCATTTCTGCCATCATTGCTAAATCTTCTTTATAGTGATGATAGAAATCAATTCCTACATGATTAGGATAATCTTCTCCTTCGATAACACCATCGGTAATTCTTCTGGCAACACCATTAGATCCAGCAGTCATGACATCAGCAACACTGACACCTTTGCCACCTTCCTGCCATCCTCCTTCTAACTGATGGGCAGCAACTGCTCCACCCCATAAAAAATCTTTTCTAAAACCCATATTTATTATTTCCTCCATTTCTACTGATATTATATAATATCTCTAGAACAGGAAAAAGAGTTTTAAAAAAATTGACAGAAACTTTTCATAAAACCAAGAAAAATTAAAAAGAAAAGGAGAAAATCATGAAACCACAATATCATTTTACAGCACCATGTCATTGGATCAATGATCCTAATGGATTGATTTATTATAAAGGTTATTATCATATTTTTTACCAGCATTTTCCTTATGCCTGTCATTGGGGAACGATGCATTGGGGTCATGCCATCACAAAAGATTTTATCACTTATCAGCATTTACCGATTGCGCTGTATCCGTCAAAAGATTATGATCGTAACGGCTGCTTTTCTGGTTCAGCCATAGAAGTTGATGGAAAAATGTATCTGTACTACACCGCTGTCAGATATCTTCAGGAGAACCCAGACTATTATCATATTAGAACCGGAAAAGAAGATGCCTGCGCTTCACAGGTCATGCTTGTCAGTGACGATGGATTGACCTTTGATAATCAACATAATAAAAAACAGATCATTCCCGTCATTAAAGAAGCGTATCGTGGAGACGTCTACGATACCAGAGATCCAAAAGTCTGGAAGAAAAAAGACGGTAAATATGCAATGATCGTGGGGACAAAAAAGCCTTTAGAAAATGATTATTGCGGGAAAGTCCTCTTTTATGAAAGTGATGATGCTAAACATTTTTATTATAAAAACAGCTATCATGCTGAAATAGGAACAATGTGGGAGTGTCCTGATCTGTTTCAAATCGATGATCAGTATGTCATGATTTTTTCACCGGAGAATATTGACATGCCACCTAAGCCTTGCAGCAATGCCCAGTATATGTTCATTGATTTTGATGAAAATGCGTTGATGATTAAAGATCATTCATCACCTCAGTATTTAGACTATGGTCTGGATTTTTATGCACCGCAGACATTTTTGTCAAAAGATCAAAAACGTTATATGCTGGCATGGTTAAGGATGCGTGCACCAGCGGAAGGAGAAAACTGGGTTGGAATGATGATCATGCCAAGAGAGTTAAGCTGTCATGATGGCTGTCTTTATCAGCGGGTACTGCCACAGATCGATGAACTTTTTACTCTGCCAGGGGAAATCGATTTTGTTCAGCCTTTTAAACTGGTCGCGTCATTACAGAAAAACAGTGTTATGAACCTGGGAGGCTTTAATATAGAAATCAAGGATGACTGTCTCCATGTCAATCGTGAAGCTGTTTCGATTCAGGCAGAAAAAGTCTGTAACGATGTGTATTCACCAGTGCTGAATGGAAAGTATGATATTGTTCTGTATTATGATCATCATGTTTTTGAAATTTTTATCAATGATGGCAGATATGTGATGTCACAGCTGGTCTATACATTAAATGATAGTATTGAGATAAAAAATACTGAGGTTCAGGTGTATGTCAGCAAACTATAAATTTTTTAATCATCAAAGCTGTGAGTACTATCCTTGTCATGAGATGACTCCGGAGAAACTGAATTGTCTATTCTGTTATTGTCCGTTATATGTTTTACCAGAGTGTGGGGGAAACTATCAGATGCTTGACAAAATCAAGGACTGCAGTCAGTGTACTTTGCCTCATCATATCGAAAATTTTGATTATATTATGAAAAAATATCAAGAGCTGATCGATGTCTTTCATCAGCTTAAGCAAACAGAAAAAATCCCTTAAAGGGATTTTTTTAATAGCTGCTGATCAGTTCCAGCAATCAGTTTTTCTTTCTGTTTTTTTGTTAGCTGTTTGATCTGATATTCTCTTTTGAGGGCTTCGGATTTATTTTGAAAGGTTTCAAAATAAACAAGCTCTACTGGTCTTCTGGAACGGGTATATTTTGCACCGGTACCGCAATTATGACGAGAGATACGCTGTACTAAATCTGTCGTCCAGCCAGTATAATAGGTATTGTCATGACATTTGACAATGTAGACATAATTATTTTGTGGTTGAACCAAAGCCACCATTTCTTTCGGCACTGACTTCATCGTCTTCTACGATACCAAATTCAAAGAAGATGCCTTGGATCATACCCTGTCCAGCTTTTAATGAAACATCTTTATTTTCGTTACTGTCATTGGTCAGTTTGACGAACATATGTCCTTCGTTATCACTCATATAGTAATCGCTGTCAATAATACCAACAGTATTATTAAGCTGGAGACGATATTTGAAGCCTAAACCACTACGAGGATAGAGAGCCAGTACCCAGCCAGTAGCGATCTTAACGCGGATGCCGGTAGGAATCTTGATCGTTTCTTGCGGTTTTAAAGTGAAATCTATAGGCGCAAAGAAATCGTAGCCGGCAGATCCTTTGGTTGCTCTTTTGGGTAAATTGATTGAATCATAGATTGAACGGATGTTGTTTTCGCTGTATTGTGGAAAGGCATCTGAGAAATCTTTTTTAAATTGTTCAAAAGAAACTTTTTCAAATTTTGCTATTTTTTTCATATATTTTCTCCTATACTTTATATATTATAACGGAAAAAGAAGATGAAAGAAATAAAAAAGAGATATGTCTTGACAGCTATAGGCAACATTGCTAAAATACAAATGAAATCACAAAAAGTGGTATTAAAAACCACATATAACGGTAAAATGAGGTGGTGTAAAAATATGCGTATTAAAAGAACAAAACTGGATGATAGGAAATTGCCATATTACACAAAAGGTGAAGAACTTTTCAATATGATCAGTCATATTGTTGGTGGAGCAATGGGGGTTGTGGCATTAGTATTATGTATTGTTTTCTCTAAAGATGGATATAGTCTGTTTTCTGGAATGATTTACAGTATATCAATGATATTGTTATACACGATGAGTTCGATTTATCATGGTCTTTCACCAAGGTTAAAGGCTAAGAAAGTTTTTCAGATCATGGATCACTGTAGTATTTTTGTTTTGATTGCAGGGACATATACGCCTGTTCTGCTTTGTTCTATTAGAGAACATGATCCATTTTGGGCATGGGTGCTCTTTGGAATTGTATGGGGAGCAACTGCTCTTGGAATTACCTTGAATGCAATCGATATTGAAAGTAATAAGAAGTTTTCACTAATTTGTTATCTGGTCATGGGATGGTGTATTGTTTTTAAGGTGAATCTGCTGCCAGAGGCTTTGAATGCAACGGCTATATGGCTGCTGGTATTAGGAGGATTAGCTTATACAGTTGGGGTTGTTTTCTATATTATGCAAAAGAAAGTCAGGTATATGCACAGTATCTGGCATTTGTGGATATTGATTGGCTCTTTACTGCATTTCCTGTGTATCATTCTTTATGTGATATAATTTGTATAAAAAACAAATTAGAAATCTTTAAGTTCTCTGACTTTTCGTTCAGAGAATTTTTTTATTTATTAAATACCTAAAATCAAATACTTTTCAGAAAATTTGTTTTATAATAGGTACATGAAAAAAAAGCGTAATCGATTAATCATATGATTATCTTTTTTTTTTGTGATTATATATAATGAATGTACATAAAGTAAAAAATAAGGAAAGGAAGTAAGGGGAATGAATATTATAAAAAGAAATGGAGCAGAAGTGCAATTTGATGCATCTAAGATCACAAATGCCATTGTTGCTGCCAATAATGAAGTTGTAGAAACAGAAAGATTATCTGATGAAGAAATAGATAATATTACCAATAATATTACTTATAAATGTCAAAAAATCAAAAGAGCGTTAAGTGTTGAAGAAATCCAGAACCTGGTAGAAGATGAACTGATGAAACTGAATGCTTTTACTATTGCCAGAAAATACATCACTTATCGTTTTCAAAGAGCTTTAGCACGTCAGTCTAATACAACTGATGAACAGATTTTAAGCTTGATCGAATGTGCTAATGAAGAAGTTAAGCAAGAAAATTCTAATAAAAATCCGACTGTTAACAGTGTTCAAAGAGATTATATGGCTGGAGAAGTCAGTAAAGATCTAACTAGAAGAATTCTGTTACCAGAAGATATCGTTAAAGCCCATGATGAAGGTATGATTCATTTCCATGATGCAGATTATTTTTCACAGCATATGCATAACTGTGATCTTGTTAATCTTGAAGATATGCTGCAAAATGGCACAGTGATCAGTGAAACTTTAATTGAAAAACCAAAAAGTTTTTCAACTGCCTGCAATGTTGCAACGCAGATCATTGCTCAGGTAGCCAGCTCACAATATGGAGGACAAAGTATTACATTATCACATCTGGCTCCATTTGTTGATGTCAGCAGACAGAAATTCAGAAAAGAAGTAAGAGAAGAATTTGAAGCAATTGGATTAGAATTAAATCAGGAAAAAATAAATGCTTTGGCTGAAGAAAGATTAAAGAAAGAAATTACCAAAGGTGTACAGACTATTCAGTATCAGGTTGTTACATTAATGACAACAAACGGACAGGCACCATTCATTACTGTCTTTATGTATTTAAATGAAGTACCAGAAGGAAGATTAAGGGACGATCTGGCTATGATCATTGAAGAAACACTGAAACAAAGAATGAAAGGTGTAAAAAATGAAAAAGGTGTTTATATTACACCAGCTTTCCCAAAACTGATCTATGCTTTACAGGAAAACAATATCGAACCTGGAACACCTTATTATTATCTGACAGAACTTTCAGCAAAATGTTCAGCAAAACGACTGGTTCCAGACTATATTTCAGAAAAAGTGATGAAAGAGTTAAAGATCAATGCCAATGGGGAAGGAAACTGTTACCCATCAATGGGATGTCGTTCGTTCCTGACACCAGATCGTACGATGACATTAGGTAATATTGCTAAGGCGAAAAACTATGTTGAAGGTAAGGCAAAATACTACGGTCGCTTTAATCAGGGGGTTGTTACGATCAATTTGGTTGATGTAGCCTGCTCATCAAAAAAAGATATGAATAAATTCTGGAAAATTTTTGATGAAAGACTTGATTTATGCTATCGCGCCTTAATGTGTCGTCATAACAGACTGTTAGGAACACCTAGTGATGTCGCTCCTATTTTATGGCAACATGGAGCATTGGCACGTCTAGAAAAAGGAGAAAAGATCGATAAGCTGTTATATGGTGGATATTCAACTATTTCACTAGGCTATGCAGGATTGTATGAATGTGTTAAATATATGACAGGAAAATCACATACTGATGCCAGTGCGACACCATTTGCGATTGAAGTGATGCAGCATTTAAATGATGCCTGTGCAAAATGGAAAGCAGAAACAAATATTGATTTCTCATTATATGGAACACCAATCGAATCAACAACATACAAATTTGCAAAATGTCTGCAGAAACGTTTTGGAAAAATTCCAGGAGTTACAGATAAAAACTATATTACAAACAGTTATCATATACATGTTACTGAAGACATTAACGCTTTTGATAAACTGACATTTGAAGCGCAATTCCAGAAACTTTCACCGGGAGGAGCGATTTCTTATGTAGAAGTTCCAGATATGCAAAACAATATCGATGCGGTTTTAGCAGTCATGAGACATATTTATGAAAATATCATGTATGCCGAATTAAATACAAAGAGTGATTACTGCATGGAATGTGGCTATGATGGTGAAATCGTTATTGAAAAAGATGAAAGTGGAAAACTGATCTGGGTATGTCCGAACTGTGGAAATAAAGATCAAAACAAGATGTCTGTTGCCAGACGTACTTGTGGTTATATTGGAACACAGTTCTGGAATCAGGGAAGAACACAGGAAATCAAAGACAGAGTTTTACACTTGTAAGGCAAAAAACATAAACAAAATAAAGAAAAACTCTCGAACGTTTTGATATATCCCTAGTCAAGTGTTAAACCGCAAATTTAGTACAAAAAGACTTGGAATAAAACTGCAAAATAAAATAAACAACAGATGAAGTAATTGCGTTTTATAACGGCATATACTTTCATCTGTTTTTTTTCTGTCATCTGTAGTATTATCATCTCATGAATATTACGAAAGGAAAAAGAAAAGAAACAGCCTGTTAAAGTATCTCACCCCTCTAACACTGTTCCTTTTCAATCGTCAGCTGATACTGATGATACAGGAATTATGATACAGGATTTTGCTTTAAATATCAAGTCAGCTTTTAACTTTCAGGATTTCAGTTTCTTTAATGAGCCGTTATTTAATCAGATTGAAAAGATTGAATCCTATTGTCTCAATAATATTGAATCCTCTTTGGTTCATACACATCAGGATATTTCATGCAAATCTTCTCGGCTTGATTACTTTCAAAGCTATTCCAGACATTATGTTTCTTTCCATGGTACTGTTCATGATGATATGATGACAATACCTGTTTTATACTGCAAAAATGATGGCCATTATCACTCCATTCTTCCAAATTCTATTATTGTTCCCCATATCTCTTTTTCTTTGTTTTTTATACTGAAAGTTCTTTCTGCAAAATTCTTTACTTCCCTGACTGTTAAAAATATATGTGATATGTTTCAAATATCCACTTCTACACTTTACAGATGGATCAAAAGATACAATGCCTATTTAAGAATCTTTACATTCCTGAAAAACAGGTATCATTCGCATTTCTTTATACATCTCCTTTATGATTTCAGTCATATCATCTATGATCTTTTTGATTTGAATCTCCATACACTTTTTCAGTATGACCGCAAATTATTTAATCAGCGAAAATAGGTTCGTTTGTTTTTTCACGATTAAATAAGATGGCAATGGTTGCTGTATTGCATCTGTTTTATACTCAGGTTCAGGAGGAAAATATATGAACAGACAAAATACAGACAGCTATGAATACAGAAAACTGGTTGGTCAGACCAAATTTTCACTGATTGCACCTGTTGTTTCAGGAACTTTTACTGATGATTCATCAGGCGCCTATTTCAGGCGTATCGCTAAAAATGAAATTGACTGGCCTAATGGCACAAAAAGAAAATTTTCTGCCGAGTCAATCAAACACTGGCTTTATATCTATCGAAAATATGGATTTGATGGACTGATGCCCAAAGATCGTCTGGATCTTGGAAGAACCAGAAAGCTGGAAAATGAACACAAAGAATACATTGCCAGCCTTATTAAAGAATACCCTAAAATTACAGGTGTCATGATCTATGAAAAAATGATCGAGGATGGTGTGCTGAACAAGGGAGACTGTTCCGTTGATACTGTCCAGCGCTATATAAAAAATGCCGGTCTGAGAAACGGACAAGGTGAAACACTGATCAAGGAAAGAAGAACCTGGGAATTTGCACATTCGTGTGATGGATATGAAGCAGACACATGCCATGGCTTTTATATCTATGATGAAGACAGTACCTATCGAAAAACATATCTGATTGCCATTATTGACAGTCATTCCAGAATGATTGTCGGAGCC
>CASETM010000091.1 GCA_949290865.1 uncultured Bacillota bacterium
TATTAATGAATGATAAGAATTCATTAATAGCCTCACGATTTCAAAGCTTTGTCAATAGAAAATAGATAAAAAATAAAAAAGTCTCTCAGTATGTTATCTGAAGAGACTTTTAGGTATTAATGTCTTAACTTAATGACATTGGGATTGCTCCTCATTTTTTATTTTATTTTTTGAAAAAGCACTAAACCGGTTAAAAACATGATACTGATAGCAGCAATACCCAAATTCATATGACCGGTTAATTGAGCCAGAATACCGACCAGTGCAGTTCCCATAAAAGCAGCTCCCTTACCACAGATATCAAAGATTCCAAAAAATTCTCCTGATTTTTCTGGAGGAATAATCTTAGCAAAGTAAGATCTTGACAGTGCCTGGATAGCACCTTGAAACATACCTACAAACAATGCCAAAAACCAGAATTCCCATTGTGTATTCAATTGAATTGCATATAAAGCAATACATGTATAAGCTATGATACAGAATTGAAGTAATTTGGCTGTTGATATTTTTTTTGACAAGTGGCCAAATAGTAAAGCAAAAGGAAAAGCCACAATCTGTGTAAAAAGCAATGCTAATAAAAGACCTTGAGTATCTAAACCCAATGCACTGCCATATGCTGTTGCCATATCAATAATTGTATAGACACCATCAATGTAAAAAAAGAATGACAGCAGGAAAAGAAATATTTTTTTATGTTTTTTTATGTCCTGAAATGTTCTTTTTAATCTTAAAAAGCTTTCTTTGACAGGATGTTTATGTTGCTTTACAAAATATTTTTGCTGATAGGTTCTCAATAAAGGAATAGTTACCAGTAACCACCACAAAGCGTTAATGATGAAAGCTATTGTCATAGCTAAAGAAAGACTTAAGTGAATATTTTCATAAAATAAAACGATAAGCAGACTGATAAGAAAGGGAATACAACTGCCAATATATCCCCATGCATATCCTTGAGAGGAAACTTCATCCATACGTTCGCTGGAGGTAATATCTGTCAGCATTGAATCATAAATAATTAAACTGGCAGAATAACCAACCTTAGCAATGACAAAAACTGCTAAAAATATAATCCATGATTGAGGTACAGAAAGTGCGGCACAGCCTAAAACACCTATCATCATGGATAGTGTAAAGATAGGCTTTTTGTAACCTTTGGTATCGGCGATTGTACCGATAACTGGACCAATGATGGCGATAATCATAGTTGCCAGTGATGAGGCATATCCCCAATAAGCCAAATAGTCAACTTCACTAATACGACTGAGTGACGCCAAATAATTAAAATAGATGGGTAAGATTGTAGCAATCAGCAATACAAAAGCAGAATTGCCTACATCATATAATATCCAATATTTTTCGGTTTTGCTTAGTTTGCTTTTTCTCATAAAATCTCCTATTCAAAATTATGATGATAAATGTTACTTAATGGTTTGCTATCAAATTCTTCAATCAGTTCTTTGGCGAGAAAAGTACTTTCTTCGAGTAAATTAATCAGATAAGAAATATCTTTCTGTGATTTTTGATTTTCTTTATAACTGATTAGTAATCCATGATATTCATCATATATTCCAGCAATTTTCATGCAGCAATAAACAAAATGTCTTTTTACTTTTCCTGGAGCATCGATCCATCCTAGATAGAATAATAGGGATTTTAATGACTGATAAATATCTTTTTCCTTCAACTGAAAAAATGGTGCAATGATTGTCGCATTGTCATAACTGACTTGAATATGATTGGTCAGACAGGTTTTTAAAGGATTTAGATGTTGATTGACAAGCAATTTTCTATCCAATTCTGATTCGATTTCACTGTGTGTCATTTGATATTGCTGTTCCATTTGCCTGATATAACCATGGCAGGCATGATCTAAAACAAAATGAGTTATAAAACCATAAATATAAGCAATATAGTCTTCTTCGTGATGTTTTTTGATAACATTTTTAGCATTTGAAAAAAATTCAAATGCTTCTTTCTGATGTAATATTGAACCCATTTTTTTTATGGGATGATCAGATAAAGCATGGTAATAAAATAATATATCTGGACCATGAATACCTATGTTATATAACTCAATATGGTTATTAATGATGTTCTGATGTTGTTCATCTAACATGGCGAGAACTTTTTGCCCGAATATATAGTGTGCATATCCTGCTGGCATAATATCACCTCTTTTAAACATGCATATTATATCATGCTATTTATTATCTTGAATGAAGATTCTTTTAATTAATGGTAAAATGTACTGTTTTGATAAAAAAAGACTTCTTTTTTTTATAAATGAATCTATGATAAAATATGATTATTTATAAGTGAGTGAAATAGATCATGTTTAGTGGGGAATATTGAAAAACTGAATGAACGGGATATGAAAATCTATAATTATATCATGTAAAATAGCCTGGAAGTAACTTATATGTTGATAAGAGAACTGGCTCAAGAGATTCCAATTTCAACAGCATCATTTATTCGTTTTTGCAAGAAAGTAGGATTTGATGGCTTTGGTGAATTTAAAACAGAATTAAAATTATCTAATCAGTAGAAATATAAAACAAAAGACAGAACTTTAGAGTATCTTTTGGATTATTTTCATAAGGTTGATAATGATGATTTTGAAAACGAAATGAAAAATGCTGCCAGAATGCTCATGGATTGTGATGAATTGATTTTTTTGGCATAGGGATTTCTGGCGCGTTAGCAAAAGCTGGTGCGTATATGTTTAATCGTAAAGGTATAAAAGCATTTGTTATTGATGATTTTAGCATGCGCGTTCAAAATGTCTATGATAAAAATACGGGAGCAGTAGTCCTGACTGTTTCGGGTGAAACAGATGAAGTGAATCGTCAGCTTATGTCTATGAAAAATGCGCAAATGAAAACACTGGTTATAACCAATACTGCTTCTTCTACAGCTGCCAAACTGGCTGGTCAGGCATTGTGTTACTATGTTCCTAGCGAGAGAAATGAATTTTTTTACAGCTCGGCAACCCAGGTACCGGTCATCTATATTTTAGAAAGACTGGTCGATGAAATCGAAAAAATGATGATCGAATAAACAGTTTTAAGGAAATATTTTTCTTAAAATTGTTTTTTTATCAAATGAGAAATGCTTTATAATTTTCTGGTATTCAAGTATAATACTAATAGGAAAGTAGGCGATATTATGATAGCTGATATCAATTTTGATTTATCATTACTGATCAATGTTATCAGAACAATTTTAGATGTACTATTAGTCTGGTATGTATTATATATAGTTATAAGCATGTTTAAACAGAACATGCGTACGATGCAGCTGTTTAAAGGTGTTTTAATTATTCTGATGCTGAAACTGGTGACAAGTATATTAGGACTGTCAACAATGGGATATCTGGTTGATACGATCCTGACATGGGGAATTGTGGCCATCGTCGTAATCTTTCAGCCAGAAATTCGAGCTTTGCTGGAAAAGATGGGTCGAACCAAACTGGAACATCATTTATCCAATGACCAGAAAGAGCATATCCTTAAAGAAATTGTCGATGCTGTGACAAAGCTTTCAGAAACACAGACGGGTGCTTTGATTACTTTTGAAAGAGGACAGTCATTAATCGATTATATTAATACTGGAACAAAAATTAATGCCGATATTAATTCAGAACTGTTTAATACGATTTTCTGGGAAGGAACACCATTACATGATGGTGCTGTTATTATTAAAGATGATAAAATTATCTGCGCAGCAGCTTTTTTTCCACCAACCAACCAGGAATTGTCTCCTCTTTATGGAGCGAGACATCGAGCAGCGCTGGGAATCAGTGAAGTTACGGATGCAGTAACGATTGTCGTTTCGGAGGAAACGGGAACTATTTCTTTTGCCATCAATGGAAAATTAAAGAAAATTCCTAGAAAAGAATTGAGGGCTTCGCTGGTTAACGAACTCTACTGGTTTAAAGATGAAGAAGAGGAAGGTGAAAATCATGAATAAAAATAATAAACGTCGTGATTCTACAACAGATTTCTTCTTAAAAGTCATCAGTAAAGAAAAAAGTAAAGATGAAAATAAAAGTATTCATCATAAAAACAGTGAGGAAAGACAAAAAGGTGAACGAATCATTAATGGTGTTATCACCATTATGAATTTTATCAATACAACTTTAGATAAAATGCTGCAGTCTACGGTATCTGTTAAAATATTATCACTGTTACTGGCAGGCGTGCTGGTCTTTACAGTCAGTGGTGGTGTGGATAATATTTTTTCTAGTCCGACTTCAGGGGATTATATTGACTCGGTACCGATTGAGGTAGAAGGACTGGATGATGATTTTGTTGTCGCGGGACTGCCGAAAACGGCGAGCATCGGTTTAGTAGGAAGTTCACTCGATATTTATACAGCAAAACTGTCGAATAATTACAGCCTGTATGTTGATTTATCAGGATTAGGAGAAGGAGAGCAGACAGTGACACTGAATGCGCGTGATTTTCCTTCTAATCTGGAGGTATTTATCGTACCACAGACAGTAACAGTCACAATTTCTCAGAAAGTGACCAAAACTTTTGATTTGGGTTATAAATTTATTAATGAAGATAAGCTGGATGCAAAATATTCGGTTTCTGTTGACTCAATTGAACATGAAAGTGTGGAAGTAAGAGGATCGCAAGACAATATTGATAAGATCTACGAAGTAGTGGCCTTGATCGATCTGGATAGTGTGGAGGATTCATTCACTCAGGAATGTAAGATCAAAGCATTTGATCGTTCTGGTGAGGAACTGGATGTACAGATCATTCCTTCGACAGTCAAAGCATACTGTTCAGTCAGCAATTACAGTAAAACTGTTTCTTTGGTGCCTGAATATTCCGGAAATACGGCAGAAGGATATGCTGTAGATACGGTTGAATTTAAAAAAACGGAAGTCAAGATTTATGGTAGTGAGACACAACTGAAAAATATTGACAGTATCAAAGTCAAAATAGATATCAGTGATTTGCAGGCAGACAGGAGTTTTAAAAATCTCAAACTAATCAAACCAACAGGTGTCAATAAAATGTCTTTTGATACGGTTGATGGCTCAGTGAAAATTGTTCCGGCAATTTCCAGAGTTTTTGAAGATATTGATATAGAGGTCAAAAATGGCGAGGCATCGAACGTGCGATTTAATGATACTTCTAAGGTAGCTATTCAGGTATCAGGAAAAGCAGAAAAAATCAATGCCTTGACAGAAGAAAATATCCATGCTTCAATTGATATTGAAGGATTAGAAAAAGGAAAGCATGAAGTTCAGGTAGAAGTTGAACTTGATGATAAAATGATGCAGTTTGCCTTTGCAAGTGCAAACAAAATAAGCATAACAATAAGAAAATAGGAGAGAGTTTTTATGGGAAAATATTTTGGGACAGATGGTTTTAGAGGAGAAGCTAACGTTGGTTTGACAGTAGAACATGCCTATAAAGTCGGACGTTATATTGGATGGTATTTTAGACATGGTAAAGAAAAAGCACAGATTGTTATCGGCAAAGATACAAGAAGAAGTTCTTACATGCTAGAATACGCTTTAGTTGCGGGACTTACTGCCAGCGGTGCTGATGTATCTTTAATGCATGTAACGACAACACCTTCAGTGGCATATATTACTCGTACTGATGGTTTTGACTGTGGAATTATGATTTCTGCTTCACATAATCCTTATTATGATAATGGAATCAAGCTGATTGATTCTAATGGACATAAAATGGATGCTAAAGTTGAAGAACTGGTTGAAAAATATATTGATGGTGAGGTAGAAGAAATTCCTCTGGCAACAAAAGATGGTATTGGATGTGCCAGTGATTATTCAGTTGGTCGAAATAGGTATCTAGGATATCTGATGTCTATTCCAACAAGAGCGTTTAAAAATATTCGTGTTGGTCTGGACTGTGCTAATGGTGCCAGCTCTAATCTGGCAAAAAGTGTTTTCGATGCTTTAGGGGCAAAAACATATGTGATTCACAGCCATCCTGATGGATTAAATATTAATACAAACTGTGGATCGACACATATTGGTTCGTTACAGGAACTGGTGAAGTCAAAAGGTTTGGATATTGGTTTTGCTTATGATGGTGATGCTGACAGATGTCTGGCTGTTGATGAATTTGGTAGAGTGATCGATGGAGATCTGATCTTATATGTTTGTGGGAAATATCTGAAAGAACATGGCGAACTGTCAAATGATACGATTGTAACAACAGTGATGTCTAATATTGGTTTATATAAGGCATTAGATAAAATTGGAATCAAATATGAAAAAACCGCTGTTGGAGATAAATATGTAAATGAAAATATGGTGAAAAACGGTCATTGTATTGGTGGGGAACAGTCAGGACATATCATTTTTTCTAAACATGCTACAACAGGAGATGGTATATTGACTTCACTTAAAATCATGGAAGCCATGATTGAAAGTAAACGTACGCTAGCACAGTTGGTTGAACCAGTACGTATTTATCCACAATTAATGAAAAATGTTTATGTTAGGGATAAAAAAGAAGCGCAAAGTGATCCTGGAGTACAGGCGGTAATAAAGGAAGTTGAAGCTCAGTTAGGTGATGAAGGACGTGTTCTTGTTAGAGAATCAGGTACTGAACCAGTCGTCAGGGTCATGGTTGAAGCAAATACAAATGAAATGTGTTTACAGTCTGTTGACAAGATCATTTCTAAGATGAGAGAACAGGGATTTATTATTGAAAGATAATTTCACATAATATTACAAAATATTGCCATATTATATGGCAATATTTTATATATAGTAGAAATGAGGTGATCAGGATGCAATTTAGAATAAATATCATAGATGATGAAAAAAATCTGAATGATTTAGTCAAAACATATCTGGAAAAAGAAGGATATATTGTTTGTTCATTTTATACTTATGATGAAGCGTTGCTTCATAAGGATGATGATGTTCATTTGTGGATCATTGATATTATGTTAGATAAAGCTTCAGGATTTGAACTGTTTAATGAAATAAAGGAAAAAAGGCCTAAAATGCCAATTATCTTTATGTCAGCCAGAGATCAGGAATTTGATCGTATCATAGGTTTGGAAAAAGGATCAGATGATTATATTACCAAACCATTCAATATGAAAGAAGCTGTTTTAAGAGTTAACAATTTACTGAAAAGGGCATATGATAATCCATCAAAGATACGTATAGATGGATATGATGTTGATTTAGAAAAAAGAAGAGTATTTCATAGTAATGAAGAAATTGTTTTAACAACAAAAGAATATGAATTACTTGTTTATTTTATTACTAATAAAGGATTAGCCATTTCTCGAGAACAGGTTTTGTCAAAGGTATGGGATGAAAACTACTTTGGCAGTGACAGAGTTGTTGATGATACCTTAAGAAGACTTCGAAAAAAACTGCCAGAAATCAATATTAGAACGATTTACGGTTTTGGCTATAGATTAGACTGATGCTTACAAAGATTTCGTTACAGAAACAGCTTGTTGTTATTTTTTCTATACTGGCAATTCTCATACTGTTTATTCTGTTGCCGTTGATTAATAATAATCTCACGGAAGTAATGGATGATGAGATGTATGAGATATTAGATAGATCACTAGATGATTTTTATTCTTATCACTTCTCTCCGGTATACGGAGAAAGTGATAAACAGATCTATCATTTTACATATAATATTAAAACTGATACTTTGTATCTTTCACAGAATATCTCTCCTAAAAAAGAAAGACAATTAACGATTGCTTTTAGTGATGAACTGTATGAAATGATCGATCAGGAGAAAACAGAGGCAAAAAATAAAGTCAAAATGAATGATCAGACTATTTATTACCAGATCAAAAAAGTGAATGCCAATAAATATATTATTTCACTTGTTTACAGTGATTATACAAAAACACTGATCAATAATCTCTATGAACGAATTATATATATTTTTTATGGAGGCCTTTTTGTTTTTGGTATTGTCTTGTTTGTATGGGTTTCTTCTTTGATTAAACCGTTGAAACAGATCAAAAATTATATAGACGATATAAAAGAGGATAAAGAGAGTCATCTGCATATTCAAAGGAATGATGAAATAGGAATATTGTCATCTTCTTTGGTAGAAATGAAAGAAGAAATTGATCGACAGAATGAAATAAAAGAAGAAATGATTCATAATATCTCTCATGATTTAAAAACACCAATTGCGATCATTCAGACATATGCACAAAGCATCAAGGATGATATTTATCCTTATGGTGATAAAAATGCTTCTTTAGATGTTATTCTGGAAAACAGCAGTCGTTTAGAGAAAAAGGTAAGAAGTCTGTTATATTTAAACAGGCTGGATTATTTAAGTGAACATATTGGTGATGATACCTGCAGGATGAAAGAATTGATTGGACATATGACGATGCAGATGCAGAATTTACATCCTGATGTCTGCATTATCACAGAATTGGATGATGTGGAGTTTATGGGCCTTGAAGATCACTGGCGTATTTGCATAGAAAATATTATTGAAAATGCATTTCGATATGTGGAAAATGAAATAAAAATTATTTTAAAAGAAAATGAATTGGAAATATATAATGATGGTGAACCAATTTCTGTTGAAAACCCAGAATTGTTGTTTCAGCCGTATGAAACTGGAAATAAAGGCCAGTTCGGTTTAGGTTTATCAATTGTCTATAAAACTGTAACAATGTATGGTTATAGTGTTTTAGCTGTTAATAGGGAGCACGGAGTCAGTTTTATTATAAGAAAAAAATAAGAACAAAGATGTTATTCTTTGTTCTTTTCTCTTTGCAGCATATCGCGATAGGAATAAAGACAGCCACAGTAATTCTGTCGATACAAGTGATACTGAGAAGCAAACTGCACTGATTTCAAATAGCCATTATTCTTTTTAAAATCACTGAATAAGAATTTTGTTTTATCATTTTTAAAACTGGCACCTATTTCATTGATCCATTGACTATTTTTATGTGGTGAAACACTGAGAACAGTTGTCCAGTAATCAAAATGATTGACCGAAGCATAGCGATGCGCATCATCCATTCGCTTACGATAACACATGTAGCAGCGCAGCCCACCTTCAGGTTCATCTTTTAATAATGAGATATCAGCCATAAAGATCGTAGGTTCATATGGCTGCTCAATGATTTGAATATGTTGATGATAATCTTTATTGAAACGTTCTATAAAATCCTTCAGTTCCTGGAATCTTCTTTGATACTCTTCCTGAGGATAAATGTTAGAATTGGAATAATAAATGGTAATGTCAAATAATTCACAGATTTCTTTTAATACATTACCACTACAGGGACCACAGCATACATGCAATAACAGTGTAGGTCGAGTGCCTTTGATTTTTTCCAGTTCTTCTTTGAATTTAAGATCATAATTAATTTTCATCATAAGATTAGCATACTATCGCCGAAACTGAAGAAGCGATACCTTTCTTCAATAGCTTTATGATAAGCTTTGAATATCAGTTCTTTAGAAGCAAAAGCACTGATCAGCATCAGTAAAGTTGATTTTGGAAGATGGAAATTCGTAATCAGGCAGTCGATTGCTTTGAATTCATAACCTGGATAAATGAAAATATCGGTATTTTCACTGGTTGCAGTAAATTTTCCATATTTTTGCATATTGGCTTCTAATGTACGAGTCGATGTTGTTCCTACTGCGATGATTCTGCGCCCTTCTTTTTTGGCCTGGTTCAGTTTTTCGGCAGTTTCTTCATCAATCATATAGTATTCACTATGCATATGATGTTCTAAGACATTATCCACTTTGACTGGTCTAAAGGTACCTAAGCCAACATGAAGGCAGATATCAAGAATTTCAACACCTTTTTCTCGAATCTTCTGATTGATTTCATCGGTAAAATGCAAACCGGCAGTTGGTGCTGCAGCGCTACCTTCAATTTTTGCGTAGACAGTCTGGTAACGATTTTTATCTTCCAGTTTTTCTTTAATATAAGGAGGTAAAGGCATAGTTCCTAACTGATCAAGAATTTCATAAAAAATACCATCATAGGTCATTTCAAATACACGAATACCTTCATCTTGAACATCAATACATTTGGCTTTAAGCAAACCATCACCAAAAGTAATAACAGTACCTAATTTAATGATACGGGCATTGCCGCATAAACATTGCCAGGTATCTTTTTTGATTTCTCTTAGCAGTAATACTTCTACATGGCCATTGGTTTCTTCTTTGATTCCAAATAATCTGGCAGGAATAACTTTGGTATTGTTTCTGACCAGAACATCCCCTGGCTGGAGATAATCAATGATGTCATAAAAATGTCTGTGTTCAATTATACCATTATTTCGGTTTACGACCATTAGACGAGAAGTATCTCTTTGTTCAACAGGATGCTGAGCAATCAGTTCTTCTGGCAGGTCAAAATCAAATTCACTTAATTTCATTTAAAACGCCCTCTTATAAACATCTCTACCATATTTTTCTAAAAATTCTTCTTTAAAATCTAATAAACGGTCTTCCTGAATAGCTTTTCTGATATCCTCAGACAGTTGTAGCAGAAATCTGACATTATGAATTGACAGTAATGATTTTCCAAACAGTTCATCGGCTTTATGAAGATGACGTAAATAAGCTTTTGTATAGTTTTTGCAGGTATAGCAGTCACATTCACTGTCGACAGGAGTAAAATCTTCCTTATATTTTTCGTTATTGATATTGATTCTGCCTTGATGGGTCATCAAAGCACCATGTCTGGCAACTCGTGTTGGTAAAACACAGTCATACATGTCAATACCACGAATAGCTGTTTCGATCAGGTCGATAGGATTGCCAACTCCCATCAGATAACGCGGCTTGTTTTCAGGAAGCCATTTAACAGCATCTTCAACCATTTGATACATGATATCTTTTGGCTCACCAACGCTGGTTCCACCAATAGAGTATCCTGGGAAATCCATTGCTACCAGTGCTTTGGCACATTGTGCTCTCAGTTCTGGATATTCGCCACCTTGAACAATACCAAATAATGCCTGTTTGCTGTTATGGTGAGCATCTTTTCCTCTTTTGGCCCAGCGCAGTGTTCTTTCAACACTGTTTTTCATATATTCATAACTGGCTGGATAAGGTGCACATTCATCAAGCGACATTATGATATCGGCTCCCAGTTTTTCTTGGATGTCAATCGCTTTTTCAGGAGAAAGAAATAATGATTTACCGTCGATGATACTTTTAAAATAAACACCTTCTTCTTTGATTTTTCTTGTTTTCCCTAAAGAGAAGACCTGAAAACCACCACTGTCCGTCAAGATTGGACCGTCGTAGTTCATGAATTTATGCAGTCCACCAGCTTTTTGGACAATATCTTCGCCAGGTCTTAACCATAAATGATAGGTATTGGCAAGGATTACCTGAGATCCCATTTCTTTCAGCATTTCTGGAGCAATTCCTTTGACAGTAGCCAATGTTCCCACTGGCATAAACATTGGTGTTTCGACATCACCATGAGGTGTATGCAAAATACCATATCTTGCTCCACTTTGTTTACAGATATGTTTGAGTTCAAACCAAAAATCTTCCATTTCATCACCTCATTTTGCCACACTATTATACATGAAACAGTATATAAGTTCAAATACGTAATCAAAAAAACCCTGATAAGAAATCTTTCAGGGTTAATCAAATGTGACATATTCGTTTTTTAGTGGGGTTGTTCCTTCTAAATGATCAACATGTAGAATTGGAATATAATTTTGAACCGTGTCATCATATTCCAAATCGATTTTTCCTTCAACGATCAACCATTCATCTTTAATCAGCTGATTAGCGTAAGGACTGATACAGACCAAACCAAGCAGTTGCATATCTTCGGCACAGCAGACCATTGCTTCTCTTCCTAAAACAAAACCATTTTCCAACAGTTTATCTTTACCAATAAACTTTCCTTTAATTTTGATTGTTTTGTCTTTATAGATTGATGGATCTTCCATGATGTGCATACAGAAAATACCATAATCCATATCATTAACTTCAATATGATCATCATGTAGATTATAAGGTAGATCATTGATTGTTAAGTCTTCAATCATTCTATCCTTGTTTTCGTAGATAATCTGACACATTGGATTTAACGATTTGATACTTCCTCTGATTGGATATTTCTTCGTATTTTTGTCACATCTGTTGACAATAACCATGTCACTGCCAGTGACATGGAAGACAAACTGACTTCTCATGTTGTTGTAATACAGGTCAAAAGTATCAGCGTTGATCGTCGTCAAGATCTGTACCATAAGCCATTGTTTGGGACAGTATTCATTAATAAATTTTGCAGGCTCCCACATACCATTGTATTCAATCATGACCTGTGTTGGCTTGTATTTTTGATGAAGGTGCAACATATTTTCATAAGACATTTCTTCTTCATTTTCAATAAAGACAACGTCTGTATCCTTTTTTTTCAAAGCGGGAATGTCATAAGGCATTTCACCATCTTCTGTAGCGATAATCAGCGTTTTTTCATCATCGCCAAATCCTTGATTTAAGATCGTGTCCTGAATAAACGATGTTTTACCACTTTCTAAAAAACCGGTAAACATATAAACTCTTGTTTGAATTTGTGAATCCATATTATTCACCTAAAAATAATGCTTTGATTCTTTTTTCATCAATGTCTTTACCAATGACACAGATCTGACCAGTATACATTGGTTTGCCAATACGAATTTCATATTCTTCAGGAACCAGATCAAAATACCACCAGTCATCGTTACCACTGTCCACAAATCCTTTTGCACGTAAGACTTTTTCATTGCTTAACTGATCTAATATGTTACTTAATTCAATTTCACTGTATTTTCTGATGGTCGTAAAGCCAATACTTTGAAATACTTCATCAGCATGATGATGGTGATGATGACCACATTCGCATTCATCGTCGTGGTGGTGATGATGACCACATTCGCATTCATCGTCATGATGGTGATGATGACCACATTCGCATTCATCGTCATGATGGTGATGATGACCACATTCGCATTCATCGTCGTGGTGGTGATGATCATTATGTGTTTCTTCATGAAGCAGTTCGTCTTTTAAATTGACAAGAGAGGCTTCAATAATATCTTTTCCGTTTAATTTATCCCAAGGTGTGGTGATAATGGGGCTATGATCATTAATACCTTTAAGAATGTCTAGACATTCATTTAACTGGAATTCTGATAAATCCTGTGTACGACTTAAAACGACTAAAGAAGCGTTTTCTACCTGATTGTTGTAGAATTCACCAAAGTTTTTGGTATACATACGACATTTTTTGGCATCAACGACAGTAATAAAATTTTCTAATTCCAGCTCATCACTCTTGACTTTGGTTACAGCTTTGATTACATCACTTAATTTGCCAACACCAGATGGCTCAATAATCACCCTGTCAGGATGGTAAGTATCCAAGACTTCTTTTAAGGAAGCTTCGAAATCTCCTACCAGACTGCAGCAGATGCATCCTGAATTCATTTCATTAATGGTAACACCAGAATCTTGCAGGAAAGTTCCATCGATGCCGATCTCACCGAATTCATTTTCTATTAAAACAATTTTTTCATTTACATAAACTTCATCAATTAATTTTTTGATTAAAGTTGTTTTTCCGGCACCAAGAAAACCAGAAATAATATCTATTTTACTCATAATCTCACCTCCGCACAATTATAACACTGTTCATTTGTTTCAGCAATTCATAAAACTTATGCTATAATAATTTTAATAATAGCAGTATAGGAGTTATGTCATGAAATGTCCGTTGATGAATAAATGTGGTGGCTGTTTTTTTAAAGATGATGATTATCAAAAGCAGCTACAGTATAAAACTGAATATGTCAAAAAAGAAGTTGTAAAAAAAGGTTTGCCTGTAAAAGTTCATGAAGCGAATGCATCACCATTACAGACTGGTTATCGTAATAAAGCTATTGTTGCTTTTAATACGAAATATGAATATGGATTATATGAAGAAAATACCAGACAGATCATGCCTTATCAAAGATGTCTGCTACATGAAAATATCATGGATGATATTTTCATGTTTTTACAGGATTATTTAAAAAAATATAGATTTTCAATTTATGATCCATATAAAAATAAAGGTCTGCTGAGACATGTTCTAATTCGTCGTGCAGTCGTAACAGATGAAACAATGGTTGTTTTCATCTGTAATGATAGAATCCTGAAAGGTTCTAAAAAGCTGTGTCAGGAACTGGTAAAAAAATTTCCAAGTATTAAAACCATTGTTTTAAATATCAATATGAGGAAAACACCGATTGTTTTAGGAAATGAAAACAAGATATTGTATGGAAAGGGTTTTATTGTTGATGAACTGTGCAATTTAAAGTTTAAGATTTCTCCTCAGTCATTTTATCAGATCAATCATGATCAATGTGTTCAGCTCTATACGAAAGCTTTGTCTTTGTTAAAATTAAATGGATCAGAAAAATGCATTGATGCTTATTGTGGGATTGGAACGATTGGGATGATTCTAGCACAGCAGGCTTCTTATGTCATAGGGGTTGAAAATAATCGTCAGGCAGTTGGCGATGCAATCAGTAATGCCAGGATAAATCGCTTAAATAATATTCAGTTTGTCTGTGATGATGCATCGCATTTCATGAATGAGTTAGCCAAAGAAAAAGAAAAGATAGATATTGTAATCATGGATCCGCCACGCAGTGGATCAACAGAAATCTTTATGAATGCGATTCAGCGATTAAAACCAAAACAGGTTGTCTATATCTCCTGTGATCCAATAACACAGATCAGAGATCTACTTTATTTTAAAAAAATTGGGTATCTGACAAAAGATATGTATTTATACGATATGTTTCCGCAAACAAAGCATATAGAAAGTATTTGTTTGCTATCAGGAAATGAAAGGCAAAGAAATCTCAAAAGCAGCAGTAAAATATCAGGAATCAAAAATCTTGATACAGTATGGTTGAAAAAGTGATGGTGGAAATTGATTCATTGGATGTTTCATAGAAATGATGACAACTGGCGTTAAATAGAGAATCTGTATATCATGGTTTTTCAAGGTTAAGTGATGACGATTCTGAAAAGCTTTATTTTGATTTTGATAGAAAGGATGGAAGAAGATGAATAAAGAGTATGATCTGTCAAGATTTTATGCAGCTCATAAAGACTGCTATGGACGTGCTTTGGCAGAAATTCGTCAGGGTAGAAAAGAAAGTCATTGGATGTGGTTTATTTTTCCGCAGATCAAAGGATTGGGAACAAGTATGACAGCTCAATATTATGCAATCAAAAACATAGAGGAAGCCCGTGCTTTTCTGGCTGATGATTATTTGAAAAACCATTTATTTGAAATATGTGAGGCTTTATTAGAACAGGGAAATCATGATGCTTTATCTGTTTTTGGCTCACCTGATCATTTGAAACTGCATTCTTCGATGACTTTGTTTTTTCTCGCAAGCCAGCATCCTCTGTTTCAAAAGGTTCTAGATTGTTTTTTTGAGGATCAGTTAGATCAGCGGACAGTTCAAATATTAAATAGATAATATGAAGTGACCTCCTAGATTGCCAAAACGTGGATTACGATTCATAATAAGATGTGTAAAAACAAAATTATGTAAGTCGATACCACAACGACAATAGGAGGTCACTATGAAAAGTATAATCTATATTGGGA
>CASETM010000092.1 GCA_949290865.1 uncultured Bacillota bacterium
CGAGTCCGGCCCTGGGCACCAAAAAACAGATGCGGGTGTAGTTCAATGGTAGAACTTCAGCCTTCCAAGCTGACTACGTGGGTTCGATTCCCATCACCCGCTCCATAAAAAAAGCAACTTACGGTTTCCGTAAGTTTTTTTTATATCCAATAAATAGCTGGAACTGTAATATACTGATCAAGGACCGATATAAGATTACGAATATGTTGCAGATTGTTTTTTAATTGCTTTTTTTCCTCATGAAGATCAATACAGCGATGAAAAACATTGATAAAAAAAGTATTTGGATAAACATTTCTACATAGCAGCATGATCAAATCATTTTTTTCTAGCTGATAATTTTCTATGATTTCTTTCAGCTGTACATCTGTAATAAAATCATGAGAATACAAATAACCTAAATCATTGATTCTGGTTGCCAGAACGATATTGTCAGGATTACAGATATTTTTTATATCAGGATATGGAAGAATATGTTCGATCCCCAACTGGATCTTAGTATCTTCACTTAAATAATAATTCAGTAATTCTATAGCCAGCTGTCCTAAAGCAAAATTATAGTAGTATACCATGTCATTTTTTGACATATCCTGAATATCATTCATCAGTTTGATCCAGCTTTTTTTTATAATCGATACCGGTTTTTTCTGTACTGGATATAGAGAATGAAAGATCATACGATCTATATCTATATTATTATTCTGATACCGATAAAGAATGCATTCTTGAGATATATCCTGGTGAAAAACATTTTTGACTATACGATACGAGACAAACTGCGTCATTTGAATATACTGCCAATAAAGACGTAAATCTTTATTTTTAGAAAAATAATAATCCTGACCTTGATAATGAAAAAAACCAAATTTATCTAATGGTATATCATAATATTCCATTAAGAGTGATCTTGATACCATGATGGCACTTCCCCTTCTATGATCTTAAATACCAACGGTACTTGAAACTGTTTTTTATAATTATCCTTTTGAAACGGGATCAGAATCTGCAGCTCAATCGTCACTGTCAGATCAATCGTCACAAGTATATGATTAATCCCATAACTTTTTACATTCTTCTGTATTTGCGATGATACTAATGATTTCGTCTTGTACTTGACATGAAGACGCGGACCGATATTTTCAAAAAAAATATTCTCAGTTACTGATCCTAACGGAATAGATGCGACAATGCCCTGATTCTGACTGATCGTTTTTAAATACTGATTATAAATTGACTCATCGCTGCTATCATATTCACCTTCCTGAATCTTTAGCAGAATATCTTCCAGATTCGTGATATAGTCACTGCTGATACTGTTGATATAAACCATATTAAACTGCAATGAATCTTCACTGCTTTCAAAAAGTTTACTTTCATCAATATCACTGATAAAGGACACATGATTGATGACCAGCTGAATAAAATGATCCATTTCTTTTTTAGCGATTTTTTGAATTGTGGGCTGAATCTGAAAAGATAACAGCAATAAAAAAACAAGCAATGAAACAATGATTATCAGCAGTTTTTTCATATTTCATCACCGCTATAATTATATGTTTCCCATAAAAAAATAGAATACAAATTAAAAACCAGGATATCTGATATCATCCTGGTTTGAAAGTAATTATTTTCTTTTCTGTTATGATCATATCTAATGCAATATCATGCTCTTGAACAGCAAAATCATTCGTATGCTGAAAAGAATAGGCAATGCCTATCTTTTTGCCATGAAAGTGTTTGAGATATTTATCATAATATCCACCACCGTAACCTACACGGCTGCCTTGATCATTATAGCCAACGACTGGTATGATCATTAATTCAATCTGCTCTTTATCGATCAGATGATGCTTTTTTGGTTCATCGATTCCATATTTGTTTTTTTCTAAATTTTCAAAACTGTCGAGAAGAAAAAATTGCATCGTTCGATCCTGATTAACAACCGGAACACATATCTTTTTTTCATGAATCACTTCTTTGATCAGTGACCATGTTTCCACCTCATTATGATATGACAAATAAATTCCTATTGTATTTGCCAGCTGAAAGAATTCAGTATTTTTAAGCTGATCCATGATCAATGATGAAAAACAGTGTACTGTATTTTCATCTAATGCTTCTCTTTTTTTTAATAAATCTTTTCTTATTTTTCTTTTATCCAATACCATCTTCTTTATCCAATACCATCTTCACCAAAATCCATTTTGATCAGCTGATTAAGTTCCACTGCGTATTCCATAGGCAGTTCTCTAGAAAATGGTTCAATAAATCCCATAACGATCATTTCTGTTGCTTCTTTTTTTGAAAGTCCTCTTGACATCAGATAGAACAGCTGTTCATCAGAAATTTTAGATACAGTTGCTTCATGTTCAATTAATGAATCATTGTTTCTCGTATAATTCGTTGGAACAGTATCACTCGTAGAAATTTTATCCAAGATCAAGGTATCACATTCAACCTTGCTTTTAGCATTAATTGCCTTAGGATTATGCTGAACCAGTCCACGATAATTGGTTTTTCCACCATTTTTAGCAATCGATTTGGAAATAATGCTGCTGGACGTATTCGGTGCCAGATGGATCATTTTTGCTCCAGAATCCATGATCTGATCCTGACTGGCAACGGCAATTGTTATACATGATCCTTTTGCGCCTTCTTCCATTAAAACGCAGGTAGGATACTTCATCGTTATCGCTGAACCGATATTTCCATCGACCCATTCCATTTGTCCATTTTTATAAACTTTTGCCCTTTGGGTTACCAGATTCAAAATATTTGTAGACCAGTTCTGAATCGTTGTATAACGGCATTTTGCTCCTTCCAGAACAACAATTTCTACCACGCCAGTATGCAATGAATCTTTAGAATAATTAGGCGCAGTGCAACCTTCAACATAATGAATATCAGAACCCTTATCTACAATAATCAATGTTCTTTCAAATTGTCCCATCTGTTCTGAATTGATTCTAAAATATGACTGTAACGGTTTATCAAGAGTCACACCAGGAGGGACATAGATAAATGACCCTCCTGACCAGACAGCACCATTCAATGCTGAGAATTTGTTATCACTGTATGGTATAACTGTATCAAAATATTTTCTGAACAGTTCTGGATATTCTCTTAACCCACTGTCGATATCTAAAAAGATCACACCTTTTTCCTGAACTTCTTTAAGCATATTATGATAAACGACTTCTGATTCATATTGGGTTGTCACTCCTGACAAAAACTTCTGTTCTGCTTCAGGAATACCCAATTTATTAAATGTATTTTTGATCGTATCAGGAACTTCATCCCAGTTGTTTGTCTGTTTGTCAGAAGGCCTGATATAATACGTATACTCATCAAAATCCAAACGGCTCAAATCAACACCCCAGGTTGGCATTGGCTTGTTTAAAAAGCATTCCAGTGCTTTTAAACGATACTCCAGCATCCACTCAGGTTCACCTTTGATTTTCGATATTTCTCTCACAATATCTTCATTCAGTCCCTTAGGAGTTTTAAAGACAGAAACATCTTCATCAGGTATCATAGTTTCATCTTCAACCATCTTTTTCCCTCCTATTTCTTTTCACTGGCTTCAATTAACTGTGAAATCCCTTTCCATCCCAGGGTTGCACATTTAATTCTGTTTGCCTGTTTATGTGTATTGTAAAAAGCGATTGCTTCCTCTAAAATATCAGGATCATAGTCCTTTTCAAAAATCATATTCAGATAATTTTCAATAATGATTTTTGCTTCTTCAATTGTTTTTCCGATTAATAACTCTGTCATAATTGACGTACTTGATGTACAGATCGCGCAGGCTTCCCCATCAAAACGAATATCTTTGATGACACAATTTTCAATATAGGCCTGAATATCAATGTTATCAATACAGGTTTCACTGTCCATATTGACTTTCTGATATTTAGGATCATCAGTTAGTTCATGATTCCTAGGATTTTCATAATGATCCATAATGATCTGTCGTAACATCATATTATCCAAAGAAGGCATCTAAAAAGTCATCCCCTTTCTTACATACTTCAATAAACTGATCAATTTCTTCAAAAGTATTATAAAAATAAAACGAAGCTCTTAATGTCTGCGAAACATGAAGATATTCATCAAGAATCTTAGCACAGTGCTGGCCAGCTCTAATCGCAATCCCATATGTATTGAACAGTGAAGCCCCATCCTGTGAGAAGACCCCTTTTATATTAAAAGCAATTGGACCAATACCATTTTCATTGTATATTTCGATATTATCCAGTTTTTTCATTTTTTCAATAGCATAAGCTCTCAGTTTAGCTTCATAGCTGGAGATATTCTCCATTCCGATTTTCTGAAGATATTCAATAGCTGCACCCATCCCAATGACACCTTCTATATTAGGTGTTCCAGTTTCAAATTTGGTTGGTGCACTTTTTAATTTAATCAGACCACAGCTGTTATAGCGTGCATTGCTGCCCCCGCCAAAACGCGTTGGTTTGGTTTCCTGCAGCAGGTCATATTTTCCATAAAGGACCCCAACACCTGTTGGTCCACACATTTTATGTGCAGAAAACGCCATAAAATCAACATCAAGATCTTTAACATCAATAGGATGATGTGGCACACTTTGCGCTCCATCAACGACGACAATAATCCCTTTTTCATGAGCGTACTGACAGATTTCCTTGATCGGAGCCAAATGTCCGATGACATTGGTTATTTGTGCAATAGAAATAATTCTGGTTTTTTCAGTGATAGCCTTTTTTACATTTTCTAATGTCATTTTTCCATCCTGATCAAGATCTATATATTTAATGACACTGCCTTTGGCTTCACACACTTCAAACCAGGGCAATGTATTGCTGGCGTGTTCTGCCAGAGTCAGCAGAATTTCATCATCTTTTTGCAAATGAGTCATTCCATAGCCAAAAGCCACAAGATTCAGACTGTCTGAACAACCATACGTATAAACGACTTCATTACGGTCACAGTGAATAAAATCAGCAACAATATCTCTTACCCGTTCAAAACGCACATCAACTTCATGAGAGAGATCATAATCCCCACGATGAGCATTGCCTGAATAGTTTGTCAGATAATCACAAACCGCATCAATGACACATTGTGGTTTCAGTGTCGTTGCCCCGTTATCTAAATATATCAAAGGTTTTCCATGCATCGTTTTTCCATTAAGCATAGGAAAATCTTTTCTGATCTTTTCAACATCTATCATTTTACAATCCCACCTTATCTTTTAAAACCTGTGAGAATCTATCTTTCAATGATTCTACAGTGATAAACTCTAAAACCGGCAGGAAATATCCATAAGTCACCAGATGCATGGCTTCCTGTTTTGACAGTCCACGTGACTGCAGATAATATAAATGATTTTCATCAATTTTTCCTACACTGGCGCCATGGCTGGCTTTCACATCATATTCATCTATATATAAATATGGATTTGCCTTTGCTACACATTGAGGATCAAAAACAATGATCTTATTTGTCTGATGTGTGCTTGACTGATGCTGTCCTTTATCAATTCTGCCAATCCCATCAATGATCAGCGTTGCTGCTGACTGGACAATTCCATAGTTATCCATATCACCATATGTATTTGGTGCCTGATGATGCAATGTGATTTCATAATTTTTCTTTTCCTGATCTTTACTTAAAGAAGCTAGACGGAGATTGGTATTTGCCCCTTCTTCTAGCAGATCATATTGTATTTTCATCATTGTCGAATAATCATTTAATTCAACATATGCGCATTTGATAAATGCATCTCGATATACTTTGACATTTTCATCTAAATGAATATTCAAATGATTCTGTGTTTCATTTTCGACGTATCGAATAACTTTGCTGTTTTCCTTGATATTAATCGTTTTTTTATAAGAACATTGGCATGATGCTTCATAGCTTTCAATCAGATCCACATGTAAATCTTCTTCTACAGTGATTTCAAACTCCTGTTCATTCTCACTGGTAAACATATACACGATCTGAATCTGAGCATCTTCTTTGATAACTAAATGACGATCTTTTAATTCTATATCCTGCTGAAAAGCATAGTTTTTTGCTTTCCCATTTTCAAGAACAAGATAATTTTTTACATCATGAAGTATTTCCATTATTTTGATCTAACCTTATTTCCACAACTTCCTAAAATGATCGGTTGTTTTTCTTCTGTTACAAAATCAAAACCAAGTTCTTTTACCCAACGATAACCTTCTTTATCAATTCTATCAATGATTTCCTGTCCACCACTTAAAACGATCTTACCATCATCCAGAATGTGAACATGAGTTGGTGGTACCAGTTCAAACAGCCTTTGATAATGCGAAACCATGACACAGGCAAAATCCTGTGATTTCATATCATTGATTGCTTCAGCAACAATTTTTAAAGCATCAACGTCTAATCCTGAATCAATTTCATCCAGTAAAGCAAACTGTGGTTTCAGCAGTTTCATCTGCAGAATTTCATTTCTTTTCTTTTCACCGCCTGAAAAACCTTCATTCAAATAACGATGAGCCAGATTTTCATCCATCTTCAAATCAGCAATATTCTTATCCAGCTCTTTAATAAACTTAAATAACGAAACAGGTTTTTCACTATGGGCATTCAGTGCTGCTCTTAAAAAATCAGAAGTGATGACTCCTGGTATTTCCTGAGGATACTGCATTCCTAAAAAAATTCCTGCTTTAGATCTTTCATCAACAGTCATTTCTAAAACATTCTTATCATCTATATAAATATTTCCTTCGGTGACATGATATTTTGGATTTCCCATGATTGCCGATAGCAATGTAGATTTCCCATTACCATTAGGACCCATCAACGCATGAATTTCTCCTGTATTAATCTGTAAATCTATTCCTTTTAAAATTTCTTTGTCTTCTATTGAAACATGTAAATTTTCTATTTTTAAAGTCGACATAAACTATGCTCCTTTCTCCTCACAATATTTTACTAAAATGTATATGAAAAAACAACAAATGTGATAATTTATAATTTCTGATTTTAACATTTTATATTATTACCAAAATGTGGTATATTATGATATGAATGGGGTGGTATATTGAAAATATTTAAAGAATTGTTTCGCATTATATCTTCAAAACAGATTACACAAACACTTTTAAATATCCTGATACTGCTTTTTATCATATTAATGATCAATACAACAACCGAAGTTTGGGGAGGATTTTTTTCTGTTTTATGGCAGGTCATCAAACCCTTTGTGATTGCTTTTGTCATTGCTTTCGTTTTAAATCCACTGATCAACTGGGTTGAAAAATATGTTAAGAAAAGAGCCTTGGCTTTGACGCTTATTTATGCTGGTGGTGTTGCTTTGATCACGCTCATCATCATTCTGGCAATTCCAATGGTCTATAACAGTATTTTTGAATTATATCCTGCTTTTGAAGATGGTTTAATATATATTGCTAAAATCATTGAAAAGAATCTTGATTTTGATGTAAGTCATCTGGTCACATATGTACAGACCCAGGTCTCAACATTTTTGAAAACAACTGCAGTTCTTGATACGACATTTGAAGTTTTAAACCAGTTGCTGATTAATGCTGCAAACTTTCTGGTATATGTTATTCTAGCGATCTACATGTCAGCACGATATGATGAAATCTGTTACAAAATAAAAATGATTGCCAGCAAGCTGGGTGAAACTGTTCCAGCATATTTAACAGAAATCAATATATCGTTAAATGAATATATTAAAGCCTTTTCAATCGGTGCTCTGGTTCAAGGTATTTCAACTGGTCTGATATATCTCGTTATCGGTCACCCTAACTGGGCTTTAATTGCAATTGTCTCAGGAATCAGTTCAGTAATCCCTTATGTCGGTCCTTTGCTTGCAAATGTTCTGGGAATCATTACATCTATTAATCTTGGGGCGTCAAAATTGACGATTCTGTTTATTCTGGTATTTATTCAGTCAAACGTTGTCCCTTATGTTATCCAGCCAAAAATTTATTCATCAAAAATCAATCTGTCTATCATGTGGGTACTCTTTGGTATTCTGGCAGGTTCCACATTATTTGGCCCTTGGGGAATGGTCATCGCGATGCCGCTGATCGTGACATGTAAAATTACATATCGTGTATACAGACAGCATCATCCTTTAGAAAAAGAAAACTGTAACCGTTAAGTCAATCTTAAAAGTTACAGTTTTTTCTTTTTCTGTTTATCTCATCAGATGTTGATATGAATATAGCGTAAAACAGCACTTTATTAATGAAATAAGCGCTGTTTTTACTCATTGCTTGTCAATTGCCTTATTTAAAGCATATTACAGATAATAACCAGTAAAATAAATAATACCAGTACTAAAGTAAAAGACCCTTCACATTTCATATCTTTTCCCTCCTTTCAAAGGGGAATCAATCATACCTAATATAAAATATGGCAGAAAAACGAATGACTATGTGTTTTTGCCCATAATATTGAAATACAGTTAAAAAAATAGTATAATTTTTCAGTACGAAAAGGAGGAAAACTATGAACCTAAAAAAATGTACAGCAACTCTGTTAGTGTTAAGCTGTTTTATGACAGGTTGTACTTCTTCAGCAAAAACCGAAGATGGCAAAGATATTGTTGCTTCATTAGAAAAAGGCAGCGATATAAAAAATATTTTTGCTGATGATCTTTACAGCCAGATCGTTGATTCGAAAAGCAGTAAAGCCACTGTTTTTAATGCTGTATTACAAACGCTGATTGATAAAAAATTCCCAGTTGATGATGATATGGAAGAAGAAGCTGATACTATCATTGAACAGATCAAAACCAGCTATGAATCAAACTATGGTGAGGACTACGAAGAAGAACTGAATACCGCTTTAACTTCTTCAGGATATACGGATTTAGATGACTACCGTCAAAAAATGATCCAGCAGATTCAATATGCGAATTTCTTACTGGACTACATTGATGATAACTATGATTCTGTCTTTGATGATTATTTTCAGCAATGTTCACCAAAATATGTCAGTATCATCAAGGTAGAAACAGCTGATGTATCAAATCCGACAGATGAAGAAACTTCAAAACTGAACGAAGTCAAAGAACTGCTGACAAATACTGATAAAAGTTTTGCTTCGATTGCGCAAGACTATTCTGATGATACAACTGCCAGCAAAAAAGGAAATATTGGTATCGTTGATACAAAAGATACAGCAAATCTCACTGATACTTATGGTGAAACAGTAATAAATGAAGTATATAACCTATCAGATGGAGAAGTATCTGATGCTATTACCGGTGAAGATGGTTATTATTTTATCAAGGTAACCAGTACAGATTATGATAAAATAAAAAAAGATTTGAAAGAGACTGATATTGATTCTCCTCTTCTGATCTATGATAATTATTTACAATACATTGTTTTCGATTCTTATGATATTACCTATGATGATAAAAAAATCAAAAGCATCGTCAAAGAATGTCTAGAAGAAGCACTGGCTGAACGTGAAACTGAAAGAGGTGAAAATAATGGATAAAATCAAAAATACACTTTATAAGTATCGTCTTTTGGTTATCATTGTTTGTGTAATCTGTATATGTGGCTGTGGTTATGCTATTTATCAGTCTTTCTTCGGTGATAACGACAGCTATGTTACATCCGTAAAAAAAGGTGATAAAGAAGTCATCAAAGGTGAAGGTGTAACTATTACAAAAAATGATCTCTATGAATATTTTTTAGATAATAATGGTATGAATCTTACACTTGATACAGCTATCGATTATATATGTGATAAAGAATTAACAGATGAAGATGCATTAAACAGCAAGGTTGATGAAATCAAACAGCAGTATACTGACTATATTGGCTCTGATCTAGAAAGCTATGCTATTGAAAACGGATACGAAGATGAACAAAGTTTCATTGATGACGTGATCATGCCTGATGCCAAAAGCACCCTGTTACAGGAAAAATATATCGATGACAATTATGATACATTAATTGATGATTATAAAGTCAAATATATTAAAACAATTACTTTAGATACAGAATCGCAGGCACTAAAAATTATTGAAGGTTCAACCGATGAAGAATCTTTTAATAATTATATGAATGAATACGGCGGAACTGATCAAGGTTTAGTAACAAAAGATAACGTAACCTTAGATGAAAACATTACAAAGAAATTAAGCAAGTTCAAAAAAGATGGTATATATTCCAAAGTTATAAAAACTTCAGATTCAAAATATGCCGTAGTCTGGGTCTATAATTCTAATAAATCAGAATTAAAAGATGAAGTATCTGATGCTTTAGCAGAAATATCTGATATTTCTCAAGAAGCAGAAACCTATTATCTGAGAAAATATAATTTTGATGTCTATGAACCAAAAATCAAAGAACAGATTGAAGAAGTATCTGAAGATTATTTTGGATAAGGTATCCCCTTATCCTTTTTTTATGATAGAATATATGATATGGAGGATTAATTATTATGGATAATTGTATATTTTGTAAAATAGCGAATAAAGATATTCCTGGAAAGATCATTTACGAAGATGATGTATGTCTGGCTTTTTTGGATCTCTCACAGGCAACTTATGGACACACCCTCGTCATTCCTAAAAAGCATTTTGCTAATATTTTAGAAGCTGATGATGAAACCGTAGCTCACCTGTTTGTTGTTGCCAAAAAATTATCAGCCAGCATCATGTCAAATTGTCATGCTAATGGATTAAATATTCTAACAAATACTGACGAAGTTGCCGGGCAGTCAGTTTATCATTTTCATATTCATATTTTACCAAGATATGATAAAGAAGAATTAACCATCGAATTTACTGATCACAGCAATCAGACCAATCTCGATGAAGTCTATGAAAAAATCATGAAATAATCTAAAAGGTCATCTATCATTGATATCCTCTGTATAAACAAGAGCAATCATGAAGATGACCTTTTTATATCGTTTTACTTATTATACATTTTAGGCTTATACAAAGCTCTGTTTTCTAATGAAAAGACACGTTTTGTAAAATTCCCTGGTTCAACAGTTTCTAACGCTTTATTCATCATTGCCATTCTGGCATCAATATTATCAATCAGATACACAATTTCTGCTTCTTTGATCTGCGGTAAAACCGGTGAGCCAAATTCATTTTTACCATGATGAGCAAGAATCATATGCTGTAACAGCGTGACTTCTTCGCCTTCAATATGCAGACGGTCTGCTGTTTCCTTGATCATTGCATTAGAAATAGAAATATGACCTAACAGTTTTCCTTCTATCGTATATTCAGGAACAACTGGACCGCTTAATTCTATCGTTTTACCCAAATCATGCAAAGCTATTCCAGAATATAATAAATCTTTATTTAAACTTGGATAAATTTCACAAAAAGATTCAGCAATTCTCAACATACTATAAGTATGATAAGCCAGTCCTGATACATATTCATGATGGTTTTTGCTTGCTGCAGGGTAAATTTCCAGTTTATCGAGATTTTCCTCAAACAATGTACTGACCAGCTGATACAGCTTCATATTGTCAATTTTTTCAATATACTTTTTTATGCCAGCAATGAGATATTCTCTGTCTAAAGGTGCCTGCTTTAAAAAGCGTATTTTTTCCTTTTCATCATCCGAAACAATATGAATCTTGATAATTTTCATTTGCTTATCTTCGTTATATTTAATGATATCTCCTTTAACATGAACAACAGTCCCTTTAACAAGAGTCTGAACCTGTTCTTCACTGGCATTCCACAGTTTAGCATCAATATTCCCTGTTTCATCCTGCAATGTCAGTGAAAGATATGTTGAGCGGTTGGCTCCATTGGTTTTCCCCGAAACAACACGATTAATTAATGCTTCCATGATGATTCCATCATCACCAGGTTTCAAACTTGAAATTTTATTCATCATCCTTCTCCTTATCCGCTAAAAAATCTTTAATATCATCGTAATTATAGCCTTTTCTAAGCAATGTATCAATCAATTTGTTTCTAAGCTCATTATCACTGAGTTTCTTTGCATATTTCAGATAAACTTTATTTGCTTCTTTTGCCAAAGCCATTTTTTCTTTTTCATCATCATAAACAAAATCATAATCTGACATAGCTTTATCAATCGTGTCACTGGTAAAACCTTTGACGTATAATTTTTCTTTGATTCTCATTTGTATATGCTTAAAAGAATTTGAATTATTTCTTTTAAAGTAATCATCAATGAGATGTGTTGCAGCAGTATACTCTTCATCATCCATATCTTCCAGACAGTTATCGATGATTTCACTGTCTATACCATAATTTCTTAGATTATAGATTGCTTTATTCAGTCCAATACCTAAACGTGAGCAACGTTTCAGGTAGTTGGCAGCATACATCTCGTCATTGATCAAATTCTTTTCACAAAGTAAATCTAGCGTAGCATCAAGCTGAGTATCATCAAAATCCCCTTTATCCATCAGCTTCTGCCTCATTTGACTGTATGTATAATCTTTGACAGTCAGATAACGTAAAGCCTTGTTATAAGCACGAGAAACCTGTTCCAGATCTTTCAAAGCATCAAACTGTTCACGATCAAAAACTTTTCCTTTCTCAATTCCAAATTCTTCAATAATCTTATCAGTTAACTCTAAAGAAACAGAGCTCTCATTTTCATCGAATGAAAAGACCACTTCATTTTTCATGTTTTTCACAGGAAAAATAGATTTCACTGTATACGAATATTTTTTTATTAAAATGGCATCCTGATAAACATCCATAACTTTTTTCGCAAATGTTTCACCAGAATACTCTTTGGCTTTCTTTAATGCCTGTTCCTTCATCGGTGTTAAATCCATATCCATGACTTTTAAGATCAGTTCTGGCAATTCTTTCTCATCTTTGAAAAAGAACCCATTTTTCTGATCTTCGATCACATCTTCAAGCTGATCATCATATCTGGCAATAACCGGAATACTTGACGCCATGGCTTCAATATAAGTCAAGCCCTGTGTTTCTGACAGCGAAGCAGAGATAAATATATCAGAAATATGATAATGAGCCGGAACAGCATCACCGCTCTGTGGTCCAGTAAAAATGATATATTTAGAAATCTCATCATTTTCCACCAGACTCTTCAGTTCTTCAAATTGTGGTCCACCACCTACAATCAGACATTTCATCTGATCATTGATCTTAACAACTTCTTTTAAAGCATTGATGATGACATCAATACTTTTTTCCCGAGCAATTCGCCCTAAAAATGTTAAGACAAATTTATCTTTTAAATCATACTTCTCAATAAGTTTCTGGCAAAGTTCTTCATTTTTCTGCCTGATGTCAAAACGATCCAGTTCCAGACCCGTTGGAATAATATAAATATTTTTTTGAGTCAAACCATAGTGGATCAAAGCATCTTTGGTCTTTTGTGAAGGAACGATCAGTTCCTGACATTTATTGCCATATAAATTGCTTATTTTCTTGATGACTTTTTTGACCACAAAATCAACTGTTTCAGAATTAATAGGATTTACATAATGTGAATAGTCAGCCCACATCGTATGATATGTATAAACAACGGGAATATCAAGATATTCACCAGCAATTCTGCCAAATATACCAATCCCAAATTCTGTCTGAACATGAATAACTTCTGGTCTGAATTTCTTAATTTCTCTCATACCTTTAAAAGAAAAGATATTACAGGCACGATAACCATAAAGAGCCTGAATTTCTAATCCAGGCACTCTTAAAATATTCTCATCAAAATCATCTTCATAGTCACTGTCACTTGGCAATTCACTGGTCACAACCAGGACTTCATGTCCCAGTTTGATCAGTTCGTTTCTAAGAATGTGAGTTGAGGTTGCAACCCCATTAATATCTGGTAAATATGTATCGGAAAACAGTGCAACTTTCATTTCAGTTCCTCCTACTTTTTAAAATCTTCAAATCCTATTTCATCAATATCCTCAATTAAAATATCCTGTGAATCGAAAACATTCTGTTCCTGATGATAATCACCAATATCTTTTTCTTTATTTTTCTGATGCAGTTCCTTGCTGAATGATATGGTTAGACCACCCAGTATCAAACCAAGATAATAAGTCGAAAAACGCCAGACAAGTAAGGTTGCTGTAGTAGCACCTTTCAAAAAGACATTCAAAAGGATAAAAAACGTTCCCTCACTTCCCCCACTGGCTCCAGGAAGAGGAACAAAATCAGAAATCAGATAAACAAAAGATGTAATCCCCAATAAGTCAAGGAATGCTCTATAGGTCACATGGGCATCCATTGCTTTCGCACAAAAAAAGGTAACGCTGTAAAGTACCGTCAGTTTCAGAAAATTCAAAATAATCGACTGTATTAACAATGTTCGGTTTTTTTGCAGCATATTCATTTCCAATCTAAAATCTTCGAGTTTTCTTTCTGTTTTTGTTTTTGTTTCATAGTAATTCTTTACAATATGAAGCTTAGCTAAGACCAGAATCACTTTATTACAAAAAAAATCCTGTAATCTTTTCGATTTTGCTCCCAAAAACAAACTAGAAATAACAACAAGATTAATCATAAAGCCTAGGATTGCCAAAGAAAAGAAGCTTGAATAAATAGAACTAAAATAAGAAAATCTTAAAAGCATGATAATCGATGTATATACGACCAGTACACTTTGATAAACAATAAAAACCATAAGCAAAATACTTGACGAATAAGTTGCACGAATTCCCTGTTTATTAAAAGCGTAAACCTGATAAAATTGTCCGCCTGAAGCCATCGGTGTCACACCATTAAAAAAAACACCAGCAAGAGAATTTATGATCCCCTGTGACAATTTATAATCCTTTTTATATACACGTGCAAAAATCGTTAAATTTATAGCATTAATCAAATAATAAATAACCATTAACACAAAAACAAGTATTAACCATCTGAAATTACAGTTTTTTAAAGACTCAATTGTTGAATTCAACTGATTTCCTATCGATAAATAAACTGATATTCCACCAATAAGCAGAATAACCGCCAGATTGACTATATATTTTTTGAAACTTGATTTATTCATAGTTTATACCTCTAATACTTTTTGATAAATAGCCTTTAATTTTTTTCCTATATTCACTAATGCTCTTTCTTGTGCAACCTTATATCCTTCATCAACAGTTGAAGGCAATTCAGCATTAACAATTTTCAAAATCAAATCAATAAAATCCTGGTTAGTCACACCTTTATAACAGTTGACCTTATCAATCATCCACGGATCAAATACAGGAATATCTCTTAATAAGACTGGTGTCTTACATGAAAGTGCCTCTAAAACAACAATACCTTCAGTTTCTTCCCTTGAAGGAAAAAAGAATAGATTTGCTCTGCCGTAGGCTCCTTTGATCACATCACCACTGACATAACCAGGCAAAATAATGTTTTCTGGCAAATCTCTCAAGATCTTTTTGATCTTTGATGTTGAATTTGACAATTTGATATCACCAAACCAAAAGAACTTTATTTCTGGCATTTCACGTGCCACTTCAACATAAGTATCAAATCCCTTTCTTTCAAAAAGCCATCCAACCGAGATAACGATCTTATCTTCTGGATGAATATGATATAAATCACAAAAGGCATTAATCTGCTCTTTGGCAGGATTAAAATCATCCAGGCTTACACCATTGGAAACATCATAAATCGGCTTGCTAATATGATAAGATTCCAACAAAGATTTTGAATATGGCGTAGGTGTAATGATAACATCAGCCATACTATACAGGTAAACAAGCCACTTTTTAAAAAGACCAGAAACTGTATTTGAAAATTTAAACGAGTTACGAAAATCTTCCTCTGTACTATGCGCGTGATAAATCACTTTTTTACCTAAACTGCGTGCCTGTTTGATTTGCTTTAAACTGTCAGGAGTTACTGTATTGATATGTAAGATATCATAATCAGTACTGTCTTTGTCAGTTACGTAGTCAATATGATTTAAAGACAGTGCTGTTTTCTGATGAATGAACGCTCTGCCGATACCTGATTTTTTGATTGCATCTTCCATGCCAAAATATAATTTGATTTTCATAAAAGTATCACCTAAATTTATTATATTATATTTCTAAACAATTTAAAAGCTTACAACGAGTATATTTCAAAACTAAAAAAAAGCAAAAAAAAAGAACTGGCAGCGCGCTATTTTCGCACAGAGTACTATCTTCGCCGCGATGATGCTTAACTTCTGTGTTCGGTATGGGAACAGGTGTGTCCATCATGCCATTGCTACCAGATCTTACGAGTCTCCTCCAGGACA
>CASETM010000093.1 GCA_949290865.1 uncultured Bacillota bacterium
AATCGACCAGGACTGGTCAACCCCCTAGATTACTATCTAAGACAGTTGTAATTTAACATATAAATGTAGCGCCGTATACGAGACCCGTACGTACGGTGCAACGAGAGGGGCGAAACTTGTTAGTTTCCCTCTACTCTATTTATGGAAAAGTATTGGTTTTTTTGAAACAGATTTGATAGAATGTTGATGAAATGAGGGATGATGATGAAAATTCTTTTTATTGGCGATGTAGTTGGAGCAGTTGGCAGAGAGATGGTAGAAGATCATCTTTATTGTATAAAAAAAGAACATGATATTGATTTTGTGATTGCTAATGTTGAAAATGCAACTCATGGCAAAGGTTTAAACAGAAAACACTATGATTTTTTTATTTTTCAGGGAATAGACTGCATGACGATGGGAAATCATACATTCGATAAAAAAGAACTGTTTGATTTTATCGATGAAGCAGATCGATTGGTCGTACCGTTCAACAGACCAAAAACACTTCCTGGAACTGCGAGTCGTGTATTTCATGCTGGTGGAAAAAAAATACGTGTGACCAATGTCCTGGGATGTGTTTTTATGGACAGCAGATATGCCAATCCTTTTGATGAAATTGATCGGTATCTTGATTTGGAACAGGATATTCATATTATTGATATCCATGCGGAAGCAACGAGTGAAAAAATTGCTCTGGCATATTACTGTCGAGACAAGGTTCAGGCAGTGCTGGGAACACATACGCATGTTCAGACCGCTGATGAAAGGATCATTGATGGGAAAACGGCCTTTATCAGTGATGTGGGGATGACTGGACCATATCTGAGTTCTTTGGGATGTGATCTTGACAGTGTTATTCTAAGAATGCGAGGATTGAACAGCAAATTTATGATTTCCGAAAATTCTGGGCAGTTTGCTGGTGTTATTATTGAATTTGATGAAGCAAATAGACCAGTTTCTATTGAAAGAGTATTGATTAATGATGATCATCATTAACTGATGCTCTTTTTCATATTAGGGGACTTGTGACATATAATAGGTTAGGAGGAAAATATATGGAAATAATGAAAGTATCTTCAAAATCTGTACCTAACCAGGTTGCGGGAGCTATTGCATCTTTAATGAGAGAAAAAGATAAACTGATGATTCAGACCATTGGCGCAGCTGCCTTGAATCAGGCTGTCAAGGCAGTCGCGATTGCCAGAGGATATATTATTCCGACAGGAAAAGAATTGATTTGTATTCCGTCATTCCATGATTTGACAGTTGATGATAAATGTATTACTTCGATTCGTCTTGTTATTGAATTGCGTTAATGAAATTTAAAGTGAAAAGGGTTTCTTTTTTTTATTGATGATAGTATAATATGAAGTATAGTAATGGAGGATTTAAAAAATGGCAAAATGTAAATTATTAATGCAAACTGCACAAGTACAAAAATTAATCAATTATTTTGATGGTTACGAAGATGATAAAGTAAAATGCAAATTAATCAAAAAAGTAGGTATCAAAGCAGAAATGGAATGTGAAACTGAAATGACACCTGATGAAGCTGCTGCTTACTGTAAAGGGTTATTTAAAAAGACACCTGATGGTGCAGTATTGTATTTCTCAATTCAACCTGACGGATTCTTTGGATAAAAATAGGGACTTGAAAAGTCCTTATTTTTTTGTAGCCAAAATCATGATTTATGTATATAATAGGTAGGAAAGTGGTGAAAATATGAAAGATTACAGTCAATATTTTAATGGGCCAAATTTACAGGAGGCCAAAAAAAGAAGTAGAAATCAGGTTGATCATATTCATGATGCATTTGAAATTCCAGCTGATATGGTCAATATTGGAAAAGGAAAAAAATATTATATCCATACTTATGGATGTCAGGCAAATGAAAGAGACAGTGAAACACTGGCAGGTATTTTTGAAATGTTGGGATACACTGCCTGTATAGATATCAAAGAAGCAGATGTTATTTTATTAAATACATGTGCTATTAGAGAAAATGCTGAAGAAAAAGTGTTTGGTAAAGTGGGGTATGTTAAGAATTTAAAGAAAAATAATCCGGATCTGATTTTTGGGTTATGTGGATGCATGGCTCAGGAAGAAATCGTTATTAAAAAGATTCTGGAAAAACATCCACATATCGATCTGATTTTTGGAACACATAATATTCACCGTTTGCCTCAGCTTTTAAAAGAAGCAATGTACAGTAAAGAAATGGTCGTTGAAGTGTGGTCTAAAGAAGGCGATGTGATTGAAAATACACCTGTTACCCGTGCCAGTCAGCATAAAGCCTGGGTCAATATCATGTATGGCTGCAATAAATTCTGTACGTACTGTATAGTACCCTATACCCGTGGAAAAGAACGTTCACGTCTGTTAAGTGATATTGTTAAAGAAGTTGAAGATCTGAAAAATGATGGTTATCAGGAAGTTACTCTGCTAGGTCAGAATGTCAACAGTTATGGCAAGGATCTTGAAGATGGTTCTTCTTTTGCTTCGTTGCTGGCAGCAGTTGCTCAAACGGGTATCTCGCGTATCCGTTTTACCACTAGTCACCCTTGGGATTTTTCTAAGGATATGATTGAGGTGATTGCTCAATATGATAACATCATGCCAGCCATTCATTTACCAGTACAGTCTGGTAACAGCGAAATTTTAAAACTGATGGGAAGAAGATATACCCGTGAACAGTATTTGGAATTATTCCATATGATCAAAAATATGATTCCTGACTGTACGATTACAACAGACATCATTGTCGGTTTTCCAAATGAAACCGAAGAACAGTTCCAGGATACATTGACATTATATGAAGAATGTGAATATGATCTGGCATATACCTTTATTTATTCACCTCGTGATGGAACACCAGCAGCCAAGATGCCTGACAATGTTCCTTTTGCTGAAAAACAGCAGCGTCTGGAAAGGCTTAATGAAATTGTCAAAGATAAAGCTTTGAAGCAGAATCAACGTTTCTTGAATCAGACCGTGCTGGTCCTGGTAGACGGACCATCAAAGAGAGATGAAAATATGATGACGGGTTATACCGAACATCAGAAACTGATCAATTTTAAAGGGCATAAAGAAGATATCGGCAAAATAGTCAAGGTCAAAGTCACTGAAGTAAAAACCTGGGCATTAAAAGGTGAGCAAATTGACTAAGATCGAGAGACTGGCTTTACAGCTAAATGAAAAGATACTAAGCGAACCAGCTGTTCAGGAATTTAAAAAGTATGAACAGCTGATTCAGAAAAATGAGCAGTTAAAAAAAGATGAAGTTCAGTTAAAACAGCTGCAGAAAAAAATTGTCTGGCAAAAAGCTCATCAGGATGAAAATATTCAGCAGACGATTGCTGAATATCAAAAGAAAAAAGATGAATTTGAAAGTCATCCTCTGGTTGTCAACTATCTTTATTTAAAACAGGAAGTTGATGATCTTCTGCAGTCGATCAATGCCATGATCAATAATCAGTTAAAGTAGAATTTTATTCTGCTTTTTTTTTACATTGTTGTTAAATATATTGACTTATTTTACTTTGAGTTTTATAATTTTTAAAACTAGAAAATAAAAAAGAAGGAGATTGTAAAATGGCATATTATTTTGATGAACCATCACATACTTTTAACGAATATCTGTTAGTACCTGGATACTCATCTGCTGAGTGTCGTGCCGAAAATGTCAGCTTAAAAACACCTTTAGTAAAATTCAAAAAAGGTGAAGAACCTGCTTTATCTTTAAATATTCCTTTGGTTTCAGCAATCATGCAGGCTGTATCTGATGACAATATGGCGATTGCACTTGCTAAAGAAGGTGGAATTTCTTTTATTTATGGATCTCAGTCAATTGAAGATCAGGCCGATATGGTCAGACGTGTAAAAAACTATAAAGCTGGATTTGTGCCAAGTGATTCTAACTTATCACCTGAATCAACTTTAGCTGATGTTTTGAAACTGAAAGAAAAAACTGGACATTCAACGATGGCAGTGACTGAAGATGGGACTGCCAATGGGAAACTGTTAGGTGTAGTGACTGGCAGAGATTATCGTGTTTCCCGTTTATCAATGGATACAAAAGTAACAACTTTTATGACACCATATGAAAAACTGATCTGTGCGAAACTGGGAACTTCCTTAAAAGAATGCAATGACATGATCTGGGACAACAAATTAAATGCTTTACCAGTTGTTGATCAAGAACAGAGACTGCATTACTTTGTTTTTAGAAAAGACTATGAAAACAGAAAGAAAAATCCTAATGAGCTGTTAGATGACAATAAACGTTATATTGTTGGTGCGGGGATCAATACGCGTGACTATGCAACACGTGTTCCTGCTTTAGTTGATGCTGGGGCTGATGTATTGTGTATTGATTCATCAGAAGGATTTACGGAATGGCAGAAAATTACAATTGACTGGATCAGAGAAAACTATGGTGACAGTGTCAAAGTTGGGGCAGGAAATGTTGTTGATGCTGATGGTTTCAGATTCCTGGCAGAATGCGGTGCTGATTTCGTTAAAATTGGAATTGGTGGCGGATCAATCTGTATTACCCGTGAACAGAAGGGAATTGGTCGTGGCCAGGCAACAGCTACTATCGAAGTCGCAAAAGCTCGTGACGAATATTTCAAAGAAACAGGTATTTATGTGCCAATCTGTTCAGATGGTGGTATTGTTCATGATTATCATATGACTTTAGCATTGGCCATGGGTTCAGATTTTATTATGCTGGGAAGATATTTCTCAAGATTTGATGAATCTCCTACAAATAAAGTATCAATTAATGGACAGTATATGAAAGAATACTGGGGAGAAGGTTCTGCGCGTGCGCGTAACTGGCAACGTTATGATATGGGTGGAGATGCAAAACTTTCTTTTGAAGAAGGTGTTGATTCATATGTTCCATATGCTGGTAGTCTGAAAGATAATGTTGGTTTAACTTTATCAAAAATCAAACATACGATGTGTAACTGTGGAGCATTGACTATTCCAGAACTTCAGCAGAAAGCAAAGATCACTTTAGTATCAGCAACATCAATTGTTGAAGGTGGCGCTCACGATGTTGTTCTGAAAGATTCAAGTGAAAAAAAATAAAGACTTTTTATAAGTCTTTTTTTGTTTTTTTGACATATTCTTATATGGGGTGACAGAGATGGCAGGTCAATTATATGAAATCATGACCAAAGCGACGATTTCCAAAGGCTTTAAGAAAACGATGAATAAATATGAATTTCCCGTTGATCATATTGATAAAATTCTGGGCTGTTGGATCAGCAATCATCAGTTTCATGGAATGATTGCTGATGGTGAGCCGCAAATTGATGGGGATTTTGATATTCATTTATGGTATAGTTACGATAATGACAGTTTTTTACTGAAACAGCAGATTCATTATACTGATAAAATCGATCTTTCGGCAAAAAATCATCAAATCTCTAAAAAAGATGAAATTATTGCTGACTGTCTTCATTTGCCAAAATGTATCAATGCCAAACTGCAGGAAAACGTCATGATCATTGAAATTGAAAAAGAAATGGCTTTAAAAATTGTTGGGGATACGACGATCCTTGTTGAAAGCAAAGGCAATGATTTTGAAAATGAATTAGATATTAATCCCGATTTCATAACATAGAAAGATTTGTCTTTCTATGTTATAATTGGTAAGAAAAAATGCGAGGTGTAGTTATGAAACAGAAATACAGTCCAATGATGATGCAGTATTTAAGCATCAAAGAAGAAAACAAAGATTCTATCGTGATGTTTAGACTGGGAGATTTTTATGAAATGTTTTTTGATGATGCTATTACCGTATCAAAAGAACTGGAACTGGCTTTGACTGGGAAAAATGCTGGAGCTAAAGAAAGGGTACCTATGTGCGGTGTTCCTTTTCACAGTGCCAGTGGCTATATTCAGAAACTAGTTGATAATGGTCATCGTGTATGTATTGTTGAACAGCTAAGCGATCCGGGAAAAAAGGGTATCGTTGAAAGAGGTGTTGTTCAGATTGTTACACCAGGAACAATTTTTGATGAAACGATGACACGCAATAAAAACAATTACATAGCCTGTATGATGGTGTTTGATTTTGAGTATACGCTCGCATTCTGTGATATTACGACCGGTGAATTCCAGGTTATTAATATTGAAAAGAAAGAGAATATACTGCGTAATCAGCTGACATCGATGGAAGTGAAAGAAATTGTTGTATTAAGTGACTGTCAGGAACAGTTTGATGATCACGTTATGGTTTCTTATTTTGATAACGATCATTTTAATACACAATATGAACATATTTTTCATGATATTAAGGATTTTAAACAAATCAAAGTTGCTTCTTTATTATTAAATTATTTATTAACGACGCAAAAGCGAGATCTTGATCATCTGCAGATAATTACCGAAATCAAAGATGATGATTTTATGACAATGGATCTTTATACAAAGAAATCGTTGGAATTGACGGAAAACGTCAAAGATCATGATAAATATGGAACATTATACTGGCTTTTGGATATGACAAAATCAGCAATGGGATCAAGACTGCTGAAAAGCTATATTGACAGGCCTTTGTTAAAACAGAAAGATATTGAAAAAAGGCTTGATATTGTTGAAATATTTACAGAGCAGTTTATCCAGAGAGAAAGTATCAAGGAAATTCTAAAAGAAATATATGATTTGGAAAGACTGTCAAGTCGTATTGCTTTTGGTAATATCAATGCTAGAGATTTGAAATGGATTGCTTCTTCTTTAAAGGTCGTTCCTGAACTGAAACAACAACTTTTGTCTTTTAATGAGACATTGACCGATGAACTGGCAATGAAACTGATTGATTTATCGCATATTACTCGTTTGATCGATGAGGCAATTATAGATAATCCGCCATTGACAATCAAAGAAGGTGGCATTATCAAAGATGGCTACAGTCCGGAAATTGATGAACTGCGATATCTGCGTGATCATGGGAAACAGTGGCTGGTTGAATTTGAACACAAAGAAAGAGAAAGAACGGGTATAAAAAATCTCAAAGTTGGATATAATCGGGTTTTTGGCTATTATATCGAGGTGACCAAAGGAAATCTCGACATGGTTAAAGATGAATTTGAATATACCAGAAAGCAGAGTTTATCGAATGCAGAAAGGTTTATTACACCTGAACTGAAAGATATGGAAAGCAAGATTTTGTCTTCTCAGGATAAGATTGAAAAACTGGAATATGTGCTTTTCAACGAAATTAGAAATGAAATCAAAAAAGATGTGCATGCTATTCAGGATGTTGCCAAAGTCATTGCTCAGGTAGATGTTTATCAGGCTTTGGCTATGCTGGCCAGTGAAAACAGCTATGTCAGACCTGTTTTTAATGATAGAAAAGTGCTTGATATCAAGGAAGGAAGACATGCGGTTATTGAAAAGGTCATGGGACATGGTCAGTATGTTGCTAACGATGTCTATATTGATGAAAATGCACCAGTTGTTTTAATTACAGGACCAAATATGGGTGGAAAGTCAACATATATGAGGCAAGTTGCATTAACAGTGATTATGGCACAGATTGGATCATTTGTTCCAGCTCAATATGCAAATTTGACAATTTTTGATCAGATCTTTACACGTATTGGAGCCAGTGACGATCTAATCAGTGGACAATCTACTTTTATGGTAGAAATGCTTGAAGCTAACAATGCCCTAAGATTTGCCAGTGAGCATTCACTGATTCTCTTTGATGAAATCGGAAGGGGGACTGCAACATTTGATGGTATGGCTATTGCTCAGGCAATGATCGAATATATTGCTACGCATATCAGATGTATGACGCTGTTTTCAACGCACTATCATGAGCTGACATTTTTAGAAGATAAGAACATGGGAATTCAAAATGTTCATGCCAGTGCCAAAATTAAAGATGATCAGTTGATTTTTGAGTATCTGATCAGAAAAGGTAAATCGAATAAATCTTATGGGGTTAATGTTGCCAAACTGGCAAAACTGCCTGACGAAGTCATTGAAAGAGCTAATGTCGTTCTAGAAACATTGGAAGAAAATAATGTTGAAGATAAACTGACTGAAAGTCATCAGCAGGTCAAAGTCGTCGTAAAAGAAAGTGAAGCTGAAAAATATCTGCTGAATATCGATCCAATGACGCTTTCACCATTAGATGCCTTGTCAACACTGATTGAACTGAAAAAATTAATCAAATAAGGTGATGAAATGAAAATAATACAGTTAGATGAAATACTTGCCAATAAAATTGCGGCAGGAGAAGTCATTGAAAGACCAGCAAATGTTGTCAAAGAACTGGTGGAAAACAGTATTGATGCAAATGCGACCAAAATTGATATTCATATTGAAGAAGGTGGGATGAATCTTATTGAAATCATTGATAATGGTGTCGGTATGGATGAAGAAGATGCCAGGCTGTGTTTTTCACGACATGCGACAAGCAAGATACATAGTGATCAGGATCTGTTCTGTATTCAGACCCTCGGTTTTAGAGGGGAAGCAATTCCATCAATTGCATCAATTTCGCATTTTGTCTTAAAGACCAGTGATGGTAAAGAAGGGTCAACCGTTGTCTATGAATTTGGAAAGCTGATAGATCACCAGCAAAGTGATCTTCATAAGGGAACCAGAATAACGGTGACCAAATTGTTTCAGAATGTTCCAGCACGACTCAAATATGTCAAATCGGTTAATGCTGAATTTGCACATATTCAAAGTTATGTGGAAAGACTGTCTCTGTCTCATCCAGAAATTGCTTTTACATTATTGCATAATCAGAAGCTGACTTTTAAGACAAATGGTAATGGCAATCTGCTGGAAGTGATTCATCAGATTTATGGACTGTCAGTCGTAAAAAATATGCTGAAAGTTTCTTTTGGCAATCATGAGTTTAAAATAGATGGCTATATTGGTAAGATTGAAGTTAACAGAGCAAGCAAAAATCATATTGTGACTTTGGTTAATCATCGTGTTGTAAAAAATCAAATTGCGATGGATGCAATACATATGGCTTATCGCCGTTATCTGGCTGACAACAGATATCCGATTGCTGTAGTTGATATTCAGATCGATCCTTATCTGGTTGATGTCAATGTTCATCCCAGCAAACTAGAGGTAAAATTTTCCAAGGAAACAGAACTGAAAGAACTGATCATTAAAGGGATAACTGAAGCGTTGGAAAAAGCCAACCTGACTTATCAGGTCAAAGAAGAAAAACCGGTTTTTAAGCCACGGCTGGATCAGCTGGATCTGGATATTGATTTAAAACAGGAAACTGTTAACGTTGTTAAAGAACTGGAACCGGTTTATCATCATGATGTTTTTCAGGAAAATCATGAAATAAAGCAGACTGCAGTTCATGAACCTTTACCGGAAAAAGCGGTTGAAAACTTGCCGGTTTATAAAGAAATGAAGAAAAAGATTTTTGTGAAAGCACAGATTCATGGTACTTATATTGTCTGTGAGGATGAAAGTGGTATGTATCTTGTTGATCAGCATGCGGCACAGGAAAGAATTAATTATGAGTATTTTTTAGAGAAATACAGTCATCCTGATATGACGATGAGAGATCTTTTGATTCCTATTACGGTAGAGTATCCTTTAAGCGAATGTATGATTATTGAAGAGCGAAAAGAACTGTTGAAAAAAGTGGGAATCAATCTTTATCCTTTTGGGAATGGGTTTATTATTAAACAGCTGCCAATGTGGATGAATCAGATTGATGAGCATATTTTTATTGAAGATATGATTCATCAGGTCTTGAAAGATAATAAAATCGATCTTTTGTCTTTGCAGGAGCATGCTATTGCAACCTTAAGCTGCAAAGCATCTCTAAAAGGAAATACCCATCTTTCTTTGGAAGGAATGCAGAATATCATTGATAATCTGATGAGATGTGATAATCCTTATGTCTGTCCGCATGGACGCCCGACGATTATTCATTATTCATCATATGAATTAGAAAAACTGTTTAAGAGGGTCGTATAATGAAAAAAGTCATAGTTGTGATCGGACCAACAGCTGTTGGCAAAACAAGGATGGGTGTTGAACTGGCTAAAGCGCTTGATGGAGAAATTATCAGTGGCGATTCGATGCAGATCTATCGACAAATGAATATTGGAACAGCAAAGGTAACAGCAGAAGAAATGTCAGGAATTGTTCATCATTGCATTGATATACTTGATCCTGTACAACGTTACAGTGTTCATGATTTTCAGCAGAATGTCAGAAAAAAAATTACCGAAATCACGGAAAGAGGGCATGTTCCCATTATTGTTGGAGGAACGGGTCTATATATCAAAGCCGCTTTGTATGATTATACATTTGAAGAAACTGAAGATGATCACAGTAAGATCATTGAAAAATATAGCCATTATGATAATGAACAGCTTTATGCACATTTATTGTCAATTGATAAGAAAAGTGCTCAAATTTTACATCCGAATAATCGCCGTCGAGTTTTAAGAGCGATAGAAATCTATGAAAATACAGGACATAGGAAAAGCGATATTATTGATCAGCAGCAACATGTCTGTCTTTATGATGCTGTTTTTATCGGCTTGACTTTACCGAGGGATGTGTTATATCAGCGAATCAATGAACGTGTTGAAGTGATGAAAAAAGCTGGACTGAAACAGGAAATGGATCAACTGTATCAGCAGGGAATGAACAGAGAACATCAAAGTATGAAAGCTATTGGCTATAAGGAATGGTTTGACTACTATGATGGAATCATTGATGAAGAAACTGTTTATGAAGAAATCAAAAAGCATTCTCGTCAGTATGCAAAAAGACAGTATACATGGTTTAAAAATCAGTTGCCGGTGCATTGGTTTGAAGTGAATCTCAGAGATTTTGATCAGACGATCGAAGAGGTATTAATGTATATAAAATAAGTCCGCATGCGGACTTATTTCTTTTTTATATGGTTTAATGATTTGATCTGACTGGTGCGACCGTGCTTAAGAATGCGACGGTAATTTTCTGCCAGTGCTTTTTCATACTGACTGGTCATCCAGGGAACATAAAACTGTTTTTTTGCGATTTCGTCAGGAAGGTACTGGATGTATTCCCAAAGTTCTGGACGGGAATAGTCATACCGTTCATCTTCTGACAGTCCTACTGGACTCAGTCGCAAATATGCTGGAGCTTTTAAAGGCTGCTGCTGTAATGACTGTAAAGCTGAATCAATAGCGTGTTCAGATGATTTAGATTTAGGAGACAGACACAGATCAATGATGCAGCTGGCAATCGGGATACGGGCTTCAGGAAAACCAATGGTTTTTGCTGCCTGAAAGGCCATGACGGTACGCATACAGGCGTTAGGATTGGCCAGACCAATATCTTCGTATGCACAAACGATGACCCTTCTTTCTAGAGATTCAAGATCGTCATATTCAATCAGTTTGGCAAGATAATACATAGCCCCGTTAGGATCGCTGCCACGAATGGATTTTTGCAGTCCGCTTAAAGTATCATAGTACTGATCTTCATCTTTGTCGAATTGTCCATTGGCCTGTAAAATGGCATTTTTAGCGTCGTCCATTGTTATATGATAATCATGACAGACAATTGTACACAATTCCAAACAGTTATAGGCATATCTGATATCACCTGAAGCTAATTGAGCAATATGTTTTAAAACATCATCGTCGCAGTTAAACTGGTTGTCTAGTCCTTTTTGACTGATTAAAGCTTTTTTCAGACCGCTGATGATTTCTATATCTGTTAATGGCTTAACTTCAATAATATGACAGCGGGAACGAATTGCTGGATTAATAGAATGGTAAGGATTAGCGGTTGTACAGCCAACAATCGTTAAAAGTCCACTTTCTACATAAGGCAGCAGATTATCCTGCCTGGTTTTATTCAGACGGTGGACTTCATCGATAATGACAAAGAGACCATTGGATAATTTAGCCTCTTCAACGATCATGTCCATGTCTTTCTTGTTTCCAGTTGAAGCATTAAATATGCGGTAAGGCATTTGCAGTTCATTGGCTAATGCCATTGCCAGTGTTGTTTTCCCACATCCTGGTGATCCATAAAGGATCAGTGATACAGGATGCTTTTTTTTAACAATTTGTGTAAAGAGTCCGTTTTCACCAAGGATGTGTTTCTGTCCAAGGATATCATGAAGTGATTGAGGACGCATTTTATATGCAAGAGTGTTCATCATAAAAAACCTTTCTTATTTTCTTTTAATCAATTATAATGATTATATCATTTTTGATAAAAGAAAGGTAGAAATAATATGAGATTAGTAATTCAGCGTGTTGATCAGGCCAGTGTAGAAATAGAAGGAAAAGTGACTGGAAAAATTAAAAAAGGATTTATGGTTCTGGTTGGTATAAAAAATGATGATCAAGAAACAATAATAGATAAGATGGTTGATAAACTTATTCATTTAAGAGTGTTTGAAGATGAAAATGAAAAATTGAACTTATCTTTACTTGATGTTAATGGGGAAATCCTATCGATTTCACAGTTTACATTATATGCGAACTGTAAAAAAGGGAGAAGACCTAGCTTCTTAGATGCAGCAAAACCTGAAATATCTAAGCCATTATATGAGCAGTTTAATGAAAAACTAAGAGAAAAAGGGGTACATGTTGAAACAGGAATTTTTGGAGCGATGATGAATGTCAGTCTGATTAACAGTGGTCCTACCACGATAATTTTAGATAGTGAAGAACTAAAATAAAAAAAATTAAAAAAAAGCAAAGAAAAAGCTTTACAAGAGAGGGAAAGGGTGGTAATATAAATGAGCACTCGGCAAGAGAGAGGACATTGAAAACTGAACAGAAAAGAATGAACACAACGTCAATGAAAAAGGAAAAGAGCTAAACAGACAGGAAGTTGT
>CASETM010000094.1 GCA_949290865.1 uncultured Bacillota bacterium
GGCCTATTATTTATTGGAAAGAATAAATAATAGGCCACACACTTGTGTTTCAAAGTCAACATGTTTTTCAAAAAAATAAAAAGAGGAGTACATATTCATGTAATCCTCTATATCATTAGTTTATTAACTTAATGACATTGGTTTTTAGGGTGTTTTTTATTCGAATAAAAAACATGGCAGGTTATTTATTATAATATGAAAAATAATATACTTTAGTCAATTATTTAACTAATGTAATGATATAGTTTCCAAAAAAAGAATAATATAAGATAAAATGAAGTTTATGTGTTCAAAAGAATTGTCTGGTTTTATTTACTGCTTTACTTTTCTAGGGATGATGTGAATCCACTGATTAGTGGTTTTTTTGTTGATTAATTATCGATATTGTGCTTTTATTTTGGGATAGAAAAACAATCTTTGGAAATGAACGATTTTTTCTAGATGGGGGTGAATTTTTGTTGTGAAATACTGTCCATGAATATGAAAATAAGAATAGTTTAGAAATATGTATGTTTATGTTGATATTAAAATAGATAATGATAGAATGATGATAGAATATGTCGAAAAAGAGGGAATATCAATATGAAATTAAGGAAAAGAGCTATTGTTCTGCTGGTGCTGATTGTGGCTGCTGTGGGATTGATGATTTATCTGTTTAATCGTCCTGCAATTGTTTTTGTGGATCAGACTGATATTGAAATAAACAGCAGTGTTGATGCAGCGTCGTTTATAGAAAAAGTCAGAGGACATGAAAAAAGCGAAGTCAAGATAGATACTTCAAAAGTCAATACGAAAAAACTGGGAAGTTATGTCATTGTCTATACACTTGAAGATGAGAAATATGAATTGGAAGTGGAAGTTGTTGATACCAAAGCACCGACTTTCGATATCAAGAAAGATGTAAAAACCGATGCATCAGGAAAGCTGAAAGCCAATGAGCTGGTAGAAAATATCAAAGATGATACAAAAACAAAAGTATATTTTAAAGAAGATTACGATCTAACCAAAACTGGTAAAAAAGAAGTGACAGTGGTGGTTGAAGATGAAGGGGAAAATCAGACTGAGAAAAAAACGACATTGCAGATTGTGAAAGATCAAGAAGCACCAACATTAACTGGTCAGCAGGATCTGATCGTTTTGCAGAATAAAGATATTGATTATCTGAAAAATATTAAAGTCAGTGATGATTTTGATCCTGATCCTACGGTTAAAGTTGATGACAGTCACGTCAAACTGTCAAAATTGGGTGATTATAAAATTACATATACGGTTACAGACCGCTCGGGCAATAAGAATAAATATGAACAGACAGTTTCGGTAGTTGATAAGCTGCCAGTAAAAGATAAAGGTCAGTCTGATGAAAAAATTGTCTATCTGACATTCGATGATGGACCTTCAGCTAATACGCAAAAAATTCTGGATGTTTTAGATCAGTACAATGCTAAGGCAACTTTCTTTGTGACGGGAACCAATCAAAAATACAATTATCTGATCAAAGAAGCACATAAACGAGGTCATACGATTGCTTTGCATACATACAGTCATGACTACAGCAAAGTTTACAGTTCGGTTGACGCTTATTTTCAGGATCTGAATCAGCTGGGAGAAATGGTTAAAAAAGAAATTGGCTATGTGCCAAGATATATTCGTTTTCCAGGTGGTGCATCTAACACTGTTTCCAGAAAATACTGTCCGGGTATTATGTCAACACTGGTTAAAGAAGTGAAAAACAGAGGCTATCAGTATTATGACTGGAATGCGGACAGTACCGATGCTTCTGGTAATCATGTTGCTGTCAGCAAACTGATTGCGAATGGAACATCAAGCCAGGCGAACAATATCAATTTGTTATGTCATGATACTGATGCCAAATCAACGACTGTTGAAGCTCTGCCAAGTATCATTCAGTATTACCAGCAAAAAGGCTATCAGTTCAAAGGTATCGATGATGATGCCTTTACACCACATCAGAAAGTGAACAACTAAACAAAAATACCAGACTTCTTATTGAATTCTGGTGTTTTCAATTCTATACAAAACGGCGAAGTACACGGGCAACCGCAACGGCAATAATTGTTCCGGTTATTGCTTCCAGTAAACCGTTCGTCACAATAATCCCAATCAGGTAAGGGAACAGTTCCTGATAGCTTTTGCCAATGGCGCTGGCATACTGCGATCCAAATAGAAAATAGATCCCGCCTAATACCAGAACGGTATTTGTTAAAGCTCCGCAAAAAGCAGAAATGCTCATGACAGCTAGATTATTTTTGTGATGCCAATGTTCATAGATCAATCCGGCGATATAGCCAATCAGAATTCTGGGAATGATGGCAATGATCAAAGACATCACTGAATCACTGATAAATGGTGAAAAGACAAAAGATGTTACTGTTGGCTGAATCGTATTGACAACCAGACTGGATAATCCAAAAACCAGTCCAATGACAGCTCCCATTTCTTTTCCCAGTATTATTCCGGCAATAATGACTGGAATATGCAATGTTGTGGCACGCAAGGGTCCAATCGGAATAAAACCTAAGAATGGTACCATGACCATTAGCAGTTCAATCGCAATAAAAAGCGACATGAATGCCATGTTCTTTGTTTTTTTATTTCTCATTTTTTCCTCCGCTATCACTTCATTGATGAATGTGATGCTTTCTATAATTTTTGTTAAAATGAATAGACTGTTAATGCTTGGCCAAGTCACTACAAAGTGTCTATGTTTTTAACATGGTCATTATACACAAAAACTGTCTTTTCGCAAATACATAAAATGAAAGATCACTGAATATATTAATGATGGTGAAAGAAATGGATAAAAAAGATATATTACTGATCAATGATGATCATCCTATTGATGAATATAAAAGAGTCGATCTTATCAGAATTTTTGATAAACAGTTTATTTCGTATGAAGCTTATCGACCTTTTCTGGATATGTTTGGACAGATGAAAAGAGAAGGACTGGAGCCGATAGTCTGCTCGTCCTATCGTTCTATTGAAAAACAGGAAGAACTGTTTCAGGGGAAATGTCAGTATTATTTAATGAAAGGGCACCAGCAGAAAATAGCGGAAATGCTGGCCAGTCAATGGGTGGCTAGACCATACTGCAGTGAACATCATAGTGGTCTGGCAGTGGATATTGTTTCTAAAGAAAATCAGCGTCTTGATGAAAGTCAGGAGAAAACAGCGGTTACCCAGTGGCTGATGAAAAACAGCTGGAAGTATGGTTTTATTCTGCGTTATCCCAAAGATGGTAAGGAAAAAACCAAAGTGAATTATGAACCATGGCATTATCGCTATGTCGGCAAAGAACATGCCCGTCTGATTTATCAAAAAGGCATTACTTTGGAAGAATATCTGGAAAAATAAAAATGCTCGTACGAGCATTTTTTAAAATTCCTGATTTTCGATAAAATGTGTACTGATGCTAATAGAAATCAGGGAAGTGACGATAACAAACAGACATAATCCTAAGTAAAGAAGATAGGGATTCATAGTTACCACGGTTTCAATGATAGGCTCAATATCAATATGCAGCAGCTTTAAAATATAATATAGAATCAAAATGATGATCGTTAAAGCGCCAAAAACGATAAACATTGCATATTGTGATTTTTCACCGCTTAATTTGACCTGAGCGGGAATCAGCAGTGACATCAGAAATATTGAAAATAAGAACGTAGACAGACAGCCTGCCAGCCATTGGATATTGAAAAAAGCGAAACTCATTGTCGTGTGATACTGTGAGATGACTGCCAGAACAGAGGCAATCAGACATAAAACCAGACTTAACAGATAACCCAGACAGTATTTTTCCCTAATATACTGTCGGCGTGTTGTTGGCAAAGTAAGAATAAAAGACATCCCATGATGGAAATCATCATAATTTAAGGTTGAAAGTGTTAAAATCCCAGCAAATACACTGTAATAACCTAAGATAAAATATATATTTTTATAAAAGACAGAATAAATAATCCCAAAAATCAGTAAAAACACAAAGATAATTTTATTCTGATACAGATAGGCTACATCTTTTCTTAATAATCCTTTCATGTTAATCACCTCTTACCATCAATGTAAACAGATCATCAATATTATTTTTTTCAATAACGATTTCTGGATAATTTTCCAGATAAAACTGTCTCTGGCTGGTTAGACAAAGATATCCATAATTTTCTTTTTTATATTTAAGAATATATTTTTTGTCCAAAGCTGCAAACTGTTTTTCATCAGTTTTCAGTAAAGCATAATCATTAAAAAGTATATCTGTATCTTCGTGCATGATGATCTGTCCCTGTTCAATCATATAAAGATCATCACACAGATTTTCCAGATCAGACGAAATATGTGAGCTAATCAGAATCGATCTGCTGTCATCTTCCAGCATATAGTCTCTTAACAGATCTAGAATTTCGTCTCTGGCCAAGATATCCAATCCTGCCGTTGGTTCATCAAGAATGAGCAGTTTTGACTGATGTGACAGAGCAATCAGCACTTTCAGCTTGGCTTTCATTCCAGTGGAAAAAGTTGAGATTTTTTTGTTGAGCGGCAAAGAAAATTTCTGACAGGCACCGAGAAATGATGCCTTGTTAAAATGATCATACATATTTTCCATAATGGCTGTAACATCTTTTATTTTTAGAAATTCACTGAAACCAGCATCAGCCAGAACAACACCGATATTTTCTTTAGGCAATGTTTTTTGATCGTGCGAATCGATCCTGATTGATCCCTCGTCAATTCTGATCAGATCCAGTATTGCCTTGAAAACAGTTGTTTTGCCGGCACCATTCTGTCCAATCAAACCTGTGATATAGCCAGGACGAACGGTTAAAGAACAGTTGAGTTCAAAATCCTGATATTTTTTTTTCACATTGTTGAGTTCTAACATCACTATTCCTCCAATAATAATTCAAATATGTCTTTGATTTCTGCATCTGAAATACCACTTTGTCTGGCTTTGGTGATCGCGTTTTCTAACAGTTTTTCTATGTCTTTTTTTGTTTCCTCTAGCAGTACATCTTGATTGACCGTAGAAACATAGGTTCCTTTGCCATGAATCGTAGTTGTGAAGCCTTCTGCTTCAAGATTGTCATAGGCCTTTTTAACAGTTAAGGCGCTGATTTTCAGTTCTTTAGCCAAGGCACGGACCGAAGGCAACGGATCATTGACCTGCAGATCACCATGAGAAATCATTTTCTTGATTTGATTCATAATTTGTTCGTAAATTGGAATCATCGATGAGTTATTTATAATAATGCGCATATTATCCACCTCTATCTATAAACAGTATATAACAGTATATAACATTATGTCAACTGTTATATACTGTTTATCATACATAATTCAATATGAAAAGACATATATTAAGATAGTTGAGGGAATAAAATGAATAAGAAATACAGTCTATTATTTGTCATGATTGTTTTAATTATTGTTGGTAGCTGTTATTTTTATCACCGTGATATGCTTTTTTTATTAAGCAATCCTGTGGTTGAAATTAATGGGCAGTTTGATTATAAAGAAATGATCAAAGAAGTAAAATATGGGGAAAAGAATGATGTGTATTGTGATGACAGTCATCTTGATCTGACACAAATTGGTGAATATGAAGTGATTTTAGTCTATCGTGATAAAGAATATCCGGTTACTGTCAAGGTTGAAGACACCCTTCACCCAGAAATTGTGATGTCTGAACAGATGACAGTGCTTATGAATACAACCCCGGATTTGAAAAAAGATGTGGTGGTCCAGGATAACAGCCAGCAGCAAGTGAAATTAACAATTGATGCCAGTCAGCTTGATATGACAAAAGAAGGGCAGTATACCGTTGAATATATCGCTAAAGATCAAACCGGCAATACGACCAGAAAAAAAAGAATAATTCATGTTATCAAGGAATATGGAACAGCCATCCAGACGGAAGAGAAAATCGTTTATCTGACATTCGATGATGGTCCTTCCCAAAATACAAAGGAAATTCTGGATATTCTGGAACGATATAATGCTCATGCAACTTTTTTTGTGACAGGCAATGGGCAAAAATATAATGACTATATTAAAGAAGCGTATGAAAAAGGGCATACTATTGGTCTGCATTCCTATTGTCATGAGTATAATGAGATCTACTGTTCTGTTGATGCCTACTTTGATGATCTGACAAAGGTTGGAACGATGGTTGAGGAACTGATCGGATTTGTTCCGCATTATATTCGTTTTCCTGGTGGCAGTTCCAATAAAGTCTCTACGCGATATAGTAGTGGCATCATGTCTATTCTTACGAAGACAGTTATTGAAAAAGGATATCAGTATTATGACTGGAACTGCTCGACTGGTGATGCGGAAAGTGAGAATGTTCCTGTCGAAGAAATTATTAAAAATGCGACAGAGAATGATGATAACAATATTGTTTTACTGGCGCATGATACTGATGCAAAAGATACGACTGTTGAAGCCTTAGGCAGTATCATTGAATATTATCAGGAAAGGGGCTATGTTTTTAAGGCAATTGATGATTATAGCTTCTATGCGCATCAGAAGGTCAATAATTAAAAATAGCCATATTGCACTTTTTTCGCTATAATAAACACTGGTGATAATTATGAAAAAAGATATCAGACAGGCTCTGGTGGCATCAGTTCCAGTGATGATGGGGTATATCGTTTTAGGAATGGCTTTTGGTGTTTTGTTGCAAAGCAAAGGCTATCATGTTTTTTATGCTTTGGCAATGAGTGTCCTGATTTATGCAGGCAGCATGCAGTTTGTAACGATTGATCTTTTAACGGGTGGGGCGTCACTGATCAATGCAGCACTGATGGCTTTGCTGATCAATGCCAGACATATGGTTTATGGCTTGTCGATGTTAAAGAAGTTTCAGGATATGAAGAAATACAAACCTTATATGATTTTTTCTTTGACGGACGAGACTTATTCACTGCTGGTCAAAGATCATCACTATCATGGAGAAAATGAAAAACGTTATATGTTTTTTATTTCTTTCTTTGATCAGTGTTATTGGGTCATTGGCAGTGTCATAGGATCGCTGTTAGGAGAAATGATAACTGTTAATACAACGGGTCTTGATTTTGCGATGACTGCTTTGTTTGTTGTGATCGTTACAGAGCAGATGCTGGATAATGATCGCCATATTTTCAATATGATTGGTTTTGCTGTCAGTATTATCAGTTTGCTGATTTTTGGCAGTGAAGCGTTTATTATTCCAGCGATGATCGGTATCGTATTGTGTCTGCTGGCATTTTATCGTCGAGGTGAGTACAGTGCATGATATCTTACTGATCCTTACTGTTGGGGCTGTCACATTGATGACCAGACTGTTGCCGTTCATTGCTTTTAGAAAGAAAAGTTACCCTGTTGTCGAATATCTGGGAGATGTTTTACCGTTTGCCATCATGGCGATGCTGGTTGTCTATTGTCTTAAAGATGTTCAACTGCTGACTGGAAATCATGGTATTTGTGAAATAATTGGGGTTTTGAGCGTTTTATTGCTACATCTGTGGAAACGCAACACGCTGCTTTCTATTATCGCTGGAACCATGATCTATATGGTTTGTGTTCAAATGATTTTTGTATAAAAAAAGCTGTAATATGATATGTATTCCTTCTTATTGGTTGTCCAGTAAAGAGGATACATATCAATGAGTTACAGCTTTTTTATTTCATGATTTGACGGCATTCAATGTAGTAACGCTTTTCATAGGCTTCGCCCATGGAAAAAGTTTTTCTTGGCAGTACTCCACCAGCTGCAATAGCCGGGAATAATGTGGTTTTATCGATAGCTGATAACAGAATCCCACAGTTATTTTCCTGTTTGCCTAGTTTTTCAACTGTATCTTGACCATGAACATAGTCAATCTGACATTCTGGATGATTCTGGAGGTACTGATCCAAAAAGCTCTGGAGAATGTCTACGGGAAGACGACCATCTTCGTTTTGCAGTTGAATGTGAATGTCCTTATCACAATTCATAAAAATGATATCATCTCCGTCTGTATAAGAAATGTGATCTTCATCAAGCTGTTTTTTAAAGCTTGTTAACAGATCGACCATATCGATATGGAACAGCAGACGATGGATTGGTTCGAAAACCAGAGCTGGACTGTGCAGATTCACCAGTTCGACCATCGCAAAGCGGGCTGGATGATTCATCTGTTCTTCTTTGCTTAATGTTTTCTTGATGTTCTGCCAGCATGCTTTGGCAGTGGCCAATGAATGATTTCCATCACCCACAGCTAAAAAGAAGCCATTACTGTCTCTTTCCATCAAGGCCAGTTTGGCATTGACAGCCTGAGCAAATTCACCTGTTACTGCATATCCTTTGACATGCCCACCGTTTTTCATCAGTTCAAAGTCATAAAGACATTCAAGATGGTCTTTACTTTTATAGATTGGTTCGATCAGCTGATTTTTAGGATCATCAATCAGTACCATGACATGTGGACATTCCAGCAGGGCGTTTTCTCTGATGCGCAGTCTAGGTGGAATGCGTGATTCAATGGTTCCTTCTGTCGCACGGATTGGCGCAGAGGTTCCAGGTGTATAGTCATAGGCTTCCAGATCGATCACACCAACAAAACCCAAACGTTTTTGCTGATTGATGGTTCTTTCCACGAGGACGAAACCATCACTGATACGTTCTTCCAGAATATTATGATCAACGTATGACTGCATTTCGTTCTGGATTCTGTTAATTCGCCCATCATCTTTTCCCAGATAGACTTCAGGATAAATGATATGTAAGGTCGACGGCTGATCCTGAACGATATTTTCGACTTCCTGCCAGTATTCGACTTCACTGGTATACTGGTCACAGGCAACCACTGACCATGTTGACATAGCGATATCTTTTCTGGGAAGAAGGATCTGTGTTGATTGAAAACAAGATTTCATAATATTACCCCCTAAAGTTGTTAAATATAATTCTAAAAAATCATTACATATATGTCAAGTTTTTCAGGATAAATCAAAAAAAGCGCTGAAAAAGCGCTTATTGAGAAATAATTTCAATACCATCTTCCGTAACCAGAAAAGTATGTTCCCATTGTGCCGATAATGATCCGTCATCGGTATAAACGGTCCAGTCATTATCGTATTCCAGATGGATGCCTTTTCCGCCCTGATTGATCATCGGTTCAATCGTGAAAACCATGCCGGGAACAATCAAAACTGTATCTTCATGAGGTTTGAAGTGAAAAACATAAGGATCTTCATGCATTGAAGTCCCTATACCATGTCCACAGAATTCTTCAACGACACTGTATCCGTGTGCATGGGCATATTTTTCAATTGCCGAACCAATATCACCAACGCAGCTTTTCCATGGCTTGACAGCTTTCATTCCTTCGTACAGACATTCTTTGGTGACTTCAACCAGTTTTTTTGCTTCTGCAGATACGTTACCGATCATAAACATACGGGATGCATCGGCATAATAGCCATTGAGTTCAGTGGTCGCATCACAGTTGATAATATCCCCGTCTTTCAGAATTTTTTCCGCTGATGGAATACCATGACACACTTCATCGTTAACGGATGTACAGATACTTTTTGGATAACCTTCATAATGGAGATCAGCCGAATGCGCATGATGTTTTTCCAAATATTCACAGGTCATGATATCGATATCTTCGGTTGACATGCCTGCTTTGATATTTTTTTCCAGATGATCCAAAAGTCCATTATTGATTTTTGCAGCAGCTTTGATTCCTTCAATCTGCTGAGGACTCTTGATCATTTTTTTATTGGGAACTAGAAATCCCTGTTTTTTATAATATTTGATTTTTTTATCAAAATCCTGATGACATTGTGCGTAATCAAGATTGCTTCCACACCAGCATTTTTTCATACTGTTACCTCACTGCTCTTTAAGAAAATGGACACCATTTTCATCCAATGCTGCAATCTGCGCCAAAGAACACAGATCATAACCTTTATCAATGATTTTTTGATGGCCTTTCTGGAAAGCTTTGTCAATCACAATACCAACACCTTCAATTGTTGCCTTTGCCTCTTTACAGATATTTTCAACCCCTAAAAAAGCTTCTCCATTAGCAAGAAAATCATCGATAAATAAAATATGATCATTTTCCGATAAAAATTCTTTAGAAACCGAAATATGATAAGTTTTATTTTTTGTAAATGAAAAAACTTCTGCATGATAGGCATCGGACATTGTTGATGGCACGGCCTTTTTTATAAAAACCATTGGGACACCAAAGCAGGCAGCGCACATCAAAGCAGGAGCGATACCGCTGGTTTCAATAGTAACGACTTTATTGATAGGATATTTTTTAAAATAGTTATAGAAATTTTCACCGATTTCTTTCATCAAAGCGGGATCAACCTGATGATTTAAAAAAGTATCGACCTTAAGTATTTCGCCATTAATGACTTTTCCATTTTCTTTTATATATTGTTCTAGTTTATTCATAATATGATATATCTCCTCTCCTGTCCATTATATAATACATAAAACAATTGTGATAGACAAGATGTGATAAATATAGACTTTAGTGAAAATTCTGTAAAAAACGCATATATTGTTTTAGGTGATTTTATGAAAAAGAAGCTTATCATCAGTTTGATGATCAATGTTTTTATTCTTTTCTTCTGTCAGATACCATGTTCTGCTCAAGAACGGGAACTGAAAAACAGAATCATTGTGATTGATCCAGGACATGGTGGCTTAGATAACGGTGCAGTTGAATATGGATATAAAGAAGATGAAATTAATTTGAGTATTTCAGAAAAATTGAAGAAAAAGCTGGAAGCTAAAGGCGCAACTGTCTATCTTACCAGAGATGGTGACTATGATATGACGGAAAGAAATCATCATTATTCCAAACAGGATGATATGTATCTGCGTGTTAAAAAAATAGACAGTTTTCAAGCGCATTATCTAATCAGCATTCACCAGAATGCTTCCGGTTCGCAGCAGGCATGGGGTTCACAGGTGTTTTATTATTATAACAGTGAAAAGGGGAAATTATTGGCTGACAGTGTTGATCAGGCTTTAAAAACAGTGACAAACAGTCGTAAGCCAATCAGTGGCTGTGGTTTTCGGGTTTTAAGAGCGACCAAAACATTAGGTATTCTGATTGAATGCGGTTTTCTTTCTAATTACAATGAATGTGGTCAGCTGCGATCAAAAAACTACCAGAATCAGCTATGTGATCAGATAACGAAGGGATTGATTGATTATGACAGTGCTGTTCAAAAAGCGGAAAAAAAGGAATTGGAGAAAAAATATCTGCAGTCATTTCTAACAAAATATGAATTTTATTGATAAAAAACAAAAAAACTATTGACGTAAAATGGTGAACATGTTATATTATTTGAGCAGTTGATTAATGGGCCTGTAGCTCAGTTGGTTAGAGCGCACCCCTGATAAGGGTGAGGTCGCTGGTTCAAATCCATTCAGGCCCACCATTAATTGATTGTTTATATAGATTTGTGGGCCTGTAGCTCAGTTGGTTAGAGCGCACCCCTGATAAGGGTGAGGTCGCTGGTTCAAATCCATTCAGGCCCACCATTTTGAAATATTGGGGCCATAGCTCAGCTGGGAGAGCACCTGCTTTGCACGCAGGGGGTCAGCGGTTCGATCCCGCTTGGCTCCACCAATTTTTGTTTAGAAACTGCGGTCGCAGTTTTTTTTATTAGAAAAAGGAGAAAGTATGGCACAAAACAGGGGAAAAGGGAATTATATTGTCAATACATTCAATGGGATGGCTTATGGTTTTTTTGCCAGTCTGATCATTGGAACGATTTTAAAACAGCTGGGAACGATCTTTCAGATAGCAGATCTGGTCACCTGGGGAAATATTGCGGGGTATCTGATGGGACCGGCCATTGGTGTTGGGATCGGTTATGTTATCGAAGCTAAAGGATTGAATCTGATTGTTGCGGTTATTGCCGGAGCCTTAGGTGCAGGAACGTTTTCAGGAGGAACGATTCAGGCTGGAAATCCGATATCTGCGTATGTAGCGGTTTTGGCAGCAATCGAAATCACACGACTGATTCAGGGAAAAACACCGGTTGATATTCTGCTGGTTCCATTTGTTTCCATTATCACGGCAGGAATCGTTACGAAGTTTGTGGGACCTTATTTGAGTGAACTGATTACCTGGATCGGCAGTCTGATCAACGAAGGTGTTGCTTTGCAGCCGTTCTTTATGTCGATTGTTGTTGGTGTGCTCATGGGAATGGCGTTGACGGCACCGATTTCATCAGCAGCCATAGGAATCATGCTAGGGTTAGATGGTTTGGCAGCGGGGGCTGCTTTAGCAGGATGCTGTGCCCAGATGATTGGTTTTGCAGTGATGTCATTTGATGATAATGATATTGGTGATGTTATTGCTATTGGTATCGGAACAAGCATGTTGCAGTTTAAAAATATTATTAAAAGACCGATTATCTGGCTGCCGCCAATTCTGACAACGGTGATTACGGCACCGATTTCAACAGTTGTTCTGTCATTGAAATGCAGTGCCATTGGTTCGGGAATGGGAACCGCTGGTATGGTTGGTATCCTGGATGCGATCGATGTTATGGGTGGGCAGTACTGGATACCGCTGATCATTATTGATGTCATAGCGCCAGCTGTGATTACCTATATTATTTATAAAGCATTTAGAAAACTGAATTACATAAAAAAGGGAGATTTAAGACTGGAACGTCTATAATCTCCTTTTTCTTTATGCCTTGAACAGTTCCAGGATATCCTGAGTGGACATCTGAGCAATGCTGCCGGTATTGTTTTCGATAAACATGTTTGACAGATCCTGCTTCTGTTCCTGAAGCTGCTGAATCTTTTCTTCAATTGAATTTTTCATGATCAGTTTATAGACCTGAACATTGTTGGTCTGACCGATACGGTAAGCACGGTCAGTTGCCTGATTTTGAGCAGACATGTTCCACCAAGGATCGAAATGAATAACAGTTGATGCACTGGTTAAATTCAGTCCGGTTCCTCCAGCTTTTAAACTGATCAGGAAGACAGTTGTTTTGTCTTTCTGGAAGGCATTGACCAGCTGATGTCTTTTGATCTTGTTGGTTGCTCCGGTCAAGACGTAGTAAGAGATATCACGTTTTCTCAGTTCGATTTCAATAAGATCGAGCGAGCTGGTAAATGAAGAAAACAGCAGAACTTTCTGATCATTTTCTTTCGCGTTTTCAATGATATTGATACATGCTTTCAGTTTTGAACTTGGTTCATGAACATGATCATAAAGTATTCTTTGATCGCAGCATAGCTGTCTTAAGCGCGTCATCATTGCCAGAATCTGGATACGATCGACGTAATTGACCTGAATCGCACTTTGCAGTTCCTGATTGATCATAGAAAGATTGGCCAAATAAGTTTTTTCTTCTTCTGGTGTAAATGATATGATCATATTTCGTTCGATTTTGTCAGGAAGTTCATGAAGCACTTCTTTTTTGGTACGTCTTAAAATAAATGGTTCAACCATGCGTTTAAGCTTATTCTGTTTGTTTTCATCGCTGTTTCTGATAATCGGTATTTCATAGTTTTCTTTAAAATATGAATAATCATAAAGATAATGAGGCATCAGGAAATCAAAGATAGACCATAATTCTGCCAGACTGTTTTCGATTGGCGTTCCGGTTAAGGCAAAGCGATGCTTGCTTTTGATTGCTTTGACAGCCTGAGCATTTTTGGTACTCTGGTTTTTGATATACTGTGCTTCATCAAGGATAAAATACATAAATTTCAGGTCCTGATAATATGGAAAATCACGACGTATGTAGTCATAGGATGTAATAGCAACGTCATAGTCTTTTAGAGAATGGATTTGTTTTTTACGTTGTTCGATATTACCAGAAATGCAGATGACCTGCAAATCCTTGGAAAATTTATGAATTTCATCTTGCCAGTTATAGATCAGTGTTGCTGGAGCGACAACGAGGCTGACGTTATCTTTGTTTTTGCTTTCTTCGATCAAGGTCATGACCTGTAGAGTTTTTCCTAAGCCCATATCATCAGCTAGAATACCACCAAAACCATATTCGGAAAGGGTTTTTAGCCATTTAAAACCGGTAACCTGGTAATCTCTAAGAATATGCTGATAATTTTGTGGAACTTTAATATCCTGCATGTTGACTTTTTCGATATGAGATATCAGTTTTTTAAAATGATCATTACGATTAAACTGTAATGAAGAAGAACTGATAAAATTATTCAGATAGAGTGAATGATATTTATCGACTTCTATTTTGCCATCTTGGATATCATCGTATTTGATATTCAGGTCGCTGAATAAAGTATCGAGATCTTTGATAGAGGTATCGCTTAAGTTGATAAATTCACCAGATTTTAAGCGGTGATAGTTTTTCTTGCTGCGATAGGCAAATAAGATATCTTTGATTTCGTTTTTATCTACGTTGATACTGTTCATATCGATTTCCAGCAGATCGTTTTTTAATCTGACACCAATATTCAAATTGATGTTTTTTGGCTTGTTCATCAGTTTGATTTCTTCGCTGATATACACTTCACAGTCATTGTTTAAGTCAGGGAGTATATTGGTGATAAACTCATAGATATCTGCTTCATTGTATAAGTAATACATGTGTGTGATTTCATCATATTCAAGATAACTGTTTAAAACATCGATAACGCGATCCAGTTTTAATGGCAAAACCAGATCGCTGGGATCTTCCAGTATTGAGTTTCCCTGATCATCACGAAAATCCAGAGTGACTGAAAGTTCATTGCTGATATTGAGATCGACATAAATCAGCAGAGAAATATCCATCGGCAGATATTCATCGATTTCATCACCTAAAAAGTCTACATATGGTAAAACGGTATCAATGATATATTTAGAAAATAACGGTAATTTATCGTTAGGGATCATGAGAGTATTGTTTTCCATATGCAGCAGCAAAGGGCGAAGAGCCTTGCTGTATTCCAGTGAATAACGATTAAGCGTTAAATAATCAAAATAGTAGATATACTGTTTACCGATAAAGATAATACCTTCAGGTTTTTTTAATCTGATGGTTGTATAATCATCTTCTTTGGTGATTTCTAAAGCAATATTCTTTAAATCGATTGTGATAAAATTGATGTTAATATCTAAATTGGTAAAATGAGTCATGAAAAAATCATCAATATTGTCATCGTTGATTTTTAATGAACGATTATCGTCTAAATCGGTATGATAATATTCTTTGATAAAACTGATCTGTTTTAAAGATGATTCATCAAAATACTGTTCATCGTGATTCGTTGTCAGTCCATTACCGTAAACAGTTAGATGATGTGATTTAATATGATCGATCAGTACAGGGATATCTTTGACAGCGTAGCTTCTCTGTCCAGCAATTTTGTATGACAGATACAATCTGTCAAAATTGTTTCTGACTTCCGGAATCAGACGAACATTTTTGTCAAGAGACATATGCTGATCACTGTTTGAATTTTTATAACGTTCGATCAGTTCGGCGGTTTTTATGGCCTGTTCCTGGAGATAACGGTCTTCCTGTCTACTTTGGATTTCCTGAAGTTTTTCCAGATAGTTTCCTTTTTGATTATATGAGTAGGGAATTTCACTGGCTTCCAGACCATAGAATTTTAATAATAAGGCACCAACGTGACCACATGCCAGTTCGTTTGGCTTAACATATTGGCAGTCACAGCTGAATTCTAATATATTGCCAGCGGTATCGACCTGAATCGAAGCGGTATGGGGCTTATGATTAACAACTGTTCCAACAATCTGATAGATTTGTCCTTCTTTGATGACGGACATATTATGGATTGTTTCCTGCTGGAACAGGATATGAGCACTTTTCCAGTTAGGTTCGTTAAAATATTTGTTAATTTCATCGTCTTTAATATACACTTGCTTCACCTCTCTATTTTGTTATTATAACATTAAAAAAAGCGAGAAATAAATGATTTTAAAAATAATTATTATAAAAATAGTTTGAAGTACAAAAAATCATTTTTTTTATAGTCAAATCAAAAAATAAACTTTATACTTATATTAGGGAGATATTATTTGCTTAGATGAATGTTTTAAAAAGGAGTGATTGACATGGTGGTAAAAAAATCAAAAACTGCCTCTTTGCCACAGGACAAAGAGGAAGAAGAAGTAAAAACTGAAAAAGCAGCCAAAACAGCTGCAAAAAAAACAACTGCCAAAACAGTAAAAGCAAAAACCACAAAAAAGAAAACAGAAGAAAAAGTGGAAGCAGCTAAACCAAAAAGAACTGTAAAGAAGAAAGTAGAAGTTAAAGAAGAAGCAGTCAAACCGAAAAGAACCACAAAGAAAAAAACAGAAGCAACAGTTGAAAAAGCTAAACCAAAGAAAACAGTAAAGAAGAAAACGGAAGAACCAAAATCTACAGTCAAAGCAGTGACGAAAACGGTAATTGAAGAACCGGTGAAAAAGGAAACGGTTAAAGTAGAAGAAGCAATTGAAGAAACAAAAACTGCAGCGGCTGAAGTTAAAGAAACTGCTGCAGAAGCTGAAGTAATTCAGCAGAAAACAACAACTGAAGAACCAAAAGAAGAAAAAGAAAATATTGTTGAAGACGTAAAAGTAGAAGAAACAGAAGGAGAACCTATAATGGAACAATATGAACAGCCAGCATATCAGTATTCAACACCAAGAAAGAGTGTAGCCTTTATTGGATCGGAATGTTATCCGTTTGTTAAAACAGGAGGGTTAGGAGATGTCATGTATGCATTGCCTAAAGCTCTGATTAAACAGAACTGTGATGTTAAAGTTATTCTTCCTCGATATAAATGCATCCCATGGGAATATCAGGAAAAAATGATTTATCGTGGATCATTCCAGATGAATCTGTGTTCAGATGGGAAGAGTTATTATGTAGGAATTATGGAATACATCTGGGATGGTGTTGTTTATGACTTTATTGACAATGAAGAATTTTTCAGTGAAGGAAATCCATACACCTCAATTGTTGGCGATATTCCAAAATACTGCTATTTTGCCAAGGCAGCGTTAGCAGCATTAAACTATATGAACTGGATCCCAGATATTATTCACTGTCATGACTGGCAGGCAGCCCTGGTCCCAGTTTATCTGAGAACATTGTTTGAAAATACACCAGTTTCATCAGCTAAAACAATTTTGACTATTCATAATTTAAGATTCCAGGGTATCTATAATATCCCAACAATCCGTTACTGGTCAGGACTTCCTGATTATGTATTCAACAAAGATGCTTTGAAACAGGGTTATGAAGATGCTAACATGTTAAAAGGTGGTTTGACATACTGCAATATGATTACAACTGTCAGCCATACTTATGCTGGTGAAATTCAGACGGAATATTATGGAGAAAAACTTCATGAACATTTGCGTTACCATTCTGGCAAGTTAAGAGGAATTGTTAATGGTATTGACGTTGATATCTGGAACACATATACAGATCCTAATCTGGCAGTTAATTATGATATTACAAATGTTCTTGATAGAAAGAGAGAAAATAAAAGAGCGTTACAGGAAGAACTGGGATTATGGCAGGATGATCATAAATTTGTCATTGGTCTGATTTCTCGTTTGACTGATCAGAAAGGATTGGATCTTGTCAATGCAATCATTCCTCAGGTTATGGACGAACATACACAAATCGTTATCCTTGGTACAGGAGATGCTGTTTATGAAGAATCATTCAGATATTATGAAAATGCCTATAAAGGAAATGTATGTTCAAATATCATGTATGATGAAGCAAGATCACATAAAATTTATGCTGGGGTAGATGCGCTATTGGTACCATCACAGTTTGAACCTTGTGGATTAACCCAGCTGATTGCTATGCATTATGGAACAGTACCTATCGTTCGTGAAACTGGTGGTCTGAAAGATACTGTTCAGCCATATAATGTATTTACAAATGACGGTAATGGATTTACGTTTGATCATTATGATGCAGGCTTACTGCTGGATGCAATCAATCGTGCAAAAACACTTTACTTTACAAACAGATGGTGCTGGGATGAAATGGTACAAAGAGATATGGCAAAAGATGTCTCTTGGGAAAATTCAGCAAAACAGTATAAAGATCTTTATCTGGAATTATGCTGGGAATAAAATAAAAAATGGCCAAGAAAAAACTCAATGTCATTAAGTTAAGACATTAATACCTAAAAGTCTCTTCAGATAACATACTGAGAGACTTTTTTATTTTTTATCTATTTTCTATTGACAAAGCTTTGAAATCGTGAGGCTATTAATGAATTCTTATCATTCATTAATA
>CASETM010000095.1 GCA_949290865.1 uncultured Bacillota bacterium
ACAACTTCCTGTCTGTTTAGCTCTTTTCCTTTTTCATTGACGTTGTGTTCATTCTTTTCTGTTCAGTTTTCAATGTCCTCTCTCTTGCCGAGTGCTCATTTATATTACCACCCTTTCCCTCTCTTGTAAAGCTTTTTCTTTACTTTTTTTTATCTTTTTTTCTCCCCTCTCCTTTTTCTCCCTTTTTATCAGCGTTTTTTCACAATTATTTTTGATAACTTTTCCATTTTAATATATAAATATTATTATTAAACCAGCAAAAAAAAGAAAACACTTATAAAAAGTGTCTTCTTAATATTATTGTTCAATTAAATTAACCAATTTTTTTATAAACGTCAACAAATTCTTGAGCTAAGTCAATGCAAAGTAAAGAAGTCATTAAGTGGTCTTGAGCATGTACCATTAATAAGCTTAATGGTGCTTTTTCTCCTCTGATTTCTGCCTGGATCATTTCAGTCTGTGAATGATGAGCTTCATTAACTGCTTCTTTAGCATTTCCTAAAGATTCTTCAGCTTTTTCGATTTCTCCAGCTTTTGCATATTGGATTGCTTCAATTGCTGAGCTACGTGCGCTACCAGCGTTAACGATTAAGTTAATTACGATTTGTTCTTGTTCATCCATTGTTTTATATCTCCTTTTATAAACTAATATTCAGACTTAACATATCTGTATTTCTATTTTATCAAACTCATTTCTAATATTCAAGCGCTTTCACCTTTTTTATACAAAAAGAAAAGATGCTATAAACATAGCATCTTTATGATCATACTATTCAATGATTTCAGAGATATTTCCAGAACCTACAGTTCTACCACCTTCACGGATAGAGAATTTAGTTCCTTTTTCGATTGCGATTGGGTGAATTAATTCTACTGTTAATTCTACGTTATCTCCTGGCATAACCATTTCTACACCATCTTGTAATTCAATAACACCTGTGATGTCAGTTGTTCTGAAATAGAATTGTGGTCTATAGTTAGCGAAGAATGGAGTATGACGTCCACCTTCTTCTTTAGTTAATACGTATACTTGTCCTTTGAATTTAGTATGTGGATGTACTGAACCTGGTTTAGCTAATACTTGTCCACGTTGAATCTGATCACGGTTGATACCACGTAATAATACACCAATGTTATCTCCTGATTCAGCATAGTCTAATAATTTTCTGAACATTTCGATACCAGTAGCAACTGTTTTTTGAGTTTCTTTGATACCAACGATTTCTAATTCATCATTTAATTTTAATTGTCCACGTTCTACTCTACCTGTAGCAACTGTTCCACGTCCAGTGATTGTGAAAACGTCTTCTACTGGCATTAAGAATGGTTTATCAGTATCTCTAGTTGGAGTTGGGATATAAGTATCAACAGCTTCCATTAATTCTTCGATAGCTTTGATCCATTTTTCTTCTCCGTTTAAAGCACCTAATGCAGATCCTTTGATGATTGGAGTGTCATCACCTGGGAAGTCATATTCATTTAATAATTCACGAACTTCCATTTCAACTAATTCGATTAATTCATCGTCATCAACCATATCACATTTATTTAAGAATACGATGATATAAGGTACACCTACCTGACGAGATAATAAGATATGTTCTCTAGTTTGTGGCATAGGTCCATCAGTAGCAGCTACTACTAAGATAGCACCATCCATCTGAGCAGCACCAGTGATCATGTTTTTGATGTAGTCAGCATGACCTGGACAGTCAACGTGTGCATAGTGACGAGTATCTGTTTCATATTCTACGTGTGCAGTATTGATTGTGATACCACGTTCTTTTTCTTCTGGAGCAGCATCAATTGCAGCATAATCCATAGCTTTAGCTTGTCCTTTTTTAGCAAGAACAGTTGTGATTGCTGCAGTTAAAGTTGTTTTACCATGGTCAACGTGACCAATTGTTCCAATATTTACATGCGCTTTAGAGCGGTCAAATTTTTCCTTAGCCATTTAAGGTTCCTCCTAAATAATATATTTTTTAACAACTACATTCTAATCGATTTAAACGATAAATGCAATATTTTTCAATTACAATTAATTGTTTGAACTGTTTTTCTTAATGATTTCTTCTTTGATTGATTTTGGTACTGGTTCATAACGGTCAAATTGCATTGTGTAGTTTCCACGACCTTGTGTAAATGATCTTAAATCAGTAACATATCCGAACATTTCTGATAAAGGTACACTTGCCTGAACAACAATAGCATTACCTCTTTCTTCCTGTCCATCAATCATACCACGTCTAGAAGAAATATCTCCCATAACGCTACCTAAATATTCAGCTGGTGCTACGACTTCAACAGCCATGATTGGTTCCAGGATCACTGGATCACATTTTTTACCAGCTTCTTTTAAAGCTAAACTTGCTGCAACTTTATAAGCCATTTCTGATGAATCGACATCATGATATGAACCATCGAATAATGTTGCTTTGATATCTAATACTGGATAACCAGCAATCATACCGTTTTGTAAAGCATCTTCAAGACCTGCTTTAACAGAACCGATATATTCTCTAGGTACTGTACCACCAACAACAGCATCCACGAATTCAAATCCTTTACCTTCATTAGGTTCAAATTTGATCCAAACGTGACCGTATTGTCCACGACCACCTGACTGTCTAACAAACTTACCTTCACAGTCAGCAGTTTTTCTGATTGTTTCTCTGTAAGCTACTTGAGGTGCACCTACGTTAGCTTCAACTTTGTATTCTCTTCTTAAACGGTCAACAATAACGTCTAAGTGTAATTCACCAACACCGGCAATGATTGTATCACCAGTTTCAGGGTTAGTAGAAACTCTGAATGTTGGGTCTTCTTCTGCCAGTCTTGATAATCCCACACCTAATTTATCCTGGTCAGCTTTTGTTTTTGGTTCAATAGCTAACTCGATAACTGGTTCTGGGAATTCCATTTTTTCCAGGATGATGAAATGTTTTTCATCACAGATACTGTCTCCAGTTGTTGTGTTTTTGAAACCAACTGCTGCAGCGATATCTCCAGCGTAAACTTCAGTAATTTCTTTACGTGTATTGGCATGCATCTGTAAGATACGTCCTAAACGTTCTTTTTTGTTCTTTGTAGAGTTTAATACGTATGATCCAGATGTAATTGTTCCTGAATATACACGGAAGAAAGTTAATTTACCTACAAATGGATCAGCCATGATCTTGAATGCTAATGCTGCAAAAGGTTCATCATCTGATGGATGTCTTTCTACTTCATTATCATTTTCATCAGTTCCTTTAATTGATGGAACATCTGTTGGAGCAGGTAAATAATCAATAACTGCATCCAGCATTGGCTGAACACCTTTATCTTTGTATGCAGAACCACATAATACTGGGAATAATTCAACGGCTAATGTTCCTTTACGGATTGCACCTTTGATTTCTTCTTCAGTCAGTTCTTCACCTTCTAGATATTTCATCATTAAATCGTCATCAAATGAAACAGCTGTTTCAATCATTTTTTCACGATATTCTTCAGCCTGTGCTTTCATATCTTCAGGGATTTCAGAGTAAATAACGTTTTCTCCTTTTGCCCCTTCGAAATGAATGGCCTGCATTTTAATTAAGTCAATAACACCTTCAAAAGTGCTTTCAGCACCGATTGGTAACTGTAATGCAACAGCGTTTGCTCCTAATCTCTTTCCGATTGATTCAAGAGACATAATAAAGTCTGCTCCTGTTGCATCCATTTTATTACAGAATACAATTCTTGGTACACCATATGTCGTAGCCTGACGCCAAACTGTTTCAGTCTGAGGTTCAACACCAGCTTTAGAGTCTAAAACTGTAACTGCCCCGTCTAATACACGTAATGAACGTTCTACTTCAACAGTGAAGTCGACATGGCCTGGTGTATCGATGATGTTAACACGGTATCCATTCCATTGTGCAGTTGTTGCTGCAGATGTAATAGTGATACCACGTTCCTGTTCTTGTTCCATCCAGTCCATTTGTGAAGCACCATCATGAGTTTCACCAATTTTATGGATTTTACCAGTGTAATACAGAACACGTTCAGTTGTTGTTGTTTTACCAGCATCAATATGAGCCATGATTCCAATATTACGAGTTTTTTCTAACGAAAATTCACGAGCCATCTTTTTTCTCCTTTCAAAATTTTCGATGTTGTATTACCAACGGAAATGAGCAAATGCTTTATTAGCTTCTGCCATTTTATGAGTATCTTCTTTCTTCTTAACAGAAGCACCTGTTCCATTAGAAGCATCAATGATTTCGTTTGCTAAACGATCGATCATTGTTTTTTCATTTCTCAAACGAGAATAATTAACTAACCATCTTAATCCTAAAGTCATTCTTCTTTCAGAAGAAACTTCAACTGGTACCTGATAGTTAGCTCCACCAATACGTCTTACTTTCAGTTCAAGAACTGGCATGATATTGTTGATTGCCTGATCAAAAACTTCCATAGCTGGTTTTCCAGTTTTTTCTTCAACTTTCTTGAAAGCTTCATATAAGATGTTCTGTGCAACACCTTTTTTACCATCTAACATAATGTTGTTGATAAGTTTAGAAATAGTTTTAGAGTTATACACTGGATCAGGTAGAACGTCTCTTTTAGCAACTCGTCCTTTTCTTGACATATATATTTCCTCCTATAAATATTTTTTAAGCTTTTGGTTTTTTAGCTCCGTATCTAGAGCGCCCTTGTTTACGATCGTTAACTCCAGCGCAGTCCATAGTACCACGAATAATGTGATAACGAACCCCTGGTAAGTCCTTAACACGACCACCACGAATTAAAACAACACTATGTTCCTGTAAGTTATGTCCAATTCCTGGAATATATGCAGTTACTTCCATACCATTTGATAATCTAACACGGGCATATTTACGTAATGCTGAGTTAGGTTTTTTAGGTGTCATAGTAGCAACACGCGTACAAACACCACGCTTTTGAGGTGATTTAGTAGCTGTTACTTTTTTAGCTAATGAGTTATAACCTCTATTTAAAGCAGGTGATTTAGATTTTGTTGTTTTGTCAGCACGACCTTGTCTTACTAATTGGTTAATTGTAGGCATTTCTTTCTCCTTTCTTGATAACACACAATACCGGGTGTTTCATAATTGTTCATAAATATTGCGCCCATAAACGGACACCGTAATCAATATTAACCTAATTTATCTTTTGTGTCAACAAAAAATCATCAAAAAGCAAAAAATATCAGCGATAAAAAATAGGCTGATTTTCAGCCTATTTTCATTGATTACTCACTTAGATATTCATCATGATGATCGATATCATTAAACATGCCATATCCATCATCATCTTTTATTTCATCATCTTTTTTAGGAGCTTTTAAAGGACCTCTTAATCCTGTTCCGGCAGGTAACAGTTTACCGATCAGAACGTTTTCTTTTAATCCTCTTAAATGATCCTTTTTACCTTTGATTGCTGCATCAGTTAAGATCTTTGTTGTTTCCTGGAATGAAGCAGCTGACAGGAATGATTCAGATTCAGTTGCTGCTTTGGTAATACCTAATAATACCGGCTGACCAACAGCTGGATGTTTACCTTCTTTTAATACACCTTTATTTAATTCAGTAAACTTGGCAATGTTGATATGGCTGCCTGGTAAAATTCCAGTATCTCCACCTTCAACGACCTTAATCTTCTTCAGCATCTGTCTAACGATAATTTCGATATGCTTATCAGAAATTTCAATACCTTGAATACGATAAACTTTCTGAACTTCCTTAATAATATAATTTTCAACAGCTTCAGTATCGGCAACATTCAGCAGTTCCTTTGGATCGATTGACCCTTTGGTAATCTTTTTCCCAATGTAAACATGATCACCAGGTTTCACTCTTAGTTTTGCTCCATAAGGTGTTAAATAGCTTCTTGTTTCCAGTTCATTTTCAACAACGACTTCCATTCTTCCCGCATTGTCAATGATATTAGAAACTGTTCCTTCAATTTCAGAAATGATTGATTTTGCTTTTGGATTACGGGCTTCAAACAACTCTTGGATACGTGGTAACCCTTGAGTGATATCGGCACCACCGGCAACCCCACCATCATGGAAAGTACGCATTGTTAACTGAGTACCAGGTTCACCGATTGACTGTGCTGCCATGATACCAACAGCTTCACCAATTTCCACAACGCTTCCTGTTGCCAGGTTACGTCCATAACATTTTTTACAGATTCCGCCTTTAGCCACACAGCCAAGAACAGAACGGATTTCTACTTCTTTAATTCCCGCATCACAGACAACTCTGGCATTCTGTTCATTAAAGATTTCTCCAGCTCCAACCAGCAGTTCTTTCGTTTCTGGATGATAGATATCCTTTTGTGAATAACGTCCAACCAGACGGTCATACAGTGGAACAATAACAGCATTGTCATCATTATTATACAATTCTGTGACTTTGAATCCTCTATCGGTACCACAGTCTTCTTCAGTAATAACAACTTCCTGAGCAACGTCTACCAGACGTCTTGTCAGATATCCTGAATCGGCAGTTTTCAATGCTGTATCGGTTGAACCTTTACGAGCACCATGTGTCGAAATAAAGAATTCTGATGCAGTCAGACCTTCACGGAACGCTGACTTGATTGGCAGTTCGATTGTTTCCCCTTTTGGATTTGACATCAGACCACGCATACCAACCAGCTGCGTAAAGTTTGAAAGTGATCCACGGGCACCAGAATCAGACATGATAAAGATTGGGTTACGGTCATCAGCTTCGAATTCCTGACGAACAACTTCCTGAACTTCATCCTTAACTCCAGTCCATAACTGGATAACGCTCTGATATCTTTCGGCGTCAGTCAGTTTACCTTTCTTATAGAATTTTGTGATTTGTTCCAGTTTCTTATCGGCTTTATCAAAAATTTCGAATTTAGCCTGTGGAACCTGAATATCGTAAGCTGATACTGTAATACCAGCAACGGTTGAATATTTGAATCCCTGATCTTTCAGTTTATCAAGCATGACGCTTGTATCAGCCAGGGCAGACTGTTTAAATGAAGCATCGATGATATTTCCTAATGCTTTTTTACCTAATGGTTTTACTGGTTCTTGAGCAGCAATATGCGCTTTGATATCAGTTCCCATTGGTACAAAATATTTATCTGGAGTTGCAGTCAGATTTTCTTTACTTGGATCATTGATAAATGGGAATTGTCCATCAAAAATGTCATTGAAGAAAATCTTTCCAACTGTTGTAATCAGAAAACTGTTATTCTGTGCTTCTGTAAATGTACTGTTTTTCAATGCTGATGCTCTAATTGCAACTCTGGTATGAAGATTGACTGTTTTTGCAAAATATGCATGATCAACTTCGTTTCTGTCAGCGAAAACCGTTCCTTCACCGATAGCACCAACATCTTCCAATGTCAGATAATAGTTTCCTAATACCATGTCCTGAGATGGTGTAACGATTGGTTTACCATCTTTTGGTCCCAAGATATTGGTTGAACCTAACATCAGCTGTCTTGCTTCCTGGATTGCTTCTTCTCCAAGCGGTACATGGACAGCCATCTGGTCACCATCGAAGTCAGCGTTGAACGCTGGTGTAACCAGTGGATGCAGACGAATGGCACGTCCTTCAACCAGTTTTGGTTCGAATGCCTGAATACCTAATCTATGCAGTGTAGGCGCACGGTTCAGCAGGACTGGATGATCTTTGATAACATCTTCCACGATTGGCCAAATCTTATCATCCATCTTATCGATCAGTCTTTCTGCCGCTTTAATATTTGTCGCAATTTCCTTTTCTTCCAGACCATGAATAACAAATGGTTTGAACAGACTTAATGCCATTTCACGAGGAATACCGCATTGATACATCTTTAGATCTGGACCTACAGCGATAACTGAACGTCCTGAATAATCAACACGTTTTCCTAACAGGTTCTGACGGAAACGTCCCTGTTTCCCTTTTAATGTATGACTTAATGATTTTAAGGCACGTCCTCCAGCACCGGTAATTGGTTTAGAACGACGTCCATTATCAATCAGGGCATCAACAGCTTCCTGTAACATACGTTTTTCATTTTGAACAATAATCGAAGGTGTTCCCAGTTCCAGCAGTTTTTTCAAACGGTTGTTACGGGTAATAACACGACGATAAAGATCATTCAGATCACTTGTCGCAAAACGCCCACCATCCAGCTGTAACATTGGTCGCAGATCTGGTGGTATAACTGGTAAAGCTTCCAGGATCATCCATTCTGGCTGATTATCTGAAGCTCTAAACGCTTCGATTGCTTCTAAACGTTTTAACAGTTTTGTACGTTTCTGTCCCTGTGCTTCTTTCAATTCTTTTGATACGATTTCAAATTCCGCATCAAGATCGACCTGTTTTAACAAGGTCTGAATGGCTTCAGCACCAATTTTTGCTTCAAAGGTATTTCCGAACTGTTCATAACATTTACGGTAATCTCTCTCTGATAATACCTGTTTGTATTCCAAAGGTGTAGATCCTTTGTCAATAACAACGTAAGAAACAAAGTAAATAATTTCTTCCAGCTGTTTTGGTGACATATCCAGGATTAGTCCCATTCTTGAAGGGATTCCCTTTAAATACCAGATATGAGCAATTGGTGTTGCCAGTTCAATATGTCCCATACGTTCACGACGAACTGCTGATTTTGTGACTTCAACACCGCAGCGATCGCATACGACACCTTTATATCTTACTTTTTTGTATTTTCCACAACTACATTCCCAGTCTTTAGATGGTCCAAAGATTCTTTCACAGAACAGACCATCTTTTTCTGGTTTTTGTGAACGATAATTGATGGTTTCCGGTTTTTTGACCTCACCATAAGACCATTCACGAATCTTTTCTGGAGAAGCTAATCCAATTTGGATTGATGAGAATTTATTTGTATTTGCCATTTCCTTTTCCTCCTTATAATGATTCGCTTTCGTCAACTTCTGTTAATTCATCATTTTCAACGGCATCAAAAGCAGCTTCCGTTTTTTCTTCTTCTTTATTGATAGAAGTTGGGAATCGTCTTTCTTCATCTTCGATATGTCTTTCATCGATTTCCTGATCATTTTCATCTAATAAACGAATATCTAAAGCAAGTGCCTGCAGTTCTTTTTTCAGAACTCTAAATGATTCAGGTAATCCCGGTTCAGGTAAAGGCTGTCCTTTAACAATAGCTTCATAAGTCTTTACGCGACCAACAACATCATCTGACTTCACTGTCAGGATTTCACGAAGTGTATAGGCTGCACCATAGGCTTCCAGGGCCCAGACTTCCATTTCCCCAAATCTTTGACCACCATTTTGTGCTTTACCACCTAATGGCTGTTGTGTTACTAATGAGTAAGGTCCTACAGAACGAGCATGCAGCTTATCATCAACCATGTGTGACAGTTTAACGAAATACATGATTCCTACCGAAATCGGTGAATCAAAATATTCCCCTGTCTGTCCTGAAATGACTGGCTGTTTTCCATCTTCACCCATTCCTGCTTCTTTCATCAGTGCTTCCAAATCTTCACGATGTAAACCATCAAAAGCTGGAGTTGCAATATATAATCCTAACTGTTTAGCTGCATATCCTAAATGCAGTTCCAGTACCTGACCGATATTCATACGTGAAGGAACCCCTAATGGATTCAGCATGATATCAAGTGGTGTTCCATCTTCTAGATGTGGCATATCTTCGATTGGCAGAATTTTTGAAATGACCCCTTTATTACCATGACGTCCGGCCATTTTGTCACCTTCAGAAATCTTACGCTTTTGAACGATGTAAACTTTGACAACACGGTTAACACCTGGCTGCAGTTCATCACCATTTTTACGATCGAAAACTTTGATATCATGAACGATACCAGCCCCACCATGAGGAACTCTTAATGAATTATCTTTTACTTCTCTTGATTTTTCACCAAAGATCGCTAATAGCAGTTTTTCTTCCGCTGACAGTTCTGCCTGACCTTTTGGTGTGACCTTTCCTACCAGGATATCGCCTTCTTTTACTTCAGCACCAATCATGATGATACCATCACTGTTCAGATTTTTACGGGCTTCATCCCCAACGTTAGGAATATCTCTGGTAATTTCTTCAGGTCCTAATTTTGTATCACGACATTCAATCGAATATTCATCAATATGAACAGAAGTATAAACATCTTCTTTAACCAGTCTTTCTGACATGATAACAGCATCTTCATAGTTATAACCATTCCATGTCATGAATCCAACCAGTACATTCTGTCCTAAAGCCAGTTCGCCTTGTTCCATTGCTGGTCCATCGGCCAAAACCTGACCAAATCTTACATTTTCCCCAACAACAACGATTGGTTTATGGTTGATACATGTTCCAGCATTAGAAATCGCAAATTTAGATAAACGGTATTTATGTACCTGACCATCTGTGGCCTGGACTTCAATACGTTTTGCATCAACATAAGTCACGACACCATCATGCTTGCTGACAACAGCTGCTCCGGAATCTCGTGCTGCCTGGTATTCCATACCTGTTCCTACATAAGGAGTATGAGGATTCAGCAAAGGAACAGCCTGACGTTGCATGTTGGCCCCCATCAAGGCACGTGTCGCATCATCGTTTTCCAAGAATGGAATACATGATGTCGCAACCGATACGATCTGTTTTGGTGAAATGTCGATAAAATCAACATCTTCTCTTTTAGCCATGATATTTTCACCTAAATGACGGGCAATCACCTGTTCATCAAGAATTTCACCATCAGCAGATGTATGCACATTGGCTTGAGCAATAATATAATTTTTTTCTTCATCTGCTGTCAGATAACGAACATCATTTTCGTCAATGACACAGTGATTCACTTTACGATATGGTGTTTCAATAAATCCATATTCATTGATTTTCGCATAAGAAGCCAATGTTGAAATCAACCCGATATTTGGACCTTCAGGTGTTTCAATTGGACAGATACGACCATAGTGAGATGTATGAACGTCACGAACTTCATATCCGGCACGGTCCCTGCTTAAACCACCAGGTCCTAAAGCTGATAAACGACGTTTATTGGTCAATTCAGCAAGAGGGTTGATCTGATCCATGAACTGAGACAGCTGTGATGATGAGAAGAATTCTTTCATCGCTGCTGATAATGGTCGAATATTTGTTAATGACTGTGGTGTTACTTTTTCCAGTTCTGTTAAAGACATTCTTTCTTTAACAACTCTTTCCATTCTTGATAAACCAATTCTGAACTGGTTCTGGATCAGTTCACCAACAGAACGAACACGTCTGTTTCCTAAATGATCAATATCATCCAGCAAACCAATACGTGCCATGTTAGATACTCTATCTTCTGGGGCAATATCATATGAGCCAAAAATATCAACCAGATTAAGCATATATGAATAGGCTGCCAGCATATCAGAAATTGTTACAAATTTACTCTTTAATGATAAGTCTGTTCCAATGACTTTCATCACTTTTTTACGTGATTCATCAACATAGACATGAATACACTGGATCACACCATTACTTTCTAAACGAGGATTTGTTTTCACTTCAGTTGTATGAGCACCAGCTTCAAAAACAGGCTGTAATGTTTTTAGTACATCTTTCGTAACAACAGTTCCTTCTTTGCAGACAACATTGCCATCAACATCAATGACATCTTCTGCCAGAACACGTCCTGCAATACGATCTAAAAGACTTAATTTTTTACCAAATTTAAAACGTCCTGCTTTAGCCAGATCATATCTTTTTGGATCGAAAAATTTTGCATATAACAGGTTGTTCGCTCCTTCTAAGGTTGCTGGTTCACCTGGTCTTAACTTATTATAGATTTCAATTAATGCTTCTTCAGTATTGGTTGTATTATCTTTTGCTAAAGTATTTCTGATAAATTCATGATCACCAAAAACTTCAATGATGTCATCGTTACTTGAAAGTCCTAAAGCACGCAACAATACGGTTCCAGGTATTTTACGGTTACGATCAATACGCACGTTTAAAACATCCTTGGCATCGTTTTCAAATTCCAGCCAGGTTCCACGCGAAGGAATGATGCTTCCTTCAAAGATTGTTTTTCCGCTTTTATCAATAGCGTCATTAAAATATGCTCCTGGTGAACGTACCAGCTGTGAAACAATGACACGTTCAGCACCATTGATAATAAATGTTCCTGAATCGGTCATTAATGGAAATTCACCCATGAACACTTCCTGTTCTTTGATTTCTCCAGTACCTGAATTGATCAGACGTAAAGTTGCACGAATTGGTGCAGCATAATTCGCATCACGATCTTTACTTTCATTGACTGAATACTTAGGTTCATCAAATGCACAATCAACAAATTCCAATGATAAAGTTTCATTAAAATTTGTTATTGGGTAGATATCATCAAATACTTCTTTAATTCCAACTTCTTTAAACCATTTATAAGAATTTGTTTGAATCTCTACAAGATTTGGCAGTTCTAGCGAACCACTAATTCTTGAATAATTACGACGATTAATTTTACTTTTTACTGTAGTTGTTTGATTTTCCATGAATTAACTCCACCCTTCTCGTATCTCTATCAAAAGGTTTAAAAAGGCGCAAAAACGCTTGATTTTAAACAATTGTAGGCATTTTAATACTCTAGCACAACATCACAAAAAAAACAAGTCCTTTTTTTATAAAAAAATATTATATTTTAATACTTTTTAAAATATAATATCCTTTATCTCTATTCATAATTTCACAATTACCAAAAACTTCCATCATTTTCTTTTTAGCAGATGGTGCTCCCTGTTTCTTCTGCAAAACGATCCACAGACTGCCACCAGGATGAAGATGATCATATGCCCCTGTTAAAATAGCAGTAACAACCTTCTTCCCCGCTCGCACCGGTGGGTTTGAAATAATAACATCATAGATATCCTCCACCTGATCATAAACGGAACTTTGAAAAATACGGACATCAACGTGGTTTTTCTGTGCATTCATTTTTGCCAGCTCTAAAGCGCGTTCATTGACATCGACCATATCCACTTTTAAATCAGGATAAACTTTTTTCAGGCAGATACCAAAAGTCCCATAGCCACAGCCAACATCAAGCAAACTTTTTTCTTCTGTTTTCGAAAAGCTGTCAAGCAGTACCCGCGATCCGTAATCAATCATATTTTTTGAAAAAACACCATTATCACTGGTAAAAAGAAAATCATACTGACGATAATGGAAAACAAACTGTGTCGGTGCACTTTCCAGATCAGTATTGTCTGTAAAATAATGTTTCATACTATTTCCTCATTTCTTCCTTGATAATACCTTTTTTTCAATGATAAGTAAAGAAAAAAGAACCCTAATGGGTTCTTCATCAACGAAGTTGAATTATTTAACTTCTACAGTAGCTCCAGCTTCTTCTAATTTTTCTTTAATAGATTTAGCTTCGTCAGCAGATACTTTTTCTTTGATAACTGCAGGAACTTTGTCAACTAATCCTTTAGCATCAACTAATCCTAAACCAGTGATTTCTCTTACAACTTTGATAACTTTAACTTTAGTAGCTCCAACATCAGTTAATGTTACGTTAACTTCTGTAGGTTCAGCTGGTCCAGCAGCTTCAGCAGCAGCAGCTACAGCAACTGGTGCAGCAGCAGTTACATCAAATTTTTCTTCGATTGCTTTTACTAAGTCATTTAATTCTAAAATAGTAGCTTCTTCTAAGTAAGCTAAGATATCTTCATGTGTTAATTTTGCCATGTTAATTTTCTCCTTTTCTCTTCTATTGTGCTATTAAGCAGCTTCTTCAACATTTTCTGCAGCAGGTGCTTCTCCACCATTTGCTTCTTTTGCTTCTGCAACAGCTTTAACAGCTCTTGCGAATTTGCTAACTGGTGCTTGTAACATACCAAGTAACATTGAGTACATTCCTTCACGTCCAGGTAATTTAGCAATTTCATTAATTTCGTCTTGATTTAAGACTTTTCCTTCAACAACCCCAGCTTTGATCACTAAAGCGTTATGATCTTTAGCAAATTTAGCTAAGATTCTTGCAGGTGCTACAGCATCGCTTTTTCCGAATGCTAAGGCATTTGGACCAACTAACTGATCATTTAAATCAGCGTATCCAACACTTTCAGTAGCTCTTTGAACTAATTTGTTTTTGTAAACTTTAAATTCAACATCTTCTTCACGTAAAGCTCTACGTAATTCAGTGACTTCAGCAACTGACAACCCACGGTATTCTACTAATACTGCAGATTGAGAATCTTTGAATTTACCAGCGATTTCTTCAACAACGATTTTTTTCGCATTGATTGCTTCTACTGACATTGCTACACCCTCCTATAAATTTTTATATATGCAACAATATACACGTTATATAAAAACTCCTGTACGTAGACAGGAGTTCAAGTTTTTTATAAACTCAACACCTCGGTAACGAATTAAGGTTTCCCAGTTACTGTCTACGGTATATTGATTGCGACTTGTTAATCAAACTATTTTGTAGTCTGAACTTTAACTGCAGGTCCCATAGTAGATGACACTGCAATATTTTTGATATAAGTACCTTTTGCTGTTGCAGGTTTTAATCTTACGATCAGATTGTAAACTGTATTAAAGTTTTCAATTAATTTTGCATCATCAAATGATACTCTACCGATTGGTAAATGAACATTACCTTCTTTATCAGTACGGTAAGTCACTTTACCAGCTTTTGTTTCTTGAACAGCTTTAGCAACTTCCATAGTTACTGTTCCTGTTTTAGGGTTAGGCATTAATCCTTTAGGACCTAAGATACGTCCTAATTTTCCTAAATCAGCCATCATATTTGGAGTAGCGATCATAACTTCGAAATCCAGCCATCCTTTTTTGATGTCTTCTAAGATTTCTTTACCAGCTACGATATCTGCTCCTGCATCTTTTGCTTCCTGAGCTTTTGGCCCTTCAGCAACAACCAAAACTTTTTTAGTTTTTCCTGTTCCATGTGGTAAAACAACTGCTCCACGTAACTGCTGGTCAGCTTGTCTTACATCTAATCCTAAATTAAAAGCAACATCGATGCTTGCATCGAATTTTACACTACTTGTTTTCTTTACTAATTCAATTGCTTCTTCAACAGAATAAAGTTTTCCTTTTTCAACTAATGCAGCTGCTTCTGTATATCTTTTACTTTTCTTTGCCATTTGCTTTCCTCCTTAGTGGTTATAACGGATTATCCTTCCACGCGATGCCTAGGCATCGATTCCTTCAACTTTGATACCCATGTTTTTAGCTGTACCAGCAACAATTTTCATTGCTGATTCTAAATCATAAGCATTTAAGTCAGGCATTTTGTATTCAGCGATTTCTTTTAATTTGTCAGCTGATAATGTTCCTACAGTAGTTTTTCCTGCATTACTAGAACCTTTTTGTACACCTGCAGCTTTTTTAATCATTTCAGCAGCAGGAGCTGTCTTTAATACGAAGTCAAAGCTTTTATCTTCATAAACAGTTAATACAACTGGTACTGTTTCTCCCATACGATCTTTTGTCTGATCATTGAAAGCAGTACAGAATTTTGGCATCTGGATACCGGCACCGGCTAATGCTGGACCTGGTTTTGCTTGCCCTGCTTTGAATTGAATTTTCATCACTCTAACAACTTTCTTACTCACGCGACATTCCTCCTTATAAATTTGTCCGTGTTGTGGTCAAATGGGAGTTACCCCTTCCACACAACAATGAATGCGCAATGACCCCATTGCGTCGATAAATAATTTAACACTATCTAATCATAATTGCAATACTTTTTTCACTTTTTATCAAGATAATTTTCATCCAGCCAAATCACCTTCGTAGCAATCTTGTCACAGAACACGTGATCATGCTCCACGATGATCATTGTTGGCAGAAACGCGCAGAGCAGCTCTTCCAGCTGGATCCGTGAAAAGATATCAAGATAATTCATCGGTTCATCCCAGATATAGATGTGAGCTCTCTGACACAGACTGCTGGCAATCAAAACCTTTTTCTTCTGACCATCAGAAAAATCTTCCATATTCTTTTCAAAGTCAGTTCTTTCAAACCCCATCTTGCGTAAGATTGTCTTAAAAAGACTTTCATCGATCTTTCTTTCTCTGACAAAGCTTTTTAGATTCCCCTTCAGCCACGCAATATCCTGAGACACATATGAAATGATCAGATCATGATCAAAAAACAAAGATCCGTCATAACTGATATCTTCTTTTAACAGCAGTTTCAGCAGACTGCTTTTGCCACAGCCATTTTTCCCTGCCAAAATGATCCGGTCCTGATTTTCAATCGTAAAAGAAACATCATGACAGATTCTTTTCTGATCATAAAAAATACTGACATGATCAAATGTCACCAGCGTTCCTCTGCCTGGCAACGGGCTGATTTTCAGTTCATCTGTTGTTTCGGTATTTTTTAACAGCGTGGCTTTAGCCTGAATAGCCTTTTGCTGGCGCGCTTCCAAAGCTTTAGAGCGCTTCATCATTTTAGCAGCTTTATGACCAACATAGCCTTTGTCTAATGCTCCTTTTTTGGAAGCCTCAACCTGATCGGACCACAATGATGTACGACGGGCTGACTGTTTCAGATTTCTGATTTCTTTTTTCAGCTGTTCATTTTTATGCATTTCTCGACTCTGATTTTTCTGATACTGATCATACCATAACGAAAAATTTCCTTTTTGAATATCAATAGTATCTTTATTGACTGCCATGATATGATCAATACAGCGATCAAGAAAATAACGGTCATGTGATACCAGAATAAATCCTTTTTTCTTCTGCAGATAATTCGCAACAGTTTCTCGCCCCTGACTGTCTAAATGATTGGTAGGTTCATCAATCAATAAAAACTGACCTTTATGCAAAAACAGCATTGCCAGCAAGACCTTCAGCTGTTCTCCCTGAGAAAGAAGTTCATAAGACTCCCACAAAACATCTTTATCCATATTCAGATATGACAGTTCTCTGATCAGTTCCCACTCCTGTACTTCCGGACACAGCTCACTGAAAATCTGCTGCACCAGACGATAAGGTTCATCAATCTGATAAGGAAAATAATCAAATCTGACGGGACTGATAATTTTTCCCTGATATTCATACTGTCCCATCAGCAGTTTCAGCAGCGTTGTCTTTCCACGACCATTTCTGCCAATCAGTCCCAGTTTCCAGTCACTGTCCAGCACCAAGCTGATATGATCAAAAACTTTTTCAAAACTGTTATCATAGGAAAAAGTCAGATCCTCTATCCTAATCATCGTCATCATTTATCCCTCACTTTCTCACAAAAAAACTGCAGGAAAATCATCCTGCAGCTGATATAGACAGATTTAAAGATGAATTATTCCCTCACAAAAAATATCTCATATTTTTATAAGGAAAACTTTTCATCGTTCCACCCCTTTATCTCATTCTATGAAAAATATAACATGACTTATTGAAAAAGTAAATATGCGTTAATCGCCTGTGCTACACCATCATGATCATGATCGTCAACAACAATATTACAGATTTGTTTGACATTATCATTGGCATTGTCCACAGCAATCGCCAGTCCCACCATCTCCATGATTTCCAGATCATTATCGCTGTCACCAATAGCAATCATTTCATCAGCAGTAATACCCAGCCGCTGACAGAGCCATTTAACAGCACTGGCTTTGTTGATCCCTAAGGGTGACATTTCCACTGAAATACCAACTGTTGGTTTTTCAACATTGATATCCTTAAGCAAATCATAACATTTTATAACATCTTTTATACTTCGATGATATAAAATAATCTTTTCAATCTGATGACCATAATGAAACATAAACTGATCAAAATCATCGATCTGATTAACATTTTCTAAGTAAAACTGTTTCAGTTTACTCATCTGGTAGCGATCCATTTTCTTCATCTTATCTAGAAAAGAATAGCTGTAACCATTTGTAAAATAATGTGTCATGCAATCCTGCTGCTTTGAAACCGCAATGATCTTTTGAACATCTGCATAGTCAAAAAAACTCTGTTTAAGTATTTTTTTATTCTGACGGTCATAGATCACTGCCCCGCTTTCTAAAACAAAATAGCGAACGTTCTTCAGTTCATCCATATAGGGATTCATCTCACTTAGTGATCTTCCTGTTGCGACAATGACCACCTTACCTTGATTATCTGCCTGAGAGATGGCATTTTGATTAGCTTTTGAGATATGAAATGTGCTATCAAGCAACGTTCCATCCATATCTAATGAAATCATTTTATAAGACATATACTCTCCTTCTATACACAAGAAAGGACCATCACTGATCCTTTTCATAATGACTATTTTTTAATAATGATAATTCATCAATCACCAGATTGACATTTTTCTGACCTTTATAAATAGCCAAGCCGATGATCAATGCCAAGATAACTGAAATCACAAATAATACAATTCCAAAGATTTTTAAAGGTGTGCTATTGGTAAAAATATATACGAGTAATATTCCTAAGGACGAAACAAGTAAAGTAAACTTCAGCCATTTTTTTAAATTATCCAACATATGTATCTGAAATTCAATTTCTTGAACATATCCCTGACTTTGACTATTCATAAACGATCTCCTTTTCTAATAAGCTAATCCTGGATTGAAGAATCCAACTAATGCACCAACGAAAGCAATGACAACTAAAATTAACATGACTTTAATTGGTGACATTTTTTTCTTTGCCAGTAAGAACCAGCATAACATAACGAAGGCTGCGGTTAAAATTCCTGGATAAACACCGTCTAATGTTTCCTGCAGTTCTAAGAACGGTTCTTTTGCACCTTCTGCAGTCATTGTAAATGATGTCATAACACTGACCCAAGTTGCTGCTACTGCCCCAATAACGATTCCACCAACCATTGTAATAGATTCTCTCAAAGCTTCTCCTTGAGGTCCAACTAAGAAATCAACAGCTTTTCCACCTAATTCATATCCTTTGAAATAAAGGAATTTCATTCCAAAGTAAGCAAATAAGTTCCATACAACAATGTAGAAAATAGCACCTAATGGAGATCCTCCACTTGACATTCCCATAGCAATCCCTAATAAGATAGGAATTACAGTTCCAACAACCAATGAATCACCGATACCAGCGATTGGTCCCATTAAACCAGCTCTTAACCCATTGATTGTTTCATCATCAACGTCTTGGGCACCGTTAGCTCTAGCTTCTTCCAAACCTGCTGTCATCCCTAAAATAACAGTTCCTAATTGAGGTTCAGTATTAAAGAAAGCAGTATATGTTTTCATTGATTTCGCTTGTTCTTCTTTATTTTTATATAGATCTTCAACGATTGGTAACATAGAACATAGATAACCAAATGTCTGCATGTGTTCTTGTGAGAAACATGTTAAGTTTCCATAATACCAGTTATGAAAAGATTTCGTTAATGCTTTTTTAGAAATTTTCTTTTCCATTTTAGATATCCTCCTCATCATCATCAAAGTCTCCTGCTGCTGGAGATGCTGCTCTTTGAATCTGTAACATTTTTAATTTGTAGTTAATCAAAGCAAACATTGCAGCAACAACTGTTGCTGAAACCAGGTTGATACCTAATGATGCAGCCAAAGTAAATCCAAAGAAGAATGGAATAAAGTCAACTGCTTTTGTAACAATCTGTTTTAATAAGATAGCAATCCCTACACATGGTAACAATGAACCAACAGTAAACAGTGTTTTCATTGCTAAACCATCCATTGGCAGATAAGTTTTGATCAGATCAACCATTGGTGCACCCATTTTACACATGATAAGCGCTGGGATAAATGAACAAATGAAGTGAGAAATCCATGGTAAAACCATATCTACAACATATAATTTTTTGAAATCACCTTTTTCAACAGCACGCCATCCTACATGTTGCCATGCCAGGTTGATCGTTGCTGTTCCATAAAATAAGACAGTTCCTAAAGTACCAACCATTGTCCCGAATGATACAGCTAAATCAGCGCCAGCTTTGCTTGTCGCATCTAATCCGTAACTATGTAAAGCAACCATAGCCAAAGGAATACCAATGTAGCTGACAGCACGAACATCAGCTGATACTGTTCCTCCCGGTGTAACTAATGCAATGTACACAACCTGCATTGCTGCACCAACCAGAATTCCTGATGTAATATCGCCTAAAATGATTCCACATACCAGACCACCAACTAATGGACGACCTAATGTGTAGTTACCAAATGATGTCCCACCCAAACCAGGCATACTTGACAAACAAGCAAATAATCCTAGCAGGGCGGCTTGAATCCAACTAATCTCCATAATTATTCTCCCCTTTATAAATTAATTATTAAAAACCAAATTTACCTCTGAAATCTTCCCATGTTCCAATGGATACATCAGGCAATAAAGCAAATTTAATTTTATAACCTTTTTTGTACATTTCTTCAAAAGCCTCAGCTTCTTCTTGAGTTATTGACTGATTATTTCCTAATTTTGTTGTCCCTTCTCGATCATTACATGGTCCAACGATCACGGTATCGATACCACATTTAAAATCCTGATCAACTAAGATTTCTTTCATATCAATTGGGTTTTTAGTAATCAGAAAATATTGATCATTACTGTCTAATACCTTTTGACATTTTGCCTTCCAGGCATCCATGGTCCAGATAAATGTTTTCTTACCACTTGCTGATTTATAAGCAGCTTTCAATACGGAATTATTTGCCGCTTTATCATTAACAGCAACTAATCCATCACATGGATATTCTCTTGCCCAACGAGTACAAGTTTGTCCATGGATCATACGATCATCAATTCTAATAAATGAAACTGACATATTATTTCCTCCTTATGATTTAAATATCTTCGTCATCATCTGAAACGCTTGTTTCAAACTGTTTGATGGCAGCTGTTGCTTCAGCAACGATCGTTGCTTTCAAAGCTTCACCATCCAAATTATCTTTCATCAATACTGCTGTTAAAGCTAAAGGCAAATTCATTCCACCAATCGCCAGTGTCTGATTTAATAAACCTCTTTTATCAAGAACATTCAACGCTGTTGTTAATGGTGAACCACCTATGATATCAGCCAGCAGTACGATCTCATCGTCACTTTGCACCTGGGCAATATCGTTTTCAAAAACCTCTGCAAATTCATCTGCTGTTTTACCATCTTCTAAACCTGAAGCAATAACATCATCACGCTGTCCTGCCAGCATATTTAAAGATGTTTTCAGCCCTTTTGCAAACTCCCCATGAGATACCAAAACTAAATATTTCATCCTTAACACCTCCTTGCACTTATAGACTATCATTTTTTAAAGCGCTTGCAATGTGCCATCAGTCATGACTTGATAGTGACATTTATCGTTTTCGTTATGACAATTGTCATATTCAAATTTGCAAAAAAAAAGAATCTATAACAGATTCTCTATTGCGTAGGCAACACCATCTTCATTATTTGAAAGTGTTGTCCTGCCGATACGATCTTTGATTTCCCGAGGAGCATTCGCCATGGCAAAGGCCAATCCGGTATGTTCCAACATGTCAAGATCATTATAATTATCGCCAAAGGAAACACTTTGTTCTAAAGTCAAATGATAATGCTTCAGCAATATTTCGATGGCCTTTAATTTCGATATATGACCATTCATGATTTCTAGATATGTTGGTTTCGAACGACAGACCGATAAATGGGGATAGCGCTGTTTTAATTTTATTTCCAGTTTTTGGATTTTATCAGGATCAGCCATACATAAAAACTTGTGCACTTTCTTCTCATGAGAAAAATCAGCCACTATCGCATGCAGCTGGGTAATATTTTCCTCCTGTTTGATCCATGCATCATAGTGATGACAGTACCAATGATCATAACAATAGGCTGACACACTGATTATTTCCTGACAGAGATCCTGATATAATGGCCAGGCTTCATCAAAGTTGATTCCCTGATCATAAAGAATTTCCTTTTCCTTCATGATTAAAGCCCCGCTGTAGCAGATGATAGGATCATGATTATCAAACTGCTGCTGAATAACACGAATACCAGCTGGCATGCGAGCAGAAACCAGAATCACAGGCTTATGTAGCTGCTGCAGTGTCTGTCTGTTCCTTGAAGTCACCTGCTGCTGATCATTAATGATTGTTCCATCAATATCACTGAATAATATTTTCCATTTCATTATTTTATCCTCTATATGTTTACTGCTTCAGTTCATCAGTCAGCTGCTGCTGGATAGAATAAATATCCAGTTCAATCTGATTATTCTTAATTGCACTGCTGATAAGATAATCTGCTTTTTCCATAACCCGATCATAATTCTTAAATTTTGGCTGTACGATTACGTTATTAAGAATATGATCCAAAAGATCCAAATTCAATTCATCTTCATTCTGCAGAATATTTTGCGTTTCTTCACTGTTCATCATACTTTTTAAAACCGATACACCCTGCGATTTTTCTAACAGCTGCAGCTGCATTTCCGTACTTGTCAGTAGTTCAACAAATTCAAAAGCAACATCTTTATGCTGACTTTTGGCACTAATTGCCATCATAGATGTCTGACATGTTGCCGTCCTTTGATTGTCTTTATATCCAGGCATTGGCAGACAATACCACGAAAACGTTGAATATTTACTGACACGATAAGGATATGGCTGATAGGTACGATACTGCGCAATCGTTAATGGACAGAAAGCCACTTTGCCTTTATCAAAATCATCAGATGTAACCTGATATCCATTATTCAATGTTTGCAGTTTCTGAACAAAACTTAAGGCATCTTTGGCATCATTGAGATAACAATGTTTTCCTGTTTCATCAAACAGTGATGTCCCATAGCCGTAAACAGCATCCAACCATTCATAATTACAGCAGCCAAACTGATCTGTTTTGCCATCTTCGTTATTATCCTTGGTAACCTGCTGACATATTTCGAAAAAATCATCCATTGTCCAGTTAGCATCAGGAATAGCAATATTTTCCTGTTCCAGCAGATCCTTATTGATACACATCATCGTTGCACTTGCTTCATAGGGCATGGCATAATAATGACCATTAAAGCTTCCTGAAGCCAGTATGCCTTCGTAAAAATCATCACTGTTTGTAATATAAGCATCGAGATTCTGCAATGCATCAATTGAAGCCAATGTATTAAAATCTTCATTTAAAACCATAAAAACATCAAGCTGTTCACCTTTAAGGATTTTAGTTGACAGCCATGATGAATAATCACTTTTCACAATTCCACTTTCATATTCGATTGATACCTGAGGATGATTTTCTTCAAACCGAGCAATGGCTTCATCGATGATGGCATAACTATCGCCATTATAGACATCAAAATTACTGCCAATAAAAACACCAAGACGCAGAGTCACATGACGACTGGGATCATTAATCAGCATATAGGCCAGCAGCAGACACATAGCCAACACTGCGATTCCTATTTTCTTTTTTCTAGTCATCTTCAATCACCCTTGTGGTCTGACCAGTCTGAACCGCCCAGATGGCCAGCTGTGTTCTATCTCTCAATTCTAGTTTTGACAGGATGACACTCAAATAATTTCTGACTGTTCCTTCGGAAAGAAACAGATTCTTCGCAATTTCTTTATTCGAAAAGCCATATCCCACCTGTTGAATGACCTTCCATTCTGCTTTAGAAATACTGTCGACATTCTTTTTATCGACCTGAATCGCATAATTGCTGATCGCCATCTGTGAAAACAGTTTAAATACTTTTGTCGCAATATCGGGATTGATCATTGCGCCACCATTAACAACCGTACATATGGATTTATACAGTTCTTCCATACTGACCCCTTTTAACAGATAACCACTAGCTCCATATTTTAAAGCACTGAAAACAAATTCATCGTCATCAAAAGTTGTTAAAATGATGATCTTGATCTGTGGATACTGCTCTTTAATCATTTTGGTACAGTAAACGCCATCCATTTTAGGCATTCTGATATCCATCAAAATAACATCCGGTTTGTTCTCTTTTATTTTTTCCAATACTTCAAAGCCATCACATGCCGTTGAAACAACATCAATATCCTCATGCGCTGACAAAACGATTTCTAAAGACTGTCTGATCAGTTCCTGATCATCAGCAATCATGACTTTTATCATTTATCCCACTCCCTATTTTCTAAATTCTACCATGGTCCTAAAACCATTCTCACCTAAAAAGCTGATTTTTCCATCGAGGATCGCAACTCTTTCCTGCATCTGTTTCAAACCATAGCCATAATGAATGTCCTTGCAGCCAATCCCATTATCCTGAATGACCAGCATATACTTATAATCATCATTAAACATATTGATTTCAACAGCTGTTGCTTTCCCATGTCTTAAAGCATTTGTAATCGATTCCTGGATGATCCTGAAAATAATATCTTCTTTTGTTTTTTCCAGATCAGCCTGGTCCCATTCATAATACAGATCAATCTTCAGTTTCGAAACATCTTCAAATTCTTTGAGCATCTTTTCCAAAGCCATTTTCAATGACGTTTCTTCCAGTGCTCCTGGACGCAGTTTATTTAAAGAACCCCTGACATCCTTGATTCCTTGCCTGACAACATCACTGACAATATCAAGTTGATGTTTGGTTTTTTCAGGATCCATATTGATCAAAACCCGACAGGCATCAACTCCTGCCAGGATTCCTGTAAGAGCATGACCCAGGGTATCATGAATTTCTCGTGATATTCTTTTTCTTTCATTATCTTCACCTATTTTTTCAGTAAGCGCTGCATAGTTTTTCAGCTGTTCATTAACCTGAGAAACATATTCCAGTTCAGCACTGATATGTTCTTTTTCCTTTTCCTGAACAAAAAGATAAGCAATCAGAAACACGAAAAACAGCACGATATTAAAAATCACCAGCAAATTTTTAAAAAAATAAATCATTGTCACCATTGTCATCGGCAGATAACTGATATATGTTTCCAGTGCCGGCAACGATACAAACATCGAAAGCAGTTCATAATCTGTCAATATAAATATCGTTCCATACAGTAGACAAGCAAAAATCTGATGCTGAAACGTCTTGGCATTAAAAATAATATCTGCCAAAACAACAAGAATGATCCCATTATAGCTGCCGTTGAGTCGGTAAATAACAAAAAGCGCAAGAATCAATTCACCATAAAAAATCAGATTATATTTCTGTTTCAACGTCTGGAAATATTCCATTTTGATCATACAGATGATAATCAGACACAACCCAATCGCTTCAAAGAAAGTCTTCTGTGGAGAAAGTGGAACAGATGATATTTTCTCCAGAAAAATACGTTCATAGCCATTGCTGCAAATATAATCAGTTGCCACCAGAAATATCGATGCATTAAAAATGATAATAATAAAATTAAGCAATAACTGCATATCCTTGATCAAATGAACATGTTTATATTTTAATACATTCATTACTGCCACCCCGAAATCGTATATTCATCAATATTGCTTTTTTCAATCATCGAAACTGGTATGATAATTTCTTTTTCATAATCTTTTTTACTTTCCATCTGATAGACGACCTGAATGGCTTTCTTCCCCATTTGAATTGGTGACTGTGAAGCCGTTGCCATGGCACTGTCAGATGAACTGATCAGTTTTTTCATATCTGGTGAACCATCAACACCATAAACCAGGACATGATCGAGATGACTTTCTTCCAAAGCTGCCAATGCCCCTAACGCACTAGGATCATTTAAAGCCATGACAACCTGAAAATCATCATTAGCAGCAATCATTTCCCGAGTTTTTGGTAAAGCAATTTCTGTCTGCCCCAAACAGTCGGCACGGGCAATCACCTGGTATTGTGGATAGCCCTGGATCGTATCCAGAAATCCCTGAATACGGTCAACTGCCGAAATCACTGAATTATGTTCCAGTAAAACGATACTGGCCTGCTCTAAATGCGCCATCATATGTCTGGCACACTGCACCCCTGCATCATAATTATCCGAAACGATCGTGCAGTCAGAAAGATTTTCATTTTCCAAAGGAGCATCGATAACAATAATGCGGATGCCCTCTTCTTTAGCATCCTGCAGAGCTTTTTCAACATGAGAAGAATTAACCGGATTAATAATCAGATAATCAATCTTCATTTTGATAAAGTCATTGATCTGTTCAATTTGTTTTTCTTCATTCAAGGCAGGATCCCTGACATATAATAAATCATTTTTTTCATTAACCACTTTTTCTATTTCATTGGTAATGACCAGGTAAAAAGTATTATTCATCGTCATATATGTCACACCAATTTTGATCTGTTTCCCATCACTTTTGAACTGAATGGTACAATAAACCGATAAAGCAACGATCAGGCATAAACAAATACAGATCTGCATTAAATATTGCTTCATCTTTTTCATAGCCGTTCCTTTGATGCTGGTTATTTCTCCAGCATTTTCCTTTCTTTTCATCTTATACATATTTTATTAATTTTTATTCTAATAGTAAATATGACAATTGTCACATTATTTCGACAATTGTCATATTCTGCAGTCATGGTATTGCTAAAAAAAAGAATTCGACTAAAATAAAAGCTGTAAATAGGGAGTCCATTACTATCTTAGTCATATTTTTTCCATTCCTGCCCCTATTTCACGCACCTGTGAAAACCATATGGTTTTCTTTTTTTATCCGCAAAGCATATTACTTGCATATTTTCTGTCTATCCTTACAATAAAGGCATAAAGATAAAGTCATCTTTGTCCTCAATCATAATAAACGCACAAAAAAAGAACTCTGGTTTTATCCAAAGTTCTTTTCATTTGCTTAATCTAATGCAGCAATCATTGCTTTATATGAATCTTCAACTAACGAAGCTCCACCAACCAAAGCACCATCGATATCAGGCTGTTCTAATAAAGCTTTTAAACCTTCAGGTTTAACTGAACCACCATATTGAATTCTTACCTGATCAGCAACTTCCTGTCCATATAAATCAGCCATAACACTTCTGATATATGCACAAACGTCTTGAGCGATTTCATTAGTTGCTGTTTTACCGGTACCGATAGCCCATACTGGTTCATAAGCAATAACAGCTTTAGCAGCACATTTAGGACATACATCTTTAAATGCAGCTACAGTTTGAGTCTTAACAACATCTTTAGTAATACCTTTTTCATATTCTTCTAAAGTTTCACCAACACATACGATTGGAGTGATGTCGTTATTGAAAGCCTGTAACATTTTCGCGTTAACTGTTTCATCAGTTTCACCAAAATATTGTCTTCTTTCAGAATGTCCAATAATTGTCCATTCAATACCGATTTCTTTTAACATTGCAGCGCTGACTTCACCAGTGTAAGCACCACTGTCTTTAAAATGTAAGTTTTCAGCAGCAACGATTAAGTTTTTAGCATTTTCTTTAGCAGTAGCTAAAGCTAAATATGGAGTAGCAATTCCCCAGTCAGCTTTATCAGTTACTGCAGGATCTACTGCTTCAACAAAAGCTTTTGTTTCAGCAATAGTTTTATTCATTTTCCAGTTTCCTACGATAATTGGTTTTCTCATGATAATATGATCTCCTTATTATTTATCATCAATGGCAGCGATACCTGGAAGTACTTTACCTTCCATATATTCTAATGAAGCCCCACCACCAGTAGAGATGTGTGAAACTTTATCTTTGTATCCTAATTTCATAACAGCAGCAGCACTGTCTCCACCACCGATAATTGTATTAGCACCATCTAAGTTTGCTAATGCTTCACATACTTCAATTGTTCCTTTTGCGAATGTATCCATTTCAAATACACCCATTGGTCCATTCCAGATAACTGTTTTAGCACCTTCCAATGCTTTTTTGATGTTTTCAACAGATTTTGGTCCAATATCCAGTCCCATGTATCCATCAGGAATGTCACCTTCAACAACTTTGATATCTCCTTCTTCAGAGAATGCATTATTAACAACAGCATCAACTGGTAATAATAATTTATCTCCAGCTTTAGCCATGATATCTTTAGCAACCTGTACTCTGTCTTCTTCTAATAAAGAATTTCCAACTTTCATACCTTTAGCTACGTTGAATGTGTATGACATACCACCACCAACGATAACTTTGTCAGCGATTTTTAATAAGTTTTCGATAACTAAGATCTTATCAGAAACTTTAGCTCCACCAAGGATCGCAACCATTGGTCTTTCAGGATCATTAACTGCTTTTCCGATGTAGTTAATTTCTTTTTCTACTAAGAAACCAACTGCTGATGGTAAATGAGCAGGGATTCCAGCTGTAGAAGCATGTGCTCTATGAACAGAACC
>CASETM010000096.1 GCA_949290865.1 uncultured Bacillota bacterium
CGTTATAATTATTTTCATAATTAGATTGTTTTGTGGTTATCATGATCTAATTATATCAAAAAAGACAATGCCTATCAGTATAATACTGACAGCATTGTCTTTTTTTAGGCCTGTATTAATGTTTTATTTCGTTACAGCCCCTTTTAAATAATTACATAGATTCGTGGAAAGTTCTTGAAATGACATCATCCTGCTGTTCTTTTGTTAATTTAACAAAGTTTACAGCATATCCAGAAACACGAATTGTTAACTGTGGATATTTTTCTGGATGTTTTTGTGCATCAATTAAAGTTTCTCTGTTTAAAACGTTAACATTTAAATGATGTCCACCTTTTTCTGCATAAGCATCTAACATTCCTACTAAGTTATCTACTTGTTGTTCACTTGTAGCCATAATAATCTCTCCTTTTCTTAATATAAATCGTCATCTTCCATTGGAAGGTTAGGAATCTTACAGCATGTATCGCCTAAATCGCAATCCATCTGCTGCTGAATTTTCACTTCTTCCATTTCAATAGAAGTTTCATCATTGACTGTCACATTAATATGTCCTGACCCTTGTGCCATATGACCATCTAACATGGCAATCAAGGCATCAATTTCTTTTTGATCTGCCATTATTATTCACCTTTGATTGATTCGATATCTAATTCTCCAGAGAATACTTCTAAGTCTTTTCCTAATGCATTAGGAATAACTGTAAATGTGTTTGAGATACCATCTTGAGCATCTTTGAATGGTAATTTAGCAACTGAAGATAATGAAGAAATTGCTCCATGACTATCTCTACCATGCATTGGGTTAGCACCTGGTGCAAATGGCTGACCAGCTTTTCTTCCATCTGGAGTATTTCCTGTTGCTTTACCATAAACAACGTTTGAAGTAATTGTTAAGATAGATGTTGTTGGATATGAATCTCTGTAAGTATGATGAGAACGAACCATAGCCATGAAAGTTTCTACTAACCATGTTGCGATTTCATCTACTCTATCATCATCGTTACCATATTTAGGGAAATCACCTTCAACTTCGTAATCAACAACGATACCATCTTCATCTCTGATACATTTTACTTTTGCATATTTGATAGCTGATAATGAGTCAGCAACAACTGATAAACCAGCGATACCTGTAGCGAAATATCTTCTTACTTCTCTATCATGTAATGCCATCTGAATTCTTTCATAAGCATATTTGTCATGCATATAGTGGATGATATTTAAGGCATTAACATAAACTTTTGCTAACCATTGCATCATATCAACATATTTAGATACAACATCATCGTAATCTAAATAGTCACCTTCAACTGGACGGTATTTTGGTCCAACCTGTTTTTTAGTCTTTTCATCAACACCACCGTTGATTGCATATAATAAACATTTAGCCAGGTTTGCACGAGCTCCGAAGAACTGCATTTCTTTACCAACTCTCATTGATGATACACAGCATGCAATTGCATAGTCATCACCATGAGTGACTCTCATTAAGTCATCATTTTCATATTGAATTGATGAAGTTTCGATAGAAAGTTTTGCACAGAAAGCTTTAAAGTTTTTAGGTAAACGAGTTGACCATAAAACTGTTAAGTTTGGTTCAGGTGCAGCACCTAAGTTTTGTAATGTATGCAGGTATCTGAATGATGTCTTAGTAACCATATGTCTACCGTCAACACCTACACCACCAATTGATTCAGTAACCCAAGTTGGATCACCAGCGAAAATAGAATTATATTCTGGAGTTCTTGCGAATTTAACAATTCTTAATTTCATAATGAAATGATCGATAAATTCCTGGATCTGTTCTTCAGTAAATACACCATTTTTTAAGTCTCTTTCTACATAAATATCAATGAATGTAGAAGTACGTCCTAATGACATTGCAGCACCGTTTTGTTCTTTAACAGCACCTAAATATCCAAAATAAGTCCATTGGATAGCTTCTTGCGCATTTTTAGCAGGTTTAGAAATGTCACAACCATATTTAGCTGCCATTTCTTTTAATTCACCTAAAGCTCTGATTTGTTCAGATAATTCTTCACGTAACTGGATAACTTTTGAAGTCATTCTTGTCTGTGAAGTTGCTAACTGATTTTTCTTATCTTCAATTAACTTATCAACACCGTATAAAGCAACTCTTCTGTAGTCACCAATAATACGTCCACGTCCATAACCATCAGGTAATCCTGTAATAACGTGTGAAGAACGGCAAGCTCTGATTTCTGGTGTGTAAACATCGAATACACCTTGATTATGAGTTTTTCTGTATTCTCTGAAAATATAAGAAATTTCTGGATCTACTTTGTATCCATTTGTTTCACATGCCTGTTCAGCAATACGAATTCCACCAAATGGCTGTAAAGATCTTTTGAATGGTTTGTCAGTCTGAACACCAACGATTTTTTCTTTAGATCTGTCTAAATATCCAGCATCATGTGAAGTTAAAGTAGATACGACTTTCGTATCCATATCCCAAACTCCACCTCTTTCTCTTTCTTCTTTTGTTAATTCCATAACTTGTGCCCATAAGTCTTTTGTGTCTTGAGTTGGCCCAGCTAAGAAAGAGTCATCTCCATCATATGGAGTGTAATTCAATTGGATAAAGTCTCTTAAGTTTACTTCTTTATTCCATTTTCCTGCCTGGAATCCTTCCCAGGCGTCATTCCATTTTTCTTTGAAAGTCATTTTCTTTCCCCCTGTACATAATTATTCGCCAATATTATATCACTTGCCATTTACTTAAACAATGATAATCTTGCATAAAATATAGTTTTTCATTCCTAATCTGTCTATGCATTAATACTATACCAACTTCATCATTTGAAATCTAATCATTTGCTCATTTCATGAATTATTTTTATTTCTACTAGATTTTTACATAGAATTATTATATATTAATAATAACGTTTTAAGGAGGCGTTTTCATGAGCCAAACAAAGAATTTTATCGATGAAATCGAAAACACAAAAAAACAGCTGATAGCTATAATAAATAGCACTGTTGAAGAACAATCACTGCAGCTGAATTCACAACTAATTCAAAACCTGGCAACACACCTTGCTGTTGCCTTGATCAGACTCAAAACAAACAGCTATATTCCTTTAAGTCAAGGACAGATCAGCTATTACAAAAATAATGAAAATTACATGCTTGCTTCAACTTTATGTCAAGAAATAGCCTCTCACTTTGATGTTCAGTTTCCCGAATCAGAACAGGCTTTAATTTCCATGTACTTATCAAAAGTGAAAGTTCTTGATGTTGAATTCAATTCCAGCCTGGATCTGCTGGATAATGACATTCTCGTCATCCTGGAAAACACCGTTAACAGTATTGCCATCAAGCATGATCAGGATTTTCGCAACGATGACAAATTGTTAACCGCCTTAGGCTTGCATCTTTCCCCAGCCATTGACAGACTATTAAACGATGATCAAATCGACAATCCGCTTTTGGATAAAATAAAAGCAAGATACCCTAACGCCTATGATATGGCACAGATTTTAAATGACGTTGTTGAAAATGTATATCATAATCGTTTTACCGATGAAGAAGCTGCTTATTTCGCATTACATTTTGCTTTAGCAATGAAACATAATAAAAAAAGGTAAATTCGTTTTACCTTTTTTCTTTTATCAGCTCACATCCAGCACTAGTACCGATTCGCTCAGCTCCAGCAGCAACAATTTTTACCATATCTTCATATGTTCTGACACCACCAGCAGCCTTGACTTTCATTTTATCCTGAACCGTTGCTTTCATCAGCTGAACATCTTCAACAGTTGCTCCTCTGATTGAAAAGCCTGTGCTCGTTTTCACAAAATCCGCTTTTGCTTCCAGACAAAGCTGACAGCCTCTAACAATTTCTTCTTTACTCAACAGACATGTTTCCAGTATAACCTTGACCGTTTTCCCGTTAGCCGCTTTGACGACCGCTTTAATATCATTAACAACAGTTTTATCATCACCGTCTTTTAAAGCACCAATATTGATGACCATATCAATTTCATCAGCCCCGTTACTGATTGCATCTGCCGTTTCAAAAGCTTTAACAGCTGTAGTATTGGCACCTAAAGGAAAACCAACGACCGTACAAACCTTGACATCACTGTCTTTTAAATACTGCGCAGCATAATGAACATAGCAAGGATGTATACATACTGATGCAAAATCATAGGCCCTGGCCTCATCAAGAACTCTTGTAATATCCGCCTTTCTGGCATCAGCTTTTAAGATCGTATGATCGATCATCTTATGATATTTCATCTTCCTCTTCTCCTTCATAAATTCTTTTCATCGCCTGAATGGCAATTTCCTTGTCGCCAGGATAATATTCCTGACCCACTTCTAAAGAGATGAATTTTTCCTGTCCTTTTCCTAAAAGCAAGACAATATCACCAGGGCAGGCCTGTTCAATCGCCTGTTCCACCGCAATTTCTCTTTTGGGAATGATAATACTTGGAATATCTGTTATTTCTTCCTGTATTTCTTGACAGATTTCTTCAACGTTGCCACCTCTGTTATCAACTTCTGTCAAGATTGCATGATCAAGATACTGATTAGCCAGCTTCCCCAACGCTCTTCTACGTTTGATGTGTCTTTTACAAGGCGCCCCTAAAACAGCAATGATCTTACCTTTTGCGACCTGATGAACAAATTCAAACACTTTTTTATGATCGCGGGTATGCTGACAGTAGTCAACGATGATCGTAATCTTATGATCATTGGGAATCAATTCCATTCTTCCTGAAATAGGTTCAAGATGATTGATCGCATCAACGATCATCCGATCATCAAATCCTAATCCTATCAAAACCCCTACCGTTGCCAAGACATTATAAATATTAAATTGCGTGATGATCGGACAGTCAACATGATAGACATTGCCTTTAAGCTGCAGATCAAATTCACTATGATCGATAGACAGTTTAATATTTTTGGCCATGATCTCACTTTCATTTTCGATACCATAGCTGATCGTTCTTGCTTTGGTGGCCTTTTTGAATTCTTCATAAACCGCTTCATCTTTATTCAAAACTGCCAGAGAATGGCTGGAAAGCATTTCAAACAGTTTTCTTTTACTTTCGATATATTTCTCAATGGTTCCATGAAAATCAAGATGTTCTTCACCAACATTAGTCAAAACAGCCGTATTAAAATCAACACCGTCGATCCTTTTTAACGCCAGACCATGACTGCTGGCTTCCATAGCCACCACTTTAATACCTCTTTTTACCATATCTGCCATTTTTGACTGTACATAAATAGTTTCCGGAGTCGTATAAGGACACTGTTCCTTGACACTGTCATACTCTAAAGAAATCGTGCCGATATAGGCAGCCTTGCAGTAATGATCCATGATCTTTTTGACCATTGAAGCGACCACTGTTTTCCCACTTGTTCCCGTCACAGCAATCGTATGCATCTTTTTGCTGGGATAATCATAAAAGATATTTGAAACCCTGTTCAGCTCATCCAACGGATCAGCAACCTGGATATAAATGATCCCATCTTTATGTTCCAGCTCTTTAGAATGCACGATGACCTTGGCACCCTGAAAGATTGCATCGTTTACATAGCGATGACCATCAACGCTCAATCCTTCGATACAGAAGAAAATCGAATAAGGTTTCACATAGCGAGAATCACTATGAATCGAATAGATTTTCATATCATTATCAATATCAAATAATTCATTTAATCTTTTCATCTAAATCACTCTTCCAGTTAAGACATCATCATATGAATCAATTATAACATTCTTTATTTGCCCTATCAAACTGTCATCACTTTTCACTTTGATCAGCAGATAATTATCACCATGACCAACATAATAGCCATCTTCTGCTTTTTCAAACAGCACTCTTAACACCTTGCCAATCTGACTTTTGGCATAGGCATCATGCAGTTCATGAGACAGGGCAATGAGACGATTGACACGTTCATGTTTGACTTTTTCATCAATCTGATCTTTCATCTTAGCTGCTGGTGTTCCCTTTCGCGGTGAATAAGGGAAAACATGAAGCTGAGTAAATCCGACTTTTTGAATAAAATCATATGTTTTTTCAAATTCTTCTTCACTTTCGCCAGGAAAACCAACGATCACATCAGTCGTAAAAACGATATCTGGAATTTTTTCTCTGATCAGCTGCAGCTTATCAAAATAACTTTGACAGTTGTATTTGCGGTTCATACGCTTTAATGTTTCATCACAGCCAGACTGCAAAGGCACATGCAGATGATCAACAATGACTTGGGAAGAAGCAATCAAATCGATCATCTTTTCTGGAATCTGACTTGTTTCAATCGAAGAAATACGTAAACGTTTCAGTCCTTCGATCTTTGTCAAATCAACCAGCAAATCATAAAAACCATAATGATCAAGATCTTCCCCATAGCCTGCCGTATGAATTCCGGTCAGTACAATTTCATAATAACCCTGCTGTACCAGTTCTCGGGCCTGATTCAAAACACTTTCAGGATTTCTGGAACGAACCCTGCCTCTGGCATAGGGAATAATGCAGTATGAACAGAAATTATTGCAGCCATCCTGAATTTTCAAAAACGCACGGGTATTGGAAAAATGATCGATGTTCAGATCTTCAAAAGTTCTGAGCTTCATGACATCGCGCACTTTCACAATTCTTTGTCCATTTTGACGATACTGTTCAACCAGATCGACGATTTCATGACGAAACTGCGTTCCCAATATCACACTGACGCCATCAATGGCTTCGATTTCTTCAGGCGCCACCTGTGAATAGCAGCCCACGACGCAAATGACCGCATCGGGATTTTTTCTGATGGCTTTTCTGATCATCTGACGTGATTTACTGTCACCGGTATTGGTGACCGTACATGTATTGATCACATAGACATCCGCCTGTTCTTTAAATGATACCTCTTCATAGCCTCTTTGTTCAAACAGTCTTAACATGGCTTGAGATTCATATGTATTGACTTTACATCCTAATGTATGAATAGCAACTTTCATAACTTCACCTACTTCAATTTCTTTTTGATCTTTTTATATGTTTTTTCTTTGATATAGCCTTCTTGCCACAGTCGCTCAAGAAAGGCTTCTTTATCCTGACAGAAAATCTCGATCAGTTCAAACACTTTGATCAGATCGATATTCCCCTGATAGTATTTATCACACAGACAGATTTCATCATGGAGTTTATATTCCTGTTTATAGAAAATAAAAATTTTTTTAAACTCATCATGATAAAAATAATAATAATCTTCATCTTCTCCTAAAGGATGACACGATGAAAAAGCCGCAATCATCGGTTTATAGCCATATAATTCAAAAGGTTTATCAATCTCACGAGGATACTCTCTGATATAGAGCTGATGCTGTTTTAAGACCAGCATCATATAATTATGACAATAGCGTTCATTGATGAACTGTTCTAAATAAGGTATGTAAATTTCCTGAAAATGTTTCAGTTCTTTTAAAACTTCTTCCAGTTCACCATTAAAGATCTGCTGTTTCTCTTCATAATTGAGATATTTTAAAACATCCTGCGTTTCATGATAAAACTGATAATAGATATTATCGATCCGGTTTTTATTTTCGATACCATGAAAAATAATTTCATATTTCAGCAAATCCTCAACCGATTTGATCTGACAGTCAAAGCCGTCGGCTTTGATGATATCTTTATGTTCCATCATTTCATGATATAACTGACTTTTATTGTATGGCAGATCATAGCCATATTTCTTCAACAGCTTTAACATTTTGCCACCTCTCTAGAATAACCAATGACACTTAACAGATACAATGGTGCTGTCTCACTGCGCAGGATCCTTTTCCCTAAAGAACAGCATTTGACACCAAGTGCATTAAGTTCCTTAATTTCTGATTCTTCAAAACCGCCTTCACAGCCAACGATCACCACGATATGCTGACCACTTTGCAGCTGTTGCAGGCTTTCATATAGCTGACCATGGTGTTGACTTTTAGCAGTTTCTTCATAAGCAACCAGATTAACATCTCCCAAACAAGAACCAATATCTTTGATAGTTACGATTCCTTTGATATCAGGAATACGATTACGCCCCGACTGTTCACTGGCCTCTTTAAGTATTTTGTGATAGCGCGGCAGTTTTTTAGCAAACTTATCTTTCGTCATCTTAACCACACAGCGCTTGCTTTGCAAGGCAATAATATGGCTCACCCCCAGCTCACAGGCTTTCTGTAAGACCAGTTCAAACTTGTCACCTTTAGGCAAAGCGTAGATCAGTGTCACTTCGACATCCAGTTCATTATCGATATCCAGGGCCTTTTCAGCTTTGATCATGCCCTGCTGAATATCTGCGATCGTACAAAGATATTGGATATGGTTCGTATCGATACAGATGATCGTATCACCGTTATGATACCTCATCACATTTTTTAGATGATGCTGATCATGTTCCTCTAAGATAAACTGCTTTTCTGGCATTAACAGCTCATTAACAAAATATTTCTGCATAATGGTCACCTCGTTTTATCATTTTATCATATTTTTACAATTCTTAAAGAAAAACCACTTTCACAAATGAAAATGGTCAATGATTTCATCAATCTTCCTGTATAATCTATCATGTTTATAAACGATCTGTCTATCTTCTTTTTCAAAAATGACATTCAGACAATGCCCCAGATAAAAAATACAGGAAAGGACATACATCGATAAATACAGGGCAAACAGCACTCCAAAAGACCCATAAAATCTTTCATAAGATGTAAAATGATCGATATACCATAAAAACAGATACCCCATCATGATGATTGCCCCACTGACCGCACCAGCACCAATGATGCCATAATACCATCTCTTCTTTTCAAATGACAATAAGCGATAAAACAGATAAAAGACTACAAACACCAGTAAAAAAGTCAAAGAGTAAAGCTGAAACAGCCGAAAAACGATACCCACGACAAACAGACAGATCATAAAAAAAAGAAACGAAAAAAATGCCTTGATCCTAACGATCCATAAAGAAAGTTCATACTTCTCTTCTTTCATCATCAGCAGCATAAACGAATAAAACACCTTACTGGAAATAAATCCAGCAAACAGAAAAGAAGAAATCATCGTTACCATATTTTCCTGCTGCTGACCAGAGAGATAATCCAGATAGCCATTTATAAAAGCATCAGGCAGCAGCTGATAAAAAAAAGCAAAAACCGGCTTATCCATATAAAAATAATAGATTATCAGCATCACTGGCATAACTGCTAAAAGCAGACAGTAGCTTAATGAATAACGAAACAGCGCTCCTTCATAACTGAAATATTTTTCTTTTAATCGTATGAACTTCATATCTTTATGATATCCAAATCAATCGTTCACATACAAAAAAAGAAGCTATTTCTAGCTTCTTAAAATAAATTCGCCCTGATAATCAACAGTCACATGACTTCCTGATTGAATTGTTCCTTTGATCATTTCTTTCGCCAGCTTTGTTTCAATATGTGACTGAATAAAACGCTTCAGTGGTCTTGCTCCATAGATTGGATCAAAGCCTTCATTTTGAATTGTCTGATAAGCATTTTCTGTCAGTTCAATCGTAATTTTCTTATCAGCCAGACGGTCTACCAGCTGTCTGATAAATTTATCAATGATTTTTCTGACAACAGTATGATCTAATGAGTTAAACATCACAATTTCATCAATACGATTCAAAAATTCCGGTTTAAAATGTCCTTTCAGCTGATCCATGACTAAATCCTGATTTTCTTTGGTATTGCCATTTAACAGATATTCAGAACCCATATTGCTGGTCATGATAATGATCGTATTTTTAAAGCTGACGGTATTGCCTTTGCTGTCCGTAATACGGCCATCATCTAAAACCTGTAACAGGATGTTGAAAACATCAGGATGTGCTTTTTCGATTTCATCTAACAGCACGATGCTGTAAGGATGTCTTCTGACAGCTTCACTCAATTGACCACCTTCTTCATAACCAACATAACCTGGAGGCGCTCCTACCAGACGTGACACACTGAATTTTTCCATGTATTCAGACATATCGATACGTACGATATTTCTTTCTGAATCAAACAGCTGTTCTGCCAAAGCTTTGGCCACTTCGGTTTTTCCAACTCCAGTTGGTCCTAAGAACAAGAAGGAACCGATTGGTCGATCTTCATCATTGATTCCGGCACGACTTCTCAAGATTGCATCTGTTACTTTACTGATAGCATCATCCTGACCGATGACACGGAGTTTTAACGTTTCATCCATAGCTAACAGTTTTTCTCTTTCTGATTCCATCAGTTTGTTCATTGGAATACCAGTCCATCTGGCGATAACTTCTGAAACACTGTCTACAGTCACTTTTTCCTGCAGCAAAGGACTATCTACTTCTTTTGACTGCAGCTGTTCGATTTCCTGTTTGATCTTTGGCAGTGATTCATATTTAATACGTGAAGCTTTTTCTAAATCACCATCGTTTTGATATTTTTCCTGTAAAGCTTCTAAACGCATTCTTTCGTTTTTCAGTTCTTTGACATGATCTAATGATGTTTTTTCTTCTTTCCATTTGGCTTTTAAAGCTGTTTCTCTTTCCGTTAAAGAAGCAATCTTTTCTTTGATTTCATCTAAACGTTTTTCATTATCTTCATTGCTATCTTCTTTTTCGATCGAAATTCTTTCCATTTCCAGACGATTCTTTTCTCTGGTAATAGCATCCAGTTCTTCGGGCAATGAATCAATTTCCATACGAATTGAAGCACAGGCTTCATCGATCAAATCGATTGCCTTGTCTGGCAGGAATCGATCAGTAATATATCTTTGTGACAGATTAACAGCTCCAATAATCGCACTGTCAGTAATCTGAACACCATGATGTCTTTCAAAAGAATCTTTCAGACCACGTAAGATAGCAATACTGTCATCGATATCAGGTTCATCGACCTGAACCTTCTGGAATCGTCTTTCCAAAGCCGCATCTTTTTCCACATACTGACGATATTCATCTAACGTAGTCGCTCCAATACAGTGCAGTTCACCACGGGCCAGCATTGGTTTTAACAAATTGGCCGCATCCATGGCACCATCTGTTTTTCCAGCACCAACCAGCTGATGGATTTCATCAATGAACAGAATGATATTTCCTTCAGCTTTTTTGATTTCACCCAAAACAGCTTTCAGCCTTTCTTCAAATTCACCACGGTATTTGGCTCCAGCTACTAAAGCTCCCAGATCCAGTTCATACAGTGTTTTATTCTGCAGGGAAATAGGAACATCATTTTTAAAAATACGCCACGCCAGGCCTTCAACAATAGCGGTTTTCCCAACCCCTGGTTCACCGATCAGAATCGGATTGTTTTTAGTTTTTCTTGATAAGATCTGAATCACACGTCTGATTTCATCATCACGACCGATAACAGGATCAAGTTTACCATCTTTGACATCCTTGGTCAGATCACGACCATATTTTTCTAAAACTTCATAAGTGTTTTCAGGATTTGGATTATTCACCATATGATCACCTCGCATTTCTAAGATTGCTTTTTTGGTATCCTTAGGATTCAACTGCATCTGTGTCAGTAAATCCCTGACCCATGTTTCATTTATTTCAAATAAAGCCATGATCAGATGTTCAACTGAAACATATTCATCTTTAAACTTTGTCATCTGACCATTTGCTTTTGCTAACAAATCATTTAAACCATAACTGATTCTTAAACTGTTGATATCAACATTATCTAAAGTTGGTTTTTGACTCAAACGATTTTCAATCGTTCTTTTCATGCCATTGATATCTTTTTGCAGCTTGGATAAGACACGCGGAAATATACCACTGCCATCATTCAGTAAAACATCAAGAACATGTTCAATATCAACGACCTGATGTTTATGATTCAACGCCAGCTGACTGGCCCCCGATATAGCTTCCTGCATCTTTGCTGTAAATTTTTCAAAATCCATAGTATCACCCCTTTAGCACTCCTTTATCCTTAGTGCTAATTATATTATAACCATATTTTTAGCACTGTCAACAACTGAGTGCTAATATTTTTTATTTTTTTCTTCTAACCTTAATAATTGTTACTATAGATATGATCAGTATATTTTTCATTAATCTATTTTTATAAAAGCTAGCTGTTTTTATTACTAGAAAATCGTGCAAAAATAAAAATCTCTTTAAAATCATAAACCTCATGACTTTAAAGAGATCGTTATTTATTCATTGTAAACTGGTCAGCCATTTTGATCTGGCCGGTTTCAAAACCTTTAACAAACAGAGAAACCAGTTTAGGATCAAACTGACGTCCCGCTTCTTCTTTTAATATTTGCAATGACCTTGCCGCCGTCATCTTTTCCTTATAGCATCTTTTGCTGGTCATCGCATCAAATGAATCCGCAATACAAAGAATACGGGCAAACAAAGGAATATCTTCGCCCTGAATCCGACGGGGATAGCCTTTACCATCATAACGTTCATGATGTCCCAGCACTGCTGGAATAACATAATCAAGTGACGGCAGATGTCTGATGATTTCAATTGATGCCTCAACATGATTTTTCATCTGTTCATATTCTTCTGGTGTCAGCAAACCATTTTTATTCAATATCGATTCTGGAATGCTGATCTTACCAATATCATGCAGCAAAGCTGCCTGACGAATGATTTCAATAACATCTTTATCGTATCCCATCATGGCTGCCAGGCTGGTCGCATAATAGGCAACATTGTGAGAATGTGAAAACGTGTAATGATCTTTAGCATCGATCGCTGCCATCAAGGCAAAGATCGTTGCTTCATATTCCTGATAGATATCTTTGGAATTTTTTTCTTCTGTTTCTTCAATCGTATGCTGTAAAACCGTATCAAATATCTGAATACCATTTTTTCCTTTATGTTTGACATGATAGACAGCCATATCCGCATGACTCACCAGTTCACTCACTGTAGTTGAGCCAAATGGGTAAGAACTGATTCCCGCACTGACAGTAATCGTTTTAACTTTATATTCTCCCTTTTCTTTTTTATTCATACCTGCAATCTGATCACAGATCGACTGTACCAGGTTTTTAGCCGTAAAAACATCGTATTTTGGTAGTACGATAGCGAATTCTTTTCCACTGTAACGGGCAACAACACCCTGATCGGAAACAGTTGTGGAAATGATCTGAGCAATATTTTTTAAAGCGATATCACCCTGATTCATTCCATAAAGCTGATTATACAATTTAAAATCATCAAGATTCAAAATCGCAAAGGCCAATGTTTCTTCTTTATTTTCATTGAAAATCTGCTCTAATACTTCAGCAAAATATTTTCTGTTTAACAGTCCTGTAAGCTCATCTGTTCTTGCTTCCGTATAGACTCTTTCATACAGCTGAGCATTTTGAATAGCCATTGAAACAATACTGGCAACAGATGAAATCATCAGCAGATCTTTATATTGAATCTTATTTTTATTTTCTCCAGAAAGCAATACCATCCCAATGAGTTCCTGATCATTTTTTAAGGCAACAAAATGGGTAATATTTAATCGTTTTAGCTGTTCTTTTTCACTTTCCCAAATAGAACGGTATTCCACCATCAAAGCCAGATCCTTCATCGAAATAAAACTTTCCTGTAATAAAATAGAAACGATTGGATTATCTTTTTTGATAGTAAAAGAAAGATCAAATAAAGCCTGATTTGAAAAACATGCTTCATAATCTTCATCTTTTTTCAGACAGATGTAGATATTAGTATGAGCATTGATCGTTAAGATCATATCAACAAAGTAATTGAGGATTTCATCAATCATTAATGTATTAGAAATACGATTGCTGAACTCTTTAATTTTTTCTGCATAATCTGTTTCCTCTTTAATAAACACATGATTAATAACAATATTCCATAACTGAGAAACAACAAAAAACGCTAAAATAAAAAATATGCTAAAACAAATATAATAATGAATTGTATCTTCCAAAAAAAACAAATCACAGATTCTTAAAATAAATGGTGATATATTATAAAACAATATCGACGTAAGAATTAATCCTAACCCATAGTAAACGGTGCGTGATCCTAAAAGTTTTAGTTCAAAAAGATGTTTCTTCACCACCGCTTTTAACATAAACGTCGCGTTAACAACTCCACTTAAAATATCAATAGGAAATGTTTTAAATATTGGCAGCATGACTAAGATATGCCCTAACACCAATGCAAATACACCTTGCAATATTGGATTAATATTATGTCTGGCACTAGGATTGATCTTATAAAAATCTTTTAAGATCTTGAAACAATGACATAAAATTGCTGCCACAGCGATAAATATAACCCCTGCACTATATGTCATATGATATTCAAACAGAACCCGACCACTCTGTTCAACAATTTCCGGATAGTGAATAAATATTCCTGTTTCAACATTGATGATAAACAGCAGTGATAAAACAACAAGATATAGAATATTGCCTGTTTTATCTTCGCTGTTGGTAAATGCTTTAATAAATAGAAAGAAAGTATAAGGCATCAGCAGTAAACCACCAATAGAAAGATGAAACCAAAATATATAGGATGGTGATGCCTGTGCTCTCATTAGCACTGATCCTAAAGTCCAGATCAGCATGGAAAACAAGACAGCCAGAAAGCCACTGATAATACGGTTTTTCTTACTCGCTAAAAAAACAAGAATCAAAAATACATAACAAAAAACAGCAATCATTGATACATATTCATAACTATTCATTTTGTTATCCTCCTTTTGAAATTTCTTGTCTATTTATTTTTCATATTGAAAATCCAGAATATGAAGCAGCTTTTCAACTTCATACTGATTTGGATTCATATGTCTGATCTTTTGATGATAAGTTTCTTCATAGGCGGCAAAGCTGCCACATCTTAAGATACTGACATGAAGGGGATCCATTCCCAGAATTTTTTTCAGATCACGATAATCCTGATCGATATATTTAAAATAAGCCGTTAACAAATCTCTTAATACTTCCGTATTAACCGCCGAGTGAATCATTTCTTCCCGTTCTATCTCAATATAGAGATGAAGAAATGGTCGATTATTTTCGTTATATTCCTTCAATGCGATCCAGTTAATGACAGGTGTCTTAGCCAGCTGAATCACATTTCTAATACCATTTTCCGAAATTCTGGTAAAACCCGCAATATCGATAATCGTTGGAACACGATCAATATATTTAAACCGCGGAATAACGGTTCCATCTTCTTTATTTTTAAGCCCAACACAGCGATACATATCACCGACACGATATCTGGCAAATGCACCACCTTTTAGTAACGTTAAAACAATTTCATAATTATGGTTTGGTAATACTTCATCCATCAGATATGTTTGTGGTACATATGATGGATCATCCATATTTTTATACATTTCAGCTTCAGGAATAAATTCATAAAAACACGAATCAGGGAAAAAATACATCCCATCTCGCGTCCAGGTTTCACAGCCAATGAGGCTTGGTTCTGTTCCCGCAAATATTTCCATCGGTCTAATGCCCCACAATTCTTCCAGATCATCTTTATAACATTCATTATCGGTTCCCGCAACCATAAAGCCTTTTAAGTGAAAAAGATCTTTAGGTTTTAAAGGTCGATTTTCTTTTTTACACTGCTTTTTAGCACGCAAGATTCTTAATAGCATTTTTGGTTTATACTGAAACAGCTCTTTTAAACCAATACCGCCCCCTCCTTGCGAAAGAGAAGCTAAACTTTGACTTACAGCATAAGTGACACTGCCTAAACCAAAGAAATATTCGACATCCTTTTTAAGAGCCAATTTAAAACCTAATTTGTTTCTTTGGCTAAAAGACATATTCACTGCTTCCTTAACTTCAGGTAAAAACTGAATATCAATTTCTTCTTTTAACAGCAACGGCAAAATTCCTGTTGCATAAGGTAATGGTGCTAATCCATATAAAATCTTATCGGTATTTTCAACATTAAATTTTCCTAAAGCATTGCTTGTCGCCAAAAGCAAACAGGCAATGACATTATTACGATAAGCATCGAGCATACTTCTGGTATATGGTGCCAGCTTTAAAGGATGTTTACCGCCTTCCCAGGTCGTTTGAATCCAGATCACGGGATTTCCTGGTAACTGTTTGGTCTGTTTTCTTAGTAAAATATCAGCATAATCATCATATGTTGTTAAAGGCATCATCTGTCTGAATTCGTCGATCGTCTGCGGCTTTTTACCCTTTAACAGACTTTGACCAAGTTCACAGTTAGAAAAAAGTCTGATCTGTTCTTCCATCAAACGTTTTTGAATCACCATATATTCATCCATCGTTAAATGCAAAAAGCCACAATACTTTTTCCAGATCTGTTCATATTCTCCTTTTTTCAGCATTTCTTTAAGAATCATCATTATTCTCCTTTATGAAAGGTCTTTAAACATTCTCTTATACTTTTCATATTGGGAAACAAAAAAGGAGCTTGCTTTTTATATTCACCATAATTAATAAAAGTACGAGGAAAAATGAAAAGATCCTGCAAAATAACATATAAAATATTATAACCACTCATCAGCAAAACATAAATCAATGTCTGCTTTGTAGGAAACATTCCATATAGACAAAAAAAGCCTAAAACAAACCATATAACTCCCGGATGACGACACAAAGCATACATTCCTTTAGTATAAGCCTGTCGTAACTGATTAACCTGTAAATAGGCTTCATCAACGTCAAAACAAAAAAATAGTGTATAAATTAATAATCCACAAAAAAGGAGCCCTAAAAAAACGAAAAGAAAAAACCACCCATTGATGATCACATCATTGATCTGATTACTGATCTCTAAAACCAATGACAATACTACCAGCATACTGCCTAAAGCAAAAAGATATCTGGCTAAACTTTGTGGTTTCCATATTGAGCAGAAATCATAAATGAAATAACATATAAATCCTAATGAACCAACAAATATAGACATTATGTTCCTATTATCTCCTTTTTCTGATGTTATTATATCACGCTCAATTGAAAAAGAAACCATATTTTCCGTTATTTACTTAAAATAATTTGGCTTTTTTACAAGATTTTACATACATTTTATGATGATTTTCATCATAAATAATGATAATTATTTCATTAAAAGAAACATACCAGCAAAAATATTTTCATAGCCAAAAAAAATGAGTATAATAAAAAAAGAAACGAGGTGAGAAATCTTGCAGTTATACCAAAAACTCATCTGTTGCTTTCTCATCATTTTTTTTATGACTGGATGTTCAAAAAATGATGATCAGCAACAAACAAAAAAAGGAACAAGAGATAATACCCCTGTTATTTTAGAACCATTAGCCAATGGTACAACAACTATTGGAAATGATAAAATTATTTTCAATTTATCTAACAGCCATCAAGGTTACACCGTTGTAACCTATAATGGTGATAATCCTAAAGTGAAAGTCAGAATTAAAAACCCTCATAGCGAGGAGCTATATACCTATGATATTCACGATGGATACAATGTATTTCCTTTAACCGGTGGTAATGGAACATATACCTTTACCGCTTATGAAAATATTGAAGGAACCAAATACTCTCAGCTATACAATGGTACATTTGATATTCAGATTGAAAATAATTACATTACATATCTATATCCTAATCAGTATGTTAACTATAATAAAGATACAAAAGCTATTCAAACAGCTCAGAATTTAGCTAAAAGTGCTAACAACGATCTAGATGTTGTTACCAGTGTCTATGAATATGTCATTGATACTATTAGCTACGATGATGATAAAGCACAAAAAGCTAAAGATGGTCTCATGGCTGGTTATCTACCTGATGTCGATGCTATTTTAGAAAAAAAGAAAGGAATCTGTTTTGATTACGCTGCAGTCATGGCCACCATGCTAAGAACGCAAAACATCCCTACTCGTATGGAAATCGGCTATGCAACAATCGATAACGAAGCTATCTATCATGCCTGGATCAGCGTTTATATTAAAGATGTTGGCTGGATTGATGATTTGATTCATTTTGATGGTAAAAACTGGTCAATGATGGATCCAACACTCATATCAGATAGTCATAATAGCTCTAGCATACGCGAAGTTATCAAAAATAAAAATAACTATACAACAAAATATTTATATTAGAGGTATCAACAATGAAAAAAAACGAACTAACAAATCAGGAGATAGCTAATTTTACATCTTCGATGGCTTTAATCCTGCATTCTGGTATATCACCCTATGAAGGTGTCCTTATTCTAAGTGAAGACAATGAAGATAACAAGATGAAAAACATCTTACCTATAATCAGTGAACATTTATCCTATGGCGAAAGCTTTTACGATTCATTAACTGCATGTGAGGTTTTTCCTGATTATCTTTTAAACATGGTTCAAATCGGTGAACTGTCAGGTAAACTGGAAGAAGTGATGCAATCTTTAAGTATTCACTATCAAAGGCGCCATGATAATAGTGAAATGATCAAAAGCGCACTTACCTATCCTTTCATCATGATTATCATGATGTTTGTTGTCATGATTGTCTTGATGACTCAGGTACTTCCTATCTTCAATCAGGTTTTTGAACAGCTAGGTGCATCGATGACAGGTTTTTCTAAAATTGTTTTAGACTTAGGCATATTCATGTCTCATTATGCTTATGTATTTTTAGCTATATTTATCTTGATCATCATCGCTATCATTTATTTGATAAAAAACAACCAAGGAAAAAAATCATTATATCACTTTTTAACCCGTTGGCGTTTAACAAGAAAAACAGCATTACAGCTGGCATTATCACAGTTTACCAGTGGAATGTCGATTGCCTTAAGCAGTGGTTTAGATGTTGAACAAAGTCTGGATATGGCCAAAACCTTAATTACTCATCCTGAACTGTCACAAAAACTGGAAGAGGTCAAAGCCTCTTTAACTGATCAGGATCTATCTACGGCTCTGGTTGATAAAAAAATTATTACCGGCATGCATGCCAAACTACTGAAACTGGGAAATAAAACGGGACATATCGATACCATCATGAAAGATATCGCAGATCAGTATGATCAGGAAACAAATGAAAGAATACTCCATCTCATTAGTATTATTGAACCAACATTAGTAGCAATCCTCTCTATTTTTGTTGGACTCATTCTTTTAAGTGTTATGCTTCCTTTAATAGGAATCATGTCGAGTTTGTAAAATGAAATATATCGTTAGATATTGGTTTTCAATTCTTTCATTTGTGATCATCATGATCATATTATCACTAGCATTTCACTCTTTTGAAAAAAATACAATTTCCCAGCAAAAAGAAAGTTTGGAAAAAGCATTGAAAAGAGGCATCATGCAAACATATGCGCTAGAAGGCAGATATCCTGCTTCTTTAGATGAACTGATCAGTGATTATCAGATTACTTACAATAAACAGCAGTTTATCGTTAAATATGAAATTGTTGCCAGCAATATAATGCCAAGCATCACGATCATTGAAAAATAAAAGGAGGTCATCATGAAAAGAAATAATCAGCACTCGATTGATTTTGTTTTTGTCTTGCTTCTGTTTTGTTTACTATCAATGTGTTCCCTAGCCGTTGTCTATATCGGTTCACAGGTATACACTGCAACAGTTAACACCATGGAAAATCATTACAGTATGACAACAGCCAATGATTATATTTTAGAAAAAACCAGACAGAATCTGGCTTATCAACAAATCGAAATTCAAACTATCGATGATATTGATGTATTATGTTTACATGAATCATATGACCAAAATCAATATACAACCTATATTTATGTTTATCAGGGGCAGTTAAGAGAACTGTTGATTTCTCATGACATCACTTTTCAAAAAGAAAATGGTGAGGCCATCATGAAAGCAGACAAAATGTCATTAAATATAAAAGATCAGCTTTTATCCATAACTTTGACCATTAACGATCAAAGCCAGACATCCTATGTAGCATTGTGGGGTGGTTTATCATGAGACATAGTAAATCCGCTTTATTTTTAATGGAACTGATTGTTGCAATCATGTTTTTTGCCCTAGCCAGTGCTATTTGTATCCAAATGTTCGTCCAAGCCAGAATCATCAATGATCAAAGTATTCAGCAAGAACAGGCTATGCGTATTTCCAGTGAAATCATCGAACGTTATAAAAGCAATCAAACCATCAGTGAAAAACTCTATTTCGATGAAAACGGAAAAAATATAGATCAAAACAATCATATTTATCAGGCAACAACAAAAATCAATCAAAACACATTGACTATTCATATTTATTATGAAAATGAAAAGATCTTTTCAACCAGCTATTATCACTATACACAAAGAAACTTGAGGTAATAACATGAAAGAAAGAAAATTGACCATTAATATAGGAATCATCTCATTTCTTGTCATCTTTATTATTCTTTCTCTCGTCACATTTTCCATTCTTTCATTATCCAGTGCTAAAGCTAATGAAAGAAGTAGCGAAAAAAGTATAGAACATCATGAAATCTATTACTCATTATCAAGTCAGGGAGAAAAAAAACTTAAAGAAATAGACGATCAGTTATATTACATATATCAAACAACATCATCAAGTGAAGAATACTTTCAAAATATCAATAGTTTAACTTCACTAATAAAAAATAGCACATTAAATCAGCATATCTTTTCATTTCAGCTCAAAAAAGAAAATATGATTTTATCTATAGAATTAGAAATTCTTTATCCCGGAGAAACTTTATACCGTATCCAAACCTGGAAAGTTTCACCTGATGATCAATGGAATATGGATCAAGGCATTGATCTGTTATAGGAGGTTATTATGAATATTCATGAAATATTAGAAAAATCAGTAGCTAAAAATGCTTCTGATATCTTTATCGTTGCTGGTCAGCCAGTCACCATTAAGGTTTTCAATCAGCTTCTCCCTTTAGATGAAACACGCTTGCTGCCAGATGACACTAATCAATTAATCCAAGATATCTATACATTATCACAAGAAAGAAACAATAAGCTGCTTGTGGAAAAAGGTGACGATGACTTTTCCTTTTCAATTAGAGGATTATCACGTTTTCGTGTCAGCACTTATAAACAGCGTGGATCGTATGCAGCAGTTATTCGTGTGATTTCTTTTGAACTGCCCCACCCTGAAGAAATCGGCATTTCGCAAGATATCATTGAACTGGCCAATATAAAAAAAGGACTGATCCTCGTTACGGGACCAGCCGGCAGTGGTAAAAGTACAACACAGGCATGTATGATTGATTATATCAACAAAACCCAATCTAAACATATTATTACACTTGAAGATCCTATCGAACATCTTCATTCACATAACAAAAGTATCGTTTCCCAACGTGAAATATCGATCGATAGCGAATCATATATAGAAGCACTCAGAGCCGCTTTAAGACAGGCTCCTGACGTTATTTTATTAGGAGAGATGAGAGACTACGAAACCATTAATACAGCGCTAACAGCGGCAGAAACAGGCCATGTCGTTATCTCAACATTACACACCATTGGCGCTGCTACAACAATTGACAGAATTATTGATGTCTTCCCTGCTAATCAGCAGCATCAAATCAGACTGCAATTAGCTATGACCTTAGAAACTGTTATTTCACAACAGCTAGTACCAACGACTGATGGTAAACTGATACCAGTATTTGAAATCATGAAATCAACACCAGCTATCAAAAATCTCATCAGAGAAAATAAAATCCATCAAATTGATGGCATCATCGCTTCCAGTGCAAATAATCAAATGATTTCCATGGATAACAGTCTACTCAATCTTGTTCAACAAAATATCATCACTAAAGATACAGCCTTATTTTATGCATCTAATCAAGAACTAATGAAAAGAAAATTAAACATCAGGTAGACCTGATGTTTTTATTTTTCAGATAATCAGCTAAAATCCAGCAGAAAATCGCAACCGCAAAAGCAATCACAATACCAGCAATCCCATTAACAGAATAAATCAAAATAGATAATTCTCCAAGATAGGGCAAACTAAAAACTGTAATTCCCAATAATCTGTCAAAAGAAACAGGAGAACTATCTACCGCATCATTATTATCCCCTTTTGTCACAAAAGCTCTTTCATCCAATAAAACTTCTACAACACGATGTGTCGCTACAACCTCACTTTTAGCATCCATCTTAAAAGTGATAATATCACCAACTTCAACATCCTCAGCAGTAATATCTTTTACATAAATGACACTCCCACTAGCAATCTCCGGTTCCATACTTTGACTCAAAATCCCATAAATTTCATAACCAAACAGCTTAGGTACAGTCAAAGGCAATAACACCACAATAACGCAAACAACAATTCCTATTCCTATTCCATTTAAACATTTAATCAAATACTTCATACTTTTCCTCTTACAAAAAAGTCAATTCATATGAATTGACTTTTATTATATTATTCTTGTGAACCAGATGGATTGTATGTTTCAATAGTTACATCATTCCATCCAATAATTTGTCCAGCATTATTTGTTTCTGGTGTAAAATTATCAGCTTGAACTGCTTCTGCTGAAACATCAATAGTAAATGTTACATTAGCTATTTCATTACCCCAACTTGAAGGAATTGTTACTTTATTGAAGAATTCAATTTCTTGAGCTTCAACGTTTTTTTCTACTTTTGTTTGATAATAGTAATAACCATCTTCTGCTTTTACCCAATTAGTTCTATTTATATCAATATTAGGTTCTAAATCCGCAATTTGAGCATCATTTAATCCAGTATATTCAATTTTAGCTCTTAAATAAAGTGATTCAGAACCAGCTGTAACTGTAATGGTTGGGTCCTTAACAATTTCCTGTCCTGGTTTAACATCATCAATTTCTCCATCAGGATTATCATCATCCCAATCTGGTTCATCTAAATCAATATCTACATTACCCATAGTAATAGTATTTGTTTTTTCATCACTGTCAGTAAAGTACGCAAGTGTTGCACCAACACCTAAAGCTGCAACTAACGCTAAACTTACAATTAAAGTTCCCAATTTTTTATTTTTCATATTTAATTCCCCTACTTTCTAAACACTATTCTGTTGGAGTTTGTTGTGTTGTAAAATCCGTTAATCCACTAATCACTTTTTCTAAAGCAAATTCTTCATCAGTTTTACCTTCAGGTGCGTCTAATCCATCTGCTTGTATAGATGCAGCTCTAATCAACAATTGACCTAAATTTCTTTTTGAATGTTCACTATCATGTTCTATTGTTTCAGCAATTGTAACTTCAGTAAATAATGCTGGTAATTGAATACCTTCTTTGTAAACTCCTCTTCCTGTGTCATCATTATCTGTAGTACTATTATCTACAATAGCTTTATATCTGTAAATACTAATTTCAGCCCCATCATCACTTACTTTAATCCAATTTTGATCATCATAAACATATGAAATATTGTCGTTTTCCTTTACAGCCATAAAAACATATTGTCTAACATTTGCATTTGCCACAGTAACTGTTGGATCCTTATCATATGGCATACCAGGAATTACATCATTATATTCATTATGATCGATACGAGCTCCATCAGTATCAGTCATATCTTGTTCATCAAGATAAATAGTTGTTTTGTCACTTAGATTAAACGTGTTAGTTACGTTTGTAGTTTGATCAGTTAAATATGCTAATGTAGCCCCTACTCCAATTGCACCAACAAGCGCTAAACTTCCTAATGTTGTTACCAATTTTTTCTTATTCATTTTTCTCTCCTCCGTAAAAATTATTTTTATTTGTTTAAATAAGTTAACTTAATTTACAATTACATTTTATTCTATGCAAGTAACACAGTGGTCACATATATAACTATTTTTCTAAAATATTCAAAACTATGTATTTTTTAATTATCAAATTTTTTTACGTTTTATTCTTTTTCTTTCAAAATACCAGGTAACATATTTACTGTAATTAATACCGCTACAATAATACACACTGCAACGATTGCAAGTGGTGTTCTAGAATAAATAGCCATATATCCTAAATAAGGAACAGTAAATATTACTTTACCAACTATTTGACTATTTTGAACTTCTGAACCATCTACGTTATCATTAGCATCTCCTTTGGTAATTAATGTATTGTTATCTGTATTTATCGAATTAACTCTATGTGTCACCATTGTATTTTCAGACAATTTATAACTTACTACATCACCAACTTCTAGATCCTCGAACTCTACACTCTTTGTATAAACCAGTGAGCCAACTGGAATATTTGGCTCCATACTTCCACTAATAACTGAGAAAGTCTTAAATCCAACAAAATTAGGTACAAATAACAATAATACCAATATCAATAAAAATACAAATAATAAACGGCTAATCCAATTACATATTTTTTCTATCATAAATACCTCCTATTATTTAAAAAATAGAGGTTCATTGAACCTCTATTCATTTGAACTATTAGCAGCATCCTTAGTATTTGTTTTAAAATATTGCCAAATATGTTCTGTATCCTCAACAATAGGTGTTTCTTCAAATGCATCTATAATGCCATTATTATTGCTATCAGCATTGGAAATAGTATCACCATCATTTAAAACTACCGGTACAGATTCTTGATATAGAGAAATTTGAATATTTTCTAATTCAGCAAACTCTAACTTTTGGTCATCAGTTGCTAGATTATAACTAATATATTGTATTTCTCCATTTACTTCAACTTTTAAAAGAATTCTATCAAACAAAGGTTGTGTCACATCTAAAGTACTATTATCATCTTTAGCTTTTAACACTTTTTTATAGTAATAATAACAAGAATAATGATCTTCTCCATCTTGTATTATTGGTTGCCAATATTGCTTTGAAAATTCATCCTTTGCATATTCGCCACATTGTGAAAAACTGTTTTCCTCGCCTTCAGCTAATAATCCATTAAAATTATCACTTCCTACCGCATATCCTGTATCGATTCCAGCTAAAGCAAACTTACTAAAATCACCTGATATATTTAATCTTATTCTAACCATCACATCTGTAATATCAGTATTTTCTACAAACGGAGCTTTAGTGAGAGTAGTATTATGATTATTTTCTTCTATTTCAGTATCAATACTTTTCATACTGAATGAGTTAATAACTGTACTACTATAATCTTGTAAAAAAGCTATAGTTGTTGCTGATACCATCACAAGAAGTATCATAAGAGAGATAATTCTTGTTCTTTTAGACAATTTTTTAATAAATTTCATAGCTTATCCCTCCTATTCTTCAATATTACCAACTTCTACAAAATGATCATGTTTACCAGTAATAGTAATACTTCCGTCATCATTAATGTTAAATGTATTTATAACAATATCGGTATCACTTTGGTCCTTATCATTGATATTGGTATTTTTAAAAGTAATTTTAACGTTTCTACAATCAGTATAAACTTTATTATCATATGCAGTTCCTATCTGACAAATTACTGAATTATCTTGAATAGTATAACCTGCTGCGTATTCAATGCTTGAATCTATATTTTCTTCAGTCAAAGTTGATAACTGATATCTTATTGAATCTAATTCTGTAACAGTATAATTACCTTTTTCTAACCCATCAATTGTAGCAACAAATTGTTTAGCATCAGAATCTTTTTCAAATCTAACTGACCTATATTCATTAACAGGTGTACCAGCATCAGATGTTCCTACTATATGGAATGTAAATATTGGATCTCCTTGTGTATCATTATTAGTCATTTCATCTATTTCTTTATAGATTGTAATTGATCCAGAAACAACATCTACAACATATACACCATATTTACTTCGAGCAGTAGCAAAATCATCAATTTTATTGTTATTTTGATCTAAACCTTCACCAACTTGTTTACTATCCTGATCCATATCATTAGTAGCATAAATAGTTTTCAATAGAACATTATCTTTATCATCTGTATTTGATAAAGAGTCTTGACTAGAAATTTCTACATTCTTTAATTTAACTTGCAGATAATAAACTTTATCATTTGTTGGTTTTTCAGCATTTATATCATTGATTTTAGAGTTTTCTAAAGCAGATAATCCGTCTGAAGCACTGTACCATGTAAATTCAAAATCATCTTTAGTTAATTCAGTGCCATCTGGTGCAATACTGAGAGTTTCACCTTTTGAATTTTTGAACTGATTAAATAACCTATCCTCAATACTTTCACTATCCCCAGTATTTACAGATAAACTTTCACCTAAGAATATTGTATCATCTGCATTACCTACGACAAAATCAACTTTAACATTAACTTCTGGTTGATTGAATTCTTTATGAATAGTTCCTACATTAATACCTGATCCACTTCCATTTGTGGTTACGTCATTTCCACCGATATAATCATCTTTGGCTTTTACATAAATTGTTTGATGCCAACCAGTCAATCCATCAACTGAATACGATAAATTGACATCTTCCCAAATTATATAATATTCCTCTTTTGTCTTATCATATCCAATTGTTCCACCAGCAAATTTATCACTTGGATTCAATTTTTCTCCATCTTCATCAGTTATAATAAATCTGCTATCAATATAGTCAATAATATCTGCATTAGTTATTTGATAAATAATTTTTCCAAAAATTTCACTAAATTCATTGATCAATTCATCAGAATTTTTACCAATATATACTAACTTACTTGTATTATCAATTGGATCATTAGATACCCATTGCTTTAAACTAGTAACTCCTGCGTTATCTTGTCCATTATCTAATTGAGCAAATATACCCGCACCGAATAATAAATTTACATATTCTGATTTCATAGTATTAGCAATATCAGTAACATCGTCAACAGTATAGTATTCATTAGTGGTATTAGTTTTCAAATTTTTTTCAGATAAATCACCATCCGTGAATAATATTGCGTAAGTATTTTCCTTACTAATATTATTATTTTGATCAGATTGAGCATCAGCAATAATCTGATTAGCTTTTTCTATAGCTGCATATTGATTAGTTCCACCATATAATTTTGTATTTACATTGTTAATGATAGCATCAGCAGTAATATTTTTAACATTCTCAAAATCACTAAAGTTTTTTACACCTGCAGCAAACTGAACATATGCAATATTTGATTCTGGAGAAACTGAAATCATATTTTTTATAAAGTAATCTAAAGCTATATACAATGCTTCTAATTTTGTTTTATCTACTTCAGAATTTCTAGTATATATAGTCTCATTTGCTAACACGCTACCTTGAACTGAAATTTTTCCATCTTTATATTCATCTTTTTGGAAAACTTTTTTACCATTACTGTCAGACTTAACGGTATACCATCCAGGACTTAATTTTTCTGTTTTATTTGTTCCAACAGGAACTGCTTTAGTGCCATCAGTATAAGCAATAGGTTTATACTCATACGAATCTCCTTCTCCTAAACGATAAACATAATAAGTATATTCCCATTCTTTAATTGTACCCAAACCGTTATTTTTTCCTAATGTCTCATTATCTTTCGCAGTATTACTATCATTTAATGCTTGCAAATTAGTATGCGTACCAGTTGGAGCAGTAACAAACCATGGCATACTTCCTGAAACATCTAACATTAACATGATGTTTGCCACTTTATTTTTAGGCATTATTTTATGTGAAGCATATAAATCAATCTTATACGTTCTTTCATCCCAATCTTTTAATTCAACAGATTTTTTAGCTTGCAAATCATTATCAGAGAGTTTTCTTAAAACAATTTTCCCATGATTAGTAAATTTCTCGTTGATAATGCCATCGCCATCTGGATCATAATCTTTTCTAATTGAAGGTTCATTTTTAGTAATAATTGTTTCTGCCCAAAAATCACCAGCAGGTTCATTACCTCCATTATTATTTAACTTATTAATAGGTGTAAATACAATCCATGAATTATCATCATATTCAATTTCAATACGCATAAAAGCTTGTTTTTTTTGACCACTACCTTTCACTGCATACCAATAAAAATATAAATTTTTAATTTTTAATTCATCCCATTGTAAATTCAATCTATCTTTTACATCAATATAGTAATAATTATTATCACTTTTTTCAGGTGTTCCATCGATATAGTTACCAGGTCCTTTTTGATAATCAGAAGGATGATCTATCTTATTTTCACCCTGATTACCAATTGAAAAAAGAATGGTTTTTCCTTTTACTCCAGATGGTATTTCAATATTTTGCACATTAACAATACCACCCATTCCTGTTTCACTATTATTCCAGTTAATCGCATCATATCCATAGGTTGTTTTATCTATTGAACTTCCCCATTCATAATAATAAAAATTGTCTTCTGCTGGGATAAATTGGCTATTTGCATCTTTTGTTTCATAAGTTCCTTCGTTTACATCACTATTAACTCTTACATAGAAAGTTGCTTCAACATCGAATGCTATTCCTTTTAGTTCATCAGCCCCAATTTGATTAGTATATTTGAAACCATCCGAATGTTCTTTATCGAAACCAGTAACATTATTAGCTTCAATTATTAATTCAACTTTCCCATTATTTTCAGTAAAACTTACATTACTAACTCCTATTTTAGTAGTTGCTTCCATTTTATATAGATCATCGTTTTCTATAACATGGAAGTTTTTATCAATTTCTTCAGTAATAGATAAACTAGTACCTGCTTTCAATGGATTTTTCCAAATATTATTTTCTTTTTCATTATCTTCATTGACGTATCTGTATTTAAATCCTAAAGCTTGGAAAGTAATTTCATACAAACCATCTTGTCCTTCGACTTTTTTTATAATTTTATTTGTCCATACCTGACCTTCTGTGGCATCAGATGTTAAATTACTTCCTTTATCATCAGTACTCATTTCAAAATCAGGTTTATCTCCTTTATAGTTGCTATTTCCAACTATACCATCACTTTCTACAACTAGATTATTAGTAAAATAATTTTCACTTCTTGTACTTGAATCATCTACAGCTTCTACTGTTTGGGTTATAAAGCACCCTGATAGTATCATTGCTGTAGCTACTACTATTTTACATAATCTATTTTTTATCCTTTTCATAGTCTACCTCCTATCTTAGATCAATGAAAACATCTTTTTATTTATTTAACTAATATCTATCTTACAATACATATATTACCTTGTAAGAGTCACATAGAAGTCACAAAGTAATTAAACTCTATTATTTTTGATAAATTTGTCATTTTTGTGACTTATTTATGTGAATAAAGCTATAAAGATCTGTATTTAATTCTTTATAGCTTATTCATTATATTTATGCTTTTTTCTTTTTAGTTAATAAATAAGCAATTAATGCAATGATAGCTACAGCTCCTACACCACCAGCTACATAAACCATGTTAGTTGATTCTTTCGCTCCGGCTTGTGCGACATCATTATCTGCGATATTTTCTTCATTGCTTCCTGCTTGAGGAACATCTCCATCTGCAATATCTTCTGTTGTTTCTCCAGCTCCAGCAGCTGCACCAGCACCACCAGCGGCTGCTCCAGCTCCAGCAGCACCTGCTCCTCCTGCTGCACCGCCAGGTCCATAAGTAACATTACCTTGGGCATCGATATAAACGATCTGTTCAATAACTGGTCCCTGTGTTGCATCTTCTAATGGTGTATAAATAAATTCTATTTCTACATTATCCTGAGATACTGTTAAACGCTTCTGCAAAGCATCAGGCTGATATCCTTCAATTGATTTAGCCTGAACTACTTCTTCTGTTCCTAAATCTGTTGTATAAATTGTTGGTGTTTCAATTTCTACGCCATTAATATCCACATATTTTACTGTAAATTCTACAGCATTAACAATTTTTGTATATTTATAAACAAAAACTGTTTTACCATCAATAACTGTACCAGCATTAAAAGTATTAGTAATACGATATCCTTCATAAGTTCCTGATACTGGTGCAGGTACATAATCTAATCCTGTGCCTGCCTCTACTTTATATGTTACTGACGTTGAACCATCAGCAAACGTTCCATGCGATCCAGCTTTAAACGTAACTTCATATTGTCTACCTTGTGCAAAAGTCGGAATCACAGTAGCAGGTATCATTAAGGTCATAAACAATAATGCTACACATAATTTTTTAAATAATACCTTCATTTTTTATTCTCCTTCCTTTGCCTGTCTTTTTTTTCTGGTAACAATTAATCCAACGATGACTACAACTGCTCCCACCAATCCTAAAACATATGGTGCTAAAGTTGTATAATCACCAGTTCTGACTGCCTGAACAAACTTTTTAACGATTGTTGGTTCAGGAGTCACAGGATCATCATATTGAACACTAAAAACAAATTGTAATTGTGTTGCAGCATCCTGATAAACATTACCCATTGAATCACCATCAATACCAATTGACATCGTAATAACGCTCGATTCATTTTCATTCAATGTAGCAATCAGCATGTTTTCTCCCATGCTTTGATTACTTAAATCAACCAGTGTTCCTTCATCTCCAATGGTTCCATCATAGAAGACTTCACCATCTCTGGCAAAACTGATATCATAAACCGCATGATTATTGGTATCTGTCAAATCTCTTAAAACTTCAGTATTTAAATAGAACTTCAGTTCACGTTTATCATTATTAACTAATGTGAAAGTTTCACTTCTGGTTTCTCCAGGAAACATTCCTTCAAAATTTTCTGTCAGATCATCCTGATCAGTATTGAAATCAAAATAATTGGCTGCATCGCCATCAAAACTAATAAGAGGTGATTCATCATATGCATGAACCGGAGCAACACTGCCCATCATAGCCATACATAATCCTGTTGCTATTAAAATTTTCTTTTTCATCATTTTCTCCCTCCTATTATTCAACTTGAGAAATATTGCCATTTGCATCAAAAGTGACATCCATACCCCATTCAGCTAAGATTGCATCTTTAGCCGCTACAGTTTGGATAGCATCAACTTCTACATCAACATTTAATTTCAGTGTTGAATAGAATTCTCTATCCTTAATATCACCAATTACGATATTATCAATAGCATGGCTTGTTCCTTCTCCGGCTTTGACTGGCATCTTATAATACATATAAACAACTTCTTTATTTTCATCTCTTGCATCAATGATCCAATTACCCATTTGAGTCCAATTATCAGCTTTTTCTATTTTTTCTCCATTGAGCTGTAAACCGATTTCTCCTGCTTCAGCATCAAAATTCTTTGTTCCATCTATCTGGTTTTCCCAGTAACGTGTCAATGTGATACGAATATAAGAATCGTAATCTCCAGTATTATACGCATAGACTGGATAATAGTAATCGTCTCCTGGCATTCCACCTTCTACATCTATGATATTATTTTTGATATGAGCATATTGTTCTGTTTCATCCAAATCCAAAAGAAGTTCTACACCTAAATTTCCTACAGAAATTGGTGTCTGTGTATCTGTCTCAGCTCTAAAATAAGCTAACGAACCACCAATTACCGCAACAACAAGCAATGTTGCTGCTAATCCCATGAGTTTTAATTTCTTTTTCATAGCCATTCCACCTCTTATATTACGTTTATTTTCTCTTTTAGTATAAACCCATGATGTCACATAAAAGTCACATCACTTGTTTTTTTCTTTAATTTAGAGATTATATGAAATTAACTAAATCCCTTAAAATATTTTTATATATTCCAAAAATACTGATTTTTTCGCAGTTTATTTCTTGATTTTATATTAAATCGCTTGTTAAATTTGGCCAAAGCCTTTAAAATATTATATATATCTTTATTAATAGCATTACAATTTGATTAATGAAGGGGGGAGCATTATCAATTTATGGATAATACGATATATGTAACGATGTTTCAGAAGTTTTCGTTTTCATATAGAGATAAAGTCATCGATAGTGATACAATCAAATCTGACAAACTAATCAAATTATTTGGTTATCTGTTAATGAATACCAACAGAGCTGTACCATCAAGTGAATTAATTGATTTTCTTTGGTTCTATGAAGAAATCGATAATCCAATCGGGGCTTTAAAAAATCTTGTTTATCGATTACGTGCTATATTAAAAAAACAGTTTCTATTAAACAATTTTATCGTAACAGGAAAAGGGGCATATTCAATCAATTCAGAATATATAATCAAAACCGATGTTTCTGAATTTGAATACTATAATGATCTGATCATTGATGATCAGGATGATCATCTGGAAAACTATGATCATCTTATTGAAAAATATAAAGGAAAATTCCTCACTGAAATAAAGGGAGATCATAATATTTTATCAAAAAGCACTTATTATCATTCAATCTTTATCGATAGAATAATCGAGTACGCAGATATATTAGAAGAAAAACAGGAATACGAAAAAATGGAAGCTATAGCCCGTCAGGCCATAAGCATCGATAATCTGGAAGAAGACGTCTATGAAATACTGATCAAATCAGTCTATTTCCAACATCAATATAAAAAAGCTCATGAGCTCTATAAATCAACAACTGATATGCTTTATCAGACACTAGGTATCAAACCATCTGAATCCCTACTGGAATTATATGATCTTATTAAAAAAGAAGATCATGAAGAAGGAACCGATATCTCAGATGTTCAGCATGAACTCATCGAAGAAAAACCAGATAGTGCCTTTTTATGCGAATATGGAACATTTAGAGAAATCTATATCATGCAATCTCGTATGATCGGTCGTTTAGGCATCTGCTCACATTTATGTCTGATCACACTCATAGACAACTCTAAATCTCCGGAAGAAAGAGAAAATAATAAAGCACTGCATGAAAAAAACATGCAGAAAATTCAGCAGGCCTTATTATCAGGTCTAAGAATTGGCGATGTCATCTCGCGTCTAAGCATCAATCAGTACGTTGTACTGTTACCAGCATGTAATTATGAAAACTCACTTCATGTTATTGACCGTGTTCTTAGAAAAATAAGATATTCATTGAGTCATACACCATTTCTGATTAATTTATCTATCGAAGAAGTCTTACCTAAGGAATCATAATGGATAAATACATTAGAAGTATGCCATTCAATATGATGCATTTATGCATCGATGATTACATTGATTATCAGATCATTGGATCATTATACAATACCTCATCAGAAATGATGAAGTTTAGTGATATCAGTGATATCATATTGGAAATGGAACATATATTTAACAGAAATGGAAATCCTCAGTCTTCACAATTAACACGTAGTTTTCAAAAACAGGAACCAGCCGGGATCTATCAAAACAAACCGATACTTAAATGGCCCTATGAAGAACTGCTCGTTCACCAGGGAAAACTTTTAACTTTAGATATCGTTGTCAAATCCCGCCGTCAGTCATCATGGCAAGGTATTATTTTCTATGAGAATCAGGAAATTGAATTTCCTACCATCTTAGATATGATCAAATCTATAACTCATATATTAAATAAACACAAATTCTAAAATTTTGTGAATAATATGACTTTCATGTGACCATATTAATATATACTAGTTATAGAGGATGGGTGAAAATTTATGAAACAGAACAAACACAAAAGAAATAATAGCTTTCTTGTTGTAATCAAAGAAACCCAAAACAATACTTGGCAGGGAACTATTGAATGGATCGAAAAAAATGAAAAACAGTCTTTTCGCAGTGCCCTGGAAATGATCAAACTCATAGATTCAGCCATTGATGATAAATCCTAAAAAAAAGTCATACTCAATATGACTTTTTTATTTTTTCATTTTCATAAACTGTAAATAATTGCTGGCATTCAATGGCTTTGAAAAATAAAACCCCTGTATATAATCAACACCCAGTTTTTCCAGTTCCTGATACTGCATCACATTTTCGACCCCTTCAACAACGATCTTAAACTGCAGATGATGCAACAGACGAATCAATGTATCTATCAAATGATAATTATTGCTGTTATAAGGGAAGCCCTGTATCAATGAACGATCAATTTTAATACAGTTCAGTGGAAATTTGATAATACTGGCAACATTAGAATAGCCAGTCCCAAAATCATCAAGACAGAACTGAATACCGATATCATTCAAACGATGAATAACATCAAACATTTTATCTTCCTGGCTGGATAATATCTGTTCTGTCACTTCTATTCTTAATCGATGAGGATCAATATCATAAGTTTCAATAATCGATTGAATCTTTTCAACAATATTTTCATTTTCCAGCTGCTGCATCGATAAATTCACCGAAACACACTGTGGCTGATCAGGATGAGCCTGTAAAAAGGCACATACCTTTTCAATCACAAACCAGCTGATATCATCCATCATCTGATGACTTTGAGCAATAGGTATAAAATCATGCGGTGCAATGATCTTATCTCCATCTACCAGACGTAACAGAGCTTCAGCAAAAGCAAACTGCTGTTTTTTAATATCATAAATCGGCTGAAGCCATACCTGCAGACTGTTTTTAGCGATGGCCTGCTGCAATAAAGCTAAAATCCGTTTTTCCTGACTGATCTGATGCAATACACCATCATCAAATTCAACAATACGATTTTCCGTTTTAGCTAAAGCCATCGTATATTCCAGCTGTTCAATAAACTGATCACTATTATATCCTGAAAGATATGTTATATAGGCCATATCAACATGAATCATCAGATCTTTACTTTGAATCTGCCATGGCATTTCAAAACGTTTAACGATCTGATCGATCAGTAAATGTGTCTGTATATCATCACGATATGGAACCATTAAAGCAATCTCAATATTACGATAACGAAAAGCCATACCTTCCACCACTAACTGATCTAAATAATGAGCAATTTCATATAAAAAGATATCTCCCATATTATGACCATAATTCTTATTTACTTCTTTCAGTCTCTTTAAAGACACCAAAACAATAACAAACTGCTGATGATCATTAATTCTTAACTGAATTTCTTTAATAAAACTGCGACGGTTCCCTATTTTGGTCAAAGCATCAATATCAGAATGTGAACTGAAAAGATTCATCCACAAAATAATATTAAATACTGCCATGATCGATCCATTCATATAAAAATCTGGATAAATCATCTGATACACTGTCATCAAAATAACACTGACCGGCAATGTTTTTAACAGCTGGATCGAAGAACTGTCCAGACATTTTCTTTTCTGATAAGAAAACCATAACAGTAAACCAATTTCCAGATAAATAAAGAAATATCCTATACTGTTCCATGGACCTCTGACATATTCAAAATGATATGTAAATGAAAACAAGATTCCAGTAAAAAGATTAGCCACAACGATCAGGTTATATACTGCAGCCAGAAAAAACAATATGATCTTAATTTTAAACATATAGCTTTTATCATAATTATGCTCTAATATAACCAGCAAAGCACAATACGTCATAAAGACTGCCGTCATATTGATCAGCATAAAATAAATGCTGTTCAATATGACATTGACGATGACCGGCAAATGATGAGAATACGTAATAGAACAGACACAGATCATATTTAAAACCACGCTGCCAACCGTCAGTAAAAGACATATCATATATTTTTTTAAATGTTCAATATAACGCCATTTCTTCTGCGTCACATTAGCCAAGAGCACCAAGCTGATGATCAGCGAAAAAAGCTCTGAAATTAATGATGAATCTAACATAACTCTTCCCCTCTATAATAGCTTCATTATAACACAAATATTAAAAAAACCGCTGATTATCGAATAAAAAAGCACAAAAAAGCAGGAAGAACAGTAAATCTTGGCTAATCAAATAATTTAGGGGTCTAAACTTTAGGGGGCTACTTTAGGGGAGAACTTTAGGGGGATGACACCCAAATAAAATACAGTGAAAAACAACAGCTCAATGAATGGGCTGTTGTTTTATCAATAGCTCGTTTATCATAGGTATTGTCTAGATACTATGAAAGTGAGGAACTATATGAATAATGATATCATGAATTTTTTAAACATTGAAGATAAAGACATCATCATCACTAAGATTGTGACTGACGGCAATACTAAAGAAATTCATCTTGAAAAGCCTCTTAAGGTTGAATTCTGCCCAGCATGTTCTTCCAGGATGCATTCCAAAGGAAAATATGTCAGAAAGATCAATCATCCTATCCTTCAGGATGGCTTTCAGCTGAAGCTTATTGTGACACAAAGAAAGTGGAGGTGTACCAATCCACAATGCAATCTTTACTTCAACGACCAGTTTAACTTCATCAGCAAATACAGACAGTCTTCCAACATCACTCCCTATCTGATTCTAAGTGAGATGAAAAACATACATGTAACAACAGCAGATGCAGCCAGAAGATACAGTATTTCCGATACTGCTGTTCACTATATATTTCTCCAGTATCTGGATATCAGACGTCTTCCTCTTCCAGAAATCATTTCTGTTGATGAGGTATTTCTGGACATCGACTACAGGCATCGCTATGCACTGGTCATGATGGATTTCAGAACTTC
>CASETM010000097.1 GCA_949290865.1 uncultured Bacillota bacterium
AAGGAGGCAAAAAATAAAAGCCCTTAAAGGGCTAGCCAGAAAAGGCGTTGCGGCTGTCAGGCTTCAGAGTGTGAAACACAGCGCAACAGAATGCCCTTCTAGGGCGCGTACATACCACGTCTTTTAGGCGTGGTTATGATTGACTATATGGCAGGTATAGATTTTTTAATAAAGTTAGAGGTGAAAAAAATATGGTGTTACCAAACAGACTTTGATTTATTATGAAAAAGAAGGATTGATCAAACTACAGAGAGTGAAAAAATAATTACCGTGATTACAGTGATAACGATTTGCAAACCATTCAATTTATACAGGCTTTAAGAGCAATGGAAATATCGGTAAATGATATCTAGGAGATCATGGAACAAAAGAAAACGATCAAAGATGTTCTCAGTGCTAAACAGGAAATGATTGGAAAAACAGAATTGATTTGAATAGTGTAGATGAGATGATAAGAAATTTTATCAAAAAAAGTCAAAGCTGTTTTTACTTTTTGTGAGGGTGATTTGTTTTTTTGATGATAATGAAATGGTTTATTATCATCGAAAAATTGCTTATGAACAGATAAAATTCATTGAACTGTCATTATGTAATGAAATAGCTTTTGCTGGTCTGGTTTATGTTGCACCGAAATTTAATGACTATGTTGATGTGAATATTGAATCAGATAAGCAAATTGATGCGTTTCAGGTTTTATGGGATAATCATATTTATCAGATGATCGATGTCTTTTTGCAGCATGATATCGTTATTAAAGACCGTATTGGTGTAATAGCAATACTGAAAAAATATCCCTGTACAGTTTCGCTTTATCGAGATCTTGCCAAAGCATACTGTTTGGACAATCTCCGTAAAACCTGTTCATTAAAAGAAAGATATCCGGCAAAAATTCAGCAGCAGTTTATTGGGTTTTTCAATACGCTCTTTAAATAGGAATAAATCATAACAGCTGATAAGTTCCTTTTTTTTATTTTGTGGATTTTATTTTTCTGATATAGACTGGCCAGGATCCAAAGCAGCTGTCTTTTGCTGCAGTGAGGAGGCATGGCCGTTGTTTCTATATGTGACAGGGTATGATCTGGACAGCAATATTGCATTTAGGCAATCACTTCACTTTGTGCTTCGACAAAATACTGAGGGGGGATATGACTGATATATTCGAGATTCCCCAAAAGAATGAGATGATTATTAATGACAAGAGTAAATATTGTCCCGTCATCATGACTTGAATAGATTTTGATTTCAACGCTGGAAATGAATGCGCTGATATCAGCGCTACAGCAGCCTTGACCAATCTGATGCAAAGTCTATGTGTGATTGTTGTTAATCAGTTTCTGTTGCCATGGGAATTGTTTTAAAAGTCAATATGATCGCTCAGCTGGTTATCACTGGTTTTTCTTTTGGTGATGTTCCGGTCTTTGGTTACCTGTATGGTCGAAAAAATCATGAGAAACTGAAACAGATGCTGATTTTCTGTCAACAGTTTTTATCAGGGTTATCAATCGTACTGACGGTTTTGATTTTTGTCGGTGCACCATCTTTGATCAGGGTAATGATGAATCAGCAGGTTATCCTTGATGAAGGGGCACTGATGCTGCGTTATCAGGTCATAACTACCTGGGGTGCGGCTGTTGTTCTTTTGCTGACCTGTTTGTTTCAATCTATGGGTAAAGTCATCCCATCGTTTTTTCTTCCTATCAGCAAGCAGGGTCTGATCTTTGTCGCTGTTCTGGCTGTCCTGGTGAAATGTTGGGATATCAGGGGATACTGATTGCACAGGCTGTGGTTGATGTCACCTCTGCTTTTTTAGCGGTGATTTTTTATTACTGCTATTTTAAAGATAATTTATAGTTGAATAAAAATCCTTTTATGATATAGTTTTTTTAGATATCGCAGAAAGGATTTTTTATCAAAGGATCATCGTATTGATAAAAAATATGATATACTTGGATAGGTGAGATTATGAAGAAAAAATATTTCTTTTTTGATATAGATGGAACGCTGGCGGTTGGTCAGCCAGGAAATCAGTATATTCCGGCATCGACAAAACTGGCTATTGAGAAGTTAAAAGAACAGGGACATTTTGTTGCCATTGCTACTGGCAGAAGCTATGCCATGGCAGTCAATCATATGAGAGATCTTGGGTTTGAAAATATGGTTTCTGATGGTGGAAATGGTATCACGATTGATGGAAAGCTGATTGATATCAGGCCTTTGGACTATGACAAGTGCATCCGCTTGATCGATGAATGCAGAGAGAAAGGATTTATCTGGGCTTTTTCTCCAGATAATGAAACAAGAAGATTGGCTCCTGATCATCGTTTTTATGATTTTACACATGATATTTATATGAAAACAGAAGTGAAAGACCATCTGGATCCACGAGATTATAAACAGATCTTTAAGGTTTATATTGCTTGTTTGGCTCCAGAAGAAGAAAAACTGGAAACTTTGAAAGAATTGCCATGGTGTCGTTTTCATAAAGAATATCTGTTTGTTGAACCAGGAGATAAATCTGTTGGTATCAAGATGATGGTTGATCATTTGAATGGACAGTATGAAGATGTGGTCGTATTTGGTGATGAAAAAAATGATTTGAGCATGTTTATTGATGAATGGACCAGCATTGCTATGGGCAATGCGATTGCTGAATTGAAGGCAAAAGCAACATACGTGACCGATGACTGTGATAAAGATGGAATATATAATGCTTGCAGGCATTTTGGCTGGATAAAATAAGAAAAGATAGGAAGAGATGAAATGGAAGACAATCAAGAAATCAATCAGGAAAAAAAGGAAAAAGAGAAAGAACAGTATATTAAGGAATCAATGAAGAAGGAAAATCTGGTCACAGGATTTTTAGAGGTTCTGCCTGATGGCTTTGGATTTATTCGTAATGCAAATTATTTATCTGACCCTCATGATGTTTATGTATCACAGTCCCAGATCTATAAGTTTAAATTAAAAACAGGTGATTTTATTACGGGATATGTCAGAGATCCAAAACCTTCGGAAAAGTTCAGATCGCTTCTGCATATTTCAAAAATCAATGAATATGATCTTGAACAGGCAATGAAACGAAAATCTTTTGATCGACTGACGCCGGTTTTTCCCAATCAGAAAATAAAACTGGAAAGAAAAAAAGAGAATAAAATTGCCATGAGAATTATCGATCTGCTCTCGCCAATCGGTAAAGGACAAAGAGGGATTATCGTATCACCACCAAAAGCTGGGAAAACAACTCTTTTAAAAGAAGTAGCACTATCGATTCGGGAAAACAATCCTGATATTCATATTCTCATTCTGCTGATTGATGAACGACCAGAAGAAGTGACCGATATGAAAGACACGGTTGAAGGAGATAATATCGAAGTATTATATTCAACGTTTGACGAAACACCTGAACGACATAAAAAAGTATCTGAAATGGTCATTGAAAGAGCCAAACGTTTGGTTGAACATGGTCAGGATGTTGTTATCCTGTTGGACAGTATTACCAGGTTGGCGCGTTCTTATAACCTGCTGGTTACAAGTTCAGGTAGAACTCTTTCAGGAGGATTAGATCCAAATTCTTTATATATGCCAAAAAGATTTTTTGGTGCTGCCAGAAATATGAAAGAAGGTGGCAGCCTGACGATTTTGGCTACGGCTTTGATTGATACAGGCAGTCGTATGGATGATGTGATCTATGAAGAGTTCAAAGGAACTGGGAATATGGAACTGGTATTAAGTCGTGATTTGCAGGAAAGAAGGATCTTTCCAGCAATCGATATCATGAAATCAGGAACAAGAAGAGAAGATCTGCTTTTGACCGAAGATGAACTGGAAGCTAACAGACGTATTCATCTTTTATTACATAAAGCCAAGACCAATCAGTCTTTAGATGATCTGTTGCTACTGTTTAAAAATACAAAATCAAATGAAGAACTGGTAAAAGCTTTTATCAAAAAGTAAGTATAAAAATAAAAATAATGGAAATATTATATATGGGAGTGATAAAAGTGAGTAAAAAACAGAATAGAACTCAAAATCAGGCAAACAAAAAAGCCGGATACGATCAAATGAATAAGAAAGATCAGTCTTATCAGGATTTTGATCATCAAAACTCTCAAAAATAAAATTATTCTCATTAATAGTTAAGAATAATTATTTTGTCAAACGACCTGCTAATCATTACAGGTCGTTTTTCATTATTGAGATTTCTTTTTGATGTGGAGTCTTGCATAATCACAATGAAAAAAATAAAATAAATATAGGTGATCATGATGATAAAGACAAGACATATTTTCGTTGATATGAAAGCTAATTACAGATGTATTGTCATTTCTGATGTTCATAGTCATTGTGACAGATTAAAAATGTTGTTAAAGCAGATTCATTACTGTCAGGATGATTATCTGATCATTAATGGCGATTTTACTGAAAAAGGAACGCAGGGAATTGAGACACTTTTGTTTCTGCAGAAACTGCAGTCAGAGAATGATAAAGTTTATATTCTGCTAGGAAACTGTGAATATGCATTGGAGACCCTTGTCAGTGATCCGGCTTTTGCTCAACAGATGTTTTATTATCTTCAAAAAATTGGCAAAAGCGGTCTGATTACGCAGGCAATATCACATTTAAAAATAGATATGCATACGGTCGATCCGATTATGGCACAAGAGCAGATCAGAGAATACCTTTCATCCTGTCTTGCATTTATCAGAACTCTGCCGACAACACTGGAGACCAAGGATTTTTTGTTTGTTCATGCCGGAATTGAAAAAAGAAATGACTGGAAAAATGGCAAAACGTCATCATTTATTGAAATGCGCAGCTTTCAGCGTGATGGACATCTCTTAAATAAATATGTTATTGTTGGTCATCTGCCAACATCAAATTTTTATGAATCGAGAATTGACAATGATATTATCATTGATCAGGATAAAAAGATCATATCTCTTGATGGGGGAACAGGAGTGAAAATGATTAGCCAGTTAAATGCTTTAATCATTCATGGATATCATGACAGCTATGATTTTGATTGTGAATATGTTCAGCCATTGCCTCGGTATATTGCGACCAATGATGTGATACAGAAAAATGACCATATATATAAGATTGCCTGGCCTTTTTTTGCGATCGATGTCTTAAAGAAAGACAAAGAGTTTTCTCTCTGTCAGCAAAAAGATACGGGACACATCTTTGCTGTTAAAAATGAATTTCTTTATCAAAGAAATGGGGAAACAAGATGTTTAGATGATTATATCAATTATCGTATCTCATTAAAAAAAGGTGAAACAGTCGCTTTGATAGGTATTTATGGCAGTTATGCCTATGTGAAAAAAGGAAAGGAAATCGGTTGGGTACCCGCCTGTTTTGTACAGCCGTTGTAATTAGATTTTTTTCATGCTTTTTAACTATGAAAGCATATAGATGATAAGTATTAGACATTTCTTCAATATGTTTTACAATAGAATCAGGAGTGATATCATGAAAGAAAAAATACTTTTTGATCATTATACGATAAATGAAAGCGAATATGAAAAGATTAAGGATCTTCTGATCAGTGAAAATGATCTGCCAATGGTGATTTCTTTACATCAGCTGCAGTTTTCACCTGAAGAAATCAGACAGTTTCTGAACTGTTCGCTTTCGTGTCAGCGGGCTTTGCTGGAGAAACAAAGAAAATTTCTGTTAAAGAAAGCCCATGACTATTATCAGCTGATCGATAAGCTTGATGACATGATATACAAGATAAAGGAGAACAGCAATGAATAGAGAAGAAACAGGAAAAAAGATCTATCAGCAGTTAAATGATGAAGAATTTCTGGTCAATGATCCAGAACTGAATGCCATCATGAAAAACTATATTTATGGAGAAGTCTATCAGCATGGCACATTAGACTTGAAAACAAGAGAACTCATTCTTATCGTTGTCGCAACAGCAAACCATACATTAAAAACCTTGAAGCAGCATATCCTGTCTGCTTTAAAATGTGAAACTGAACCAGAAGTGATCAAAGAAGCTATCTACCAGTGTACGCCATATATTGGTTTGGGGAAGGTAGAAGATGCATTGGATGTTGTTGCTGCAGTTTTCCAGCAATGTGATATTGTCTTGCCTTTGAACTCTGGCAGTACAGTTCATGAAGACAATCGTTTTGAAAAAGGTTTTGATGTTCAGTCAGCTGCTTTTGGTAGAGAAAATATTCAGGCCAATCATGATCAGGCACCACAGGAACTCAAACATATCCAGAATTATCTGTCTGCCTACTGTTTTGGAGATTTCTATACCAGAAAGGGATTAGATCTTCAGCAAAGAGAACTGCTGACATTTGTTATGCTGACAACACTGGGAGGATGTGAAAATCAGTTACGTGCTCATACAGCAGCAAATTTGCATGTCGGCAATGATAGAAACACGCTGATTGAAACAATCACACAATGCCAGCCTTATATTGGCTTTCCGCGAATGCTGAATGCATTAGCGATTGTTAATGAACTAGCAAAATAAAAAAACAGTGCATCACTGTTTTTTTTCGTTTAAAATGATATTGAGGTGAAACGCATGGAAATAAGAGTACTTGAATATTTTTTAATGGTTGCCAGAGAAGAAAATATTACTCGTGCTGCCAAACAGCTACATATGACACAGCCATCTTTATCAAGACAGCTGATGAAACTGGAGGATGAACTGCAGACACCGTTATTTATTCGTGGAAAGAGAAAGATCGAATTGACCGAAGCGGGGAGAATATTGCGACGCAGAGCTCAGGAAATTGTCAGCATGATTGAAAAGACAGAACAGGAAGTCATGCAGAATGAACAGATGATTGGTCAGATTACGATAGGAACAGGTATTTTTGAGGCTTCCCAGTCTTTTCTGTCATCAGCAGTTGAACAGTTTATGAATGACTATCCTCAGGTTAAATTTGATATTTATACAGGAAATGCCGATCTGATCAAAGAAAAACTGGATGATGGAACTGTCGATATTGGTATATTGATGGAACCGGTGAATATTGAAAAGTATCATTTTATCCGACTGTCACAAAAGGAAAAATGGGGAATCATTGTCTGTGAGGATCATGAACTTGCCCAGCATGACAAAGTGACTGCAGCGATGCTGGCTAAACAGAAACTGTTTAGTACGAGTCGTATGACAGTGCAGAATGAAGTGATTCACTGGTTAAGTAATGGATTAAAGCATATAGATTTTCCAGTAACATATAATTTTAATACAACGGTCTTGCCGCTTATTCGTAAAAATTTAGGAGCGGTGGTTACTATTGAAGGGGCTTATCGTGCGGAAAATCATGAGCATTTGGTTTTTATTCCCTTTGAACCTGAGTTGAAAACGGGAATTGTTATTGTCTGGAAAAAGGATACTGTTATGTCAAATGTATTAAAAAAATTTATTACATTAATTGAAAGTATTTCAAAAGAATATTAATTTGTTATATTGACATTAAAAAGTAAATATTTTATTATAGTTTTATAATATAAAAAAAACAAAGAAATGACATAGTACTTATTCTTGAGACAGCAGAGATATTACGGTTGGTGCAAGTAATACGTTGAAGAATTAGGAATACACCATGGAGTTGAAAATGCAAAACATTTTCCGGTTATAGCCGTTATCTATAAGTATTATATGACTTACTAAGGTTAAATAAGTGATTATTTAACGAATTGGGGTGGTAACACGTATTTTTACGTCCCCAAGGTAAGTCTTTTTTGTTTTTTTAAAAGGGGAGGTCAAGTTATGAAAAGAGTATTCAAAGGGCTGATTGCCATGACAATGGCATTGGCGATGACAGGATGTGGAACTGGTGATTCTTCAGATTTGGGATCAAAAGAATTATCAGAAGTTAAAGTTGGTGTTATCCAGCTGATGCAGCATGATGCACTGGATAAATCTTATGAAGGTTTTAAAGATGTTCTGGTTGAAGCAGGTGTCGATGAAGATAATATCGATTATCAGATTGCTGGTGATCAGTCAAACTGTACAACAGTTGCTGATAAACTGGTCAACGGCGGTAATGATCTGATTTATGCTATTGCGACACCAGCATTACAGGCTGCTGCCAGTGCAACTCAGGATCTGCCAATCGTTGGCTGTGCCGTTACTGATTATGAAGCTATCAAATTGGTTAAATCGAATGAAAAACCAGGTGGGAATGTGACTGGAGCAAGTGATTTATCACCAATCAGCGATCAGTTTGAATTGATGACACAACTGTTGCCTAATGCAAAAAAAGTGGGAATCATGTACTGTTCAAGTGAAGACAATTCTAAGATTCAGGGAGAAATGGCTGAAAAAGCTGCAAAAAAACTTGGACTGGAATCAGTAACACGTACAATTTCTGATTCAAATGATATCCAGTCTGTTGTGACTCAGTTAGCCAATAATGATAATGTTGATGTTATCTATATTCCTACTGATAATGTTCTGGCAACTTATATGTCTTCAGTTGAAGCTGTTGCTTCACCTGAAAAGATTCCAGTTATTACCGGAGAAGAAGGAATGTGTAAAGAAGGCGGACTGGCAACATATGGTATTGATTACTATAATTTAGGTAAACTGGCTGGAAAACAGGCATTAGCTATCTTAAAAGGGGAAAAGACAGCTGCAGAAACACCTGTTGAACAGTTGAAGGCTGAAGAATGTACAATGGTCATTAATTTGAAAATTGCAGAAAAATGTGGTATTGAAATCAATAAAGATGATTTTAAGGATGCAACATTTATTGAATAGAGGTTAGTTAAATGGGTTTATTTTTTACGTATTTAGGGGCTGTTAATCAAGGTTTGATCTGGGGCTTTCTGGCTTTAGGTGTTTATATTACTTTCAGAGTTCTGGATATTGCAGATTTAACAGTGGATGGAAGTTTTACAACTGGTGGTGCTGTCTGTGCGATTAGTCTGATCAATGATATTCACCCTTTGATTGCTATTCTGTTTGCAATCATTGCGGGATTTATTGCTGGTGGAATTACGGGAATATTGCATACAAAGTGCAAGATTCCGGCGATTCTGGCAGGTATCCTGACGCAGATTGGTTTATATTCAATTAATCTGCGTATCATGGGTGGTCGTGCCAATTTACCACTTGTTGGTTCAAATACACTGTTTCAGGATATTTCAGTGGCATTGAATGTTAACAGATATTATGTAGCGTTAGTCATTTCACTATTATTTACGGTTGTCTTTATTGCTTTGTTATATGTGTTCTTTGGAACAGAAATGGGAAGTGCAATCAGAGCAACAGGAAATAATGAACAAATGGCCAGATCATTAGGAATTTCAACTGACAATATGAAACTGTTAGGATTGATGATTTCTAATGGACTGGTAGGACTGTCAGGAGCACTTTATACATTGTACGGACAGGCTATTGATGTTCGTGCCGGAACTGGTGCAATCGTTATTGCACTGGCTTCTATTGTTATTGGTGAAGTTCTGTTCTCAGGTAAAAGAACTGGGTTTGCGATTCGTCTGACTTCAGTTGTGATTGGTTCAATTATTTATCGTATTATTGTTGCAATTGTCTTACAGATGGGACTGAATACTGATGATTTGAAACTGTTAACAGCCATCATTGTAGCGATTGCCTTGTCAGTTCCAACCTTGATCAGTAATCAGAAACAGATAGCTATGTATAAAAAATTAACAGGGAAGGAGAAAAATGATGCTTAAACTGGAAAAAATCAATAAGACATTCAATATCGGAACTGTTAATGAGAAAAAAGTTTTACATGATTTAGATCTGAATCTGGAAGAAGGTGACTTTGTTACGATCATCGGTGGTAATGGTGCTGGAAAATCAACACTGCTGAATATGATTTCCGGACTTTTTCCATTAGATAGTGGCCGTATTATTCTGGATGGTGAAGATATTTCATTAGAGGATGAACATCAAAGAGCAAAGAAGATCGGACGTCTGTTCCAGGATCCAATGCTGGGAACGGCAGCCGATATGCAGATACTGGAAAATCTTGCTTTGGCAAAAAGAAGAGGTCAGAAAAGAGGTTTATCCTGGGGGATTACCAAAGAAGAAAAGAAAGAATATCATGAACTTGTCAAGATTCTGGGATTAGGTCTAGAAGACCGCTTAACGACAAAAGTAGGTCTTTTATCTGGAGGACAGCGTCAGGCTTTGACTTTACTGATGGCTACCCTGCAAAGACCGAAGATTCTGCTGTTGGATGAACATACGGCAGCTTTGGATCCAGCGACTTCAGCAAAGGTTTTAAAACTGACCTGTGATATCGTTTCACAGCAGAAACTGACCGCAATGATGGTTACACACAATATGCAGGATGCAATTGATGTTGGCAACAGGCTGATCATGATGTATGATGGCAAGATTATTTATGATGTTAAAGGTGAAGAAAAGAAAAAACTGCATGTTTCTGATCTTCTTAGAAAATTTGAAGAAGCCAGTGGTAATGAATTCGTTAATGACCGAATGCTGCTTGGCTAAAAAAAACACCAATAGTTTTGGCTATTGGTGTTTATTATTTAAGCAGTATGATTAATGCCTGATAAGGCTGTAGCTGATTTGCTGTATAGTCATGGATGTTGTTGGAAATAATCTGATCAATGTTATCAAGCTGATATGACTGAATCTGTGATGTCAGATTGCAAAGAACGGCAATTCTTTCGTCATTGTATTCTCTGATATAGCTGATAATATTGTCATTCAAAATCAGAGGAATAAACTGACCGTAAGATAAAGTATCATGATATCTGTTTTTTCTGATATCAATCATTTTTTTATAATATTCCAGAATAGAACCATGTCTGCTAATCTGATCTTCAGCATTGTATTTTTCAAAGCCATCGGTCATGGCCAGCCAAGGTTCATGTTTAGAGAATCCACCATACTGATCTTTTGTCCAAGGCATTGGTGTTCTGGCATTGTCACGTGATCTCTGATTGAGGAAAGCTAATGCTTCTTCAGGAGTAAAACCTTCTTCGATTGCACGATGATATTGACTGTGAGCATTTAAATCATCAAATTCATCAACAGACTGTCTGTGGAAATTGATTATGCCCAGTTCCTGTCCCTGATAAATAAATGGTGTGCCTCTTAACATCAGAAACATGGTTGCCAGCGTTTTTGCACCGAGTTCATAGTATTGTGGATCTTTGATCAGTTTGTTGATGCTTCGCGGCTGATCGTGGTTTTCCAGAAATGGAGCAGACCAGCCGATTTTCTGAATTTCAGTTTGAGACAGATAGATCTTGTCTCTTAATTCTTTGATTGTCCAGTTTGTAGGTTTAAAATAATCTTCATCTAAAATATCCAGATTGGTGTAATTAAAATCAAACATCATTGTAAAGCAGCCTTTATCGCCGATACATTCATCGATGATATCATAGCCAGTCCCAACCGATTCAGAAACTGTCATACAGTCATGTTTCTGAAATGTTTCCTGCCTTAATTCATCGTAGAATACATTAATACCAGGAATGTTACGGCAATAATCAAAGCAGGCTACGAGTCCATCAACGCCATCAGGTTCTCCATTTTGATAACGCTGATCTTTTTTTATAAAATTGATGGCATCGACACGGAATCCAGCAATACCTTTGTCCAGCCAGCGATTGATCATCTGATAGAGTTCTTTTCTCATTTCGGGATTTTCCCAGTTTAAATCAGGCTGTTTTTTAGAAAATGAATGAAAATAATACATATTATCTTCATCAGGAACTTTTTGCCAGACTGAACCACCGAAAACAGAACGCCAGTTTGTAGGTGGTGTACCATCTTTACCTTCTTTAAATATAAAATACTGACGGTATTTGCTGTTTTTATCTTTGAGTGCTTCCTGAAACCAGCGATGTTCATCGGAACAGTGATTGATGACCAGATCCATGATAATTTTCATGTTTCTTTTTTTGGTTTCTTGCAGCAGGTGTTCCATATCGTCCATTGTTCCAAAAGCCGGATAAATATTTTCATAGTCAGAGATATCATAGCCATTGTCATCCATTGGCGAATCATATACTGGGCAGATCCACAGCATCGTGACTCCCAGATCCTGTAAATAATCGAGTTTTTCTATGATACCAGGGATATCACCGATACCATCATTATTACTGTCATTAAAGCTTTTTGGATAGATCTGATAGGCAATTTCATCCATCCACCATTTTTTTTCCATTGTATCACCTCTTATAGAAATATTGTTTTGTTGTCTTTTCCTCATTGTATCATAAAAATTGTTTTTTTATCATTATCAATAAGTTTTTTTTATGTGTTTATGATACAATAATAATATAATTTAAAGGAGGCACGTATAATATGAAAGTCTTATTATGTTGTAAAGCTGGGGTAACGTCTAATATGTTTGCATCAGCATTGAAAGATGAGGCAGCAAAAAAGGATATTGAATTGACTGTATGGGCTGCTGCAGAAACTGCTGTAGAATATTCAATTGAACAGGCTGATATTGTTTTGGTAACACCACAGTTAAAGAGTTCCGTAGGTAAATTTGAAGACTATGCCAAACCAGGGACACCAGTTATTCTGATTTCTGATGAAGATTTTGTTCAGTTTAACGCCAAAAAGGTAATGGAAGAAGCAATTGCACAACTATAATAAAAAAATATCCTATAATTATATAGGATTTTTTTATGAAATCATGACTGATTTTCTTTATTGGCTAAATATTTAGAAAATTCAGAGCAGATCACATCTGAAATAATCAGTAGTGGATATGGGTGACTGGCATAATCATGCCCGCCAGCATAACGGATATAACAGTCAACGTATGGCAGAGTTAGGGTCGGATGACTGGTAACCAAATAGATTTTTGGTCTGTGCTCTTTATTTTTAAATAATGGTATCCTTTCAAAAGCCCTTTTAAAATAAGTTCCTGAATCAGAGAAAATAATGATTAAATGGTTTTCATTAGCATTCTTAATATAATCAACCTGATTGGTAAAAGGCATACATGTAAAAATTGCCTTGCGATTGGTCTGCAGATTGAACTGCAGATTTAACGCAACCATTTCTGACTGCAGGTAGCCAAAGGCCGCAATATGCTGAAAGTGATAGATGTCTTCAACCAAATTAGCAATATTCTTTTCATCAATCTGACTTTTAAATGTCTCCAAATGGTTAATGACAGCATCAACATAGGCCGAAACAGGAGCGGGACCATTAATGCCCGGATAGTCAAATTTTCTGACTGCCATTTCATGAGACATTTGATATTTAGCAATCTGGATCTTTAATTCATTAAAATCTTTTAAACCAATATCTCGACAAAAACGAGAAATACTGGAATTTGAAACGTAACACTTCTTTGCCAGTTCGGTAATAGAGCAATGATCGAGTTCATTTACATTTTCCAGTATGTATTTGGCTATTTTATAGTTATTGGTTTCATGGACCTCACTGTTGACCAGTGAAAGCAGAATTATGGCAAGATTAAACATATTATCACTCCTTTTATACAAATATAGCATAAATGGAGCAAAATTTTAATCTTTTTTTATGACAATGGTCTTTGCCAGCTTATCATGAAAAGATTGTGATAAAGGATGAAAATAAGCATAAATAATGGACAGTAAAGTGATGCCGTATGCAATATATTGTAAAGGAGTAACATAGCTTGCATATCCGAATAACTGAATCAGTTTTCTGATATAGGTAGAAGTCACAACAATCCCACCTTCTAAAATCGTTGCACCGATGATTTCACGAATGAACATGTCTTTGACAGTTACTGGATCACCGTTTTCTTTAACAACACCAATCTTACATAGTTTTTTACCTAGTGTCTGACCTTTTAGAACAAATGACGGAATGATAAAGTAGTAAATGATCCCAGCTGTGACAACAAACAAACCAAAAATAAGGCCAGTTTGAAATCCATATGTTTCTAATTCAAAAGATGTCTTTCGAATATAGTCATCCCCACGCAAATAAAAAGTTACAGGAATCGATGCGATGATATTAGTTAGATACCAGTCTATCAGCATAGCCAGAAATCTTCTGGCACGCAGTTTAACGGTATCGTAGCCTTTGATTTGTGTTTTTGCTGTTTTTCTACTGTTTTTCGCTTTTTGTTTTGCTTTTTTCATCCTTATCACCTCTCTATTATTATAATGTTGATAACTGTCTAAGAACAATCTTTTTCCGAAATATAAAAATCTTTTCCAAAATGTAAAAAAGCGCTTTCAAAATGTAAAAAAACGTTGATTAAATCAAAGAAAATTGAAATTCACGCAACTGTTGACAAACGGTTGAATTATCATATAATGAAGTTGTGAGGTATATCTTCTTTATGATGAGGAGAACAAAATGAAACTGATTATTGAAGAAACAGAAAAAGCTATGAGCGAAAGCGCTATGCAGATTATTTTGGGAGCTATGATGCAGGATAAAAGAGTAAATATCTCATTAACTGCAGGACGTTCACCAAAAATGCTTTACAAAATGATGGTACCTTATGTAAAAGATCAAAAGAAATTTGAAGATATCGAATACTATCTGTTTGATGAAGCTCCATATTTCGGAGAAAGAAAAGGTGAACCAGGACCTAACTGGGTAGAAATGCAGGAATTATTTTTCAAGGATGCGAATATCCCTGATGAACGTATTCATATTCCTAGCATGGAAAACTGGGAAACATTTGATGAAGAAATCAGAAATGCTGGTGGTATTGATGTCATGCTGATCGGTTTAGGATGGGATGGTCACTTCTGTTCTAACTGCCCAAGATGTACACCAATGGACAGCTATACTTATGCAATGGATAGAAAAATCAAAAACGCTGTTAACCCAACATACCCAGATAAACCATTACAGCCTTACTCATTAACAATGGGGCCAAAGAGCTTAATGAGAGTAAAACATCTGGTTATGATCGTAACAGGAAAAGAAAAAGCTGAAATCTTCAAAAAATTCTTAGATACACCTATTACTGATGAATTACCATCAACAGTTTTAAAACTGCATCCTAATTTTACAGTTATCTGTGATCGCGAAGCAGCTTCACTTATTAATGAAGAAGATTATAAAAGAATCTAAAAAGGAGCACAGCTCCTTTTTAGTTTGTTTGGAGCTTTAAATAATTGAATATTTTAGAGAAATTTGCACTAAATTTTCTAAGAAAATATTAATGCAAGATCTGTATTCTCTTTATAATATCATGCACTTTTGGAGGATCATTAGATTAATATCTGGTTTTCTCCTTTATTTTTATCTGTTGTTTACGCGATATTTTCAGTTAAAAAGGATCCCATGTTTTAATAGGGTATGTTTGTTGTCAGTGTAAACAGATTTTTGAATGTTTCGATTATATTATTGTATTAAAAAAAGGGGAATGTTCGTATCTTTTTGACAATTAACGGATAATGCATCAGATACAGGTTACAGATAATTTCTTATACTGTTTGTTTTATAACTTTTTATTATACCAGAAACAGTAGGAAAAATCCTGATTTGATCTACTATTTCCAATGATTGGAAATAGTTTGCTAGGTATGGAAAAATAAAGATTATCGCATGATGTCGATATATAATAAAACTACAAAATATTAAAGGGAGGAAAACATAATGAACTTCATGGAAAAATTCATGGAAAAGTTTAATGGTATTGCCGATCGTACCTTAGTGCCAATCGCCAATAAAGTTGCTAACCAGAGACATTTAGCATCTATCCGTGATGGTATGGTTGTTGCGATTCCATTATCCATTCTTGGTGGGGTTTGTTTGATTGTTTCAACACCACCTTTCAAACCTGAAACATTACCTGATTGGGGATTCTTCAGTGATATGTTATTAGGTTGGTATAATTGGGCACAGGTTAATAAAACTGTTTTGCAATTGCCATATAATATGACAATGGCTTTGATGGGATTGTTTATTGCCTTTGCAATTTCTTACAATCTTGCTAAGAGATACAAAATTGCAGAATTAAATGCATCAATCGTATCTACTGCAGTATTTTTAATTGTGTCATCACCAGTTGTATCTGCTGTAAGCTCTTCTTTGATTACTGAAGGAGCTAAAGTTGATGAAATTCTTGCTAATGCAGCAAATTATATTCCAACAACTTATCTGGATGCAAAAGGTATCTTTACAGCGATCATCGTTTCTATTGGATGCGTTGAAATTATTAATTTCTTATTAAAGAAAAATATTCGCTTTAAATTACCTGAAGGTGTACCACCAGCAATCGCATCTTCATTCGATGCTATTATTCCTTTATTTACATGTATTGCAGTCTTCTATTCATTATCATTGATTATTGAAAACGTAAGTGGTCAATTGTTACCAAGTGTTATCATGACTGTTCTTGCTCCAGCTGTGTCTGGTCTTGATTCATTAATTGGTATCTGTCTGATTACAATGATTGCACAGACTTTCTGGTTCTTTGGTTTACATGGTGCAAGTATTACACAGCCAATTCGTTTACCATTCCAGCAGATGTATTTAATGGAAAATATTACTGCTTTTGCTGAAGGAACAAAAATTACTCATTACTTCACACAACCATTCTGGTCATATGTTATCTGTCTGGGTGGTGGAGGATCAACATTAGGATTATGTATCTTAATGCTTCGTTCTAAATCACAAGAGTTGAAAACTTTAGGTAGACTGTCAATCGGGCCAGCTATCTTCAATATCAATGAACCAATTATCTTCGGTTTACCAATGGTATTGAACCCATTAATGATGATTCCATTTATTTTCGTTCCAGTTATTAATTCAATCGTTGCATACACATGTATGGCATTAAACATCGTTGGTAGAGGTGTCGTTGAAACCCCATGGACAACACCTGCACCTCTTGGGGCTGCACTAGGATGTATGGATATCAAAGCAGGAATCATGGTTATTGGTTTGATCTTATTAGACATGCTGCTGTATTATCCATTTATTAAATTAGTAGAAAAACAAAAATTAGAAGAAGAACAAGCTTAATTAAAAATTAATAAAAAAAGAAGATATACTCACTCACACAAAAAAAATCTCTTAAGTTTTTAAGAGATTTTTTTATATTTCTACCATTTCATCATGATGACATAAGCAACTGATGGCTCCGTTTTCAATGATATAGCTTTCCCCATAGACATATGTGCTGTTGTCAATGAGGATATAGCTGCCATCCACTAGAACAATGAAACGATGATTGATGCTGTCTGGATAGGTGATATCTTCATATAATCTGACACCGTCAAGATAACGGTCCTTGACCATCTGATAATGAGGAATGATATTGATATTCGTGAGATTTAAACCAGGGATCCAGCGCTGAAAATGTGGATCGACCGATTCACCCTCTTCTTCGGGCTGACAGTATACAAGATCGGCACTATTCATGCTGCCAGCACTGATACCAATGATCAGGCCTTGAAAATCTGCAATTTTTTCTCTAAGCTGAATCTTTTTGAAAAAACTGTTCTGGGTAGGAACATGTCCCCCAGCGAGGATGATGACATCATATTGCTGAAGAGTATGACGATCAAAGTCCTGATAACGCTGATCGATCAGATGAAAACACTGAACAGAAAAATCTTCCTGAAGAAATACTGAATGAAAATAGTCACACATCTCATCATTTTCCTGATAATGATCAGGATAGGCAGCAATCAGACAGCAACGACTGTCTGGTTTCCAGTATTTTTTTAGATTATCAGCAAACTGATTCTGATGATCGAGATGGTTCAAAGAATGACCGAGTTCTCCGGTAGGACTGCTTGTTAAAAAGACAACCATATATTTGCACATCCTTTCTGTTATGTATAATATCATTATATGGTATTGACACGTATTTGACAATGTACGCTCAATGATAGCGAAATGCTTGCAGGAATGATATAATATTCTCGAATAACAGACGGAAGAAGGGATCGCTATGATTGAAGACCAACTGCACAAACAAGAAAGCATGACATTTACAGAAAAGAAGATTGCAGACTATTTTTTACAGGTTCAGGACAAGATCAAAGCGCAGAGTGCTCATCAGATTGCCAGTCAGTTATATGTTCATCCTTCGATGATCACCAGATTCTGTCAGAAACTGGGGTTTCAGGGTTATAACGATTTCCAAAATCAATATATTGAGGAAATTCAATATAGACAGACCCATTTTCAGACTATTGATCCTAATTATCCTTTTGCCTTTCAGGATAAAAATGTTGTTATTGCGAATAAAATCGGACAGCTTTATCATGAAATCATTAATGATACACTGGCTTTGATATCCCATGATCAACTGCAGAAAATTGTTAATGCGGTATTGCAAGCGAAAACGATCTATATTTATTCTGCTGGTGTCCAGGCTGATCTGGCGCAGACATTTAAAGATAAAATGATCAAGATTGGGAAAAATGTAGTCGTTGAAAAACGAATGAATGAATTATTCTATCGTGCTTCTTTCTGTCAGCAGAATTGTCTATTTGTGATTATTTCTTATTCTGGGGAAGTGGAAGCAGAGCTAAGAGGAATTCGTAAGCTGACTGAAAGACATATTCCGCTTCTGGCAATCACGACTTATGGAGAAAACAGTCTTTCTAAAGCTGCTGATTTTGTTTTTTGGGTTTCTACAAGAGAGCGAATGATTCAGAATCTTGGTGACTTTGCGTTTAATCTTTCAACGCTGCTGATTCTTGACATACTGTATGTCAATGTTTTTAACAGTGATTATAATGATCACTATCAGAAAAAGGTTTCTGCTTCCCAGGAGTTTGAGCTGTTTCGAAAATCAGACAACGCTTTAATTAAATAAGCTATGATATGCAACAGTGTTGCTATGATAGCTGTTTTTTTTAGATGATTTCTGCAATGGGCGTGAAAGAGGATGAGAAGAGATTGTTTTGTAAGGATAATGAATTAAAATGGTAATTGAAAAAAGAAGATGTTATTTACAGGAGGGTGAAAAAATGAAAAAGATCATAGTGATGGATAGGCAGGAGTGCAGTATGGAAAGATGGATTTCCGTTATTGTTGGAAATGCACTGCAGATGAAACTGTATGAAGAAAAAAATCTGGCAGCTTTGGCTGATGAAGCGTGTTTGGACAGCGATTTCTTTTCAAAAAAGAAGTGTTCTGAAATTCTTGTTGAAGTTGTAAAAGATAGATCTTTGGATCATAATGAATGTCAAAGGATGATCAGACAGTCATTTACCTGGCTATGTTAAAAGGAGGAATGAAGATGCAAAAAAAACTGGTAAAACTTTTTATTTCCATGTTCTATTTAAGTGCGTTTACATTTGGTGGTGGTTATGTGATTGTTACCTTGATGCGCAAGAAATTTGTTGATGAGTATCACTGGATCGATGAAGATGAGATGCTTGATCTGGTTGCAATTGCGCAAGCAGCACCTGGAGCCATCGCTGTCAATGGGGCGATTGTCGTCGGTTATAAAATTGCTGGTATTTTAGGAATCATTGTCAGCATTATGGCAACGATTCTTCCGCCTTTTTTCATTATTTCAGTGATTTCCGTATTTTATCAGCTTTTTAAAGATAATCTGTTCATCGTCAGTTTGCTGGATGGAATGCAGGCTGGTGTGGGTGCTGTGATTTGTGTTGTTGTAGTACAAATGGCTTCTGGCGTGCTGAAGTTAAGAAATCCTGTTTTTCTTTTGATCATGCTGGCAGCGTTTATTGCAAATTATTTTTTACGTATTAATGTTATTTTTATCATTCTTGTCTGTATTCTTTTGGGAACAGTTTATTCATTGATGGAAAGGGGACATGAAAAATGATTTATCTGCAGCTTTTTTTCAGTTTTTTACAGATTGGTGCTTTTAGTTTTGGTGGTGGTTATGCAGCTATGCCATTGATTCAAAGTCAGATTGTTGATCTGCATCACTGGCTCAGTTTTGCGGAGTTTACTGATCTGATTACGATATCACAGATGACACCGGGACCAATTGCCATCAATTCAGCAACATTTGTTGGTATCAAGATTGCCGGTATTCCTGGGGCAGTATTTGCTACTTTGGGATGTATTCTGCCTTCCTGTATCATCGTGGCGGTCATTGCTTATTTTTATATGAAATATCGTCATTTGCGTTTTTTGCAGAATATTTTGAATTATCTGCGTCCAGCGGTTATTGCCTTAATTGCAACAGCGGGTCTGACGATCGTCATCTCTGCCTTTTTTGGCAGTGCTGGAATCGTGACACTATCACATTTGAGAATTCATATGGTTGTGATCTTTCTGTTTTGCGTTTTTATGCTGGCATACAAAAAAGCAAATCCCATCTATGTCATGCTGTTGTCTGGATTTATCAATGTTGGCTATCAGTATTTACTGACGCTATGTTAGATGCATATAAGTTGTGCTTTTCGGTTTGAAATATTAAACTGAAAGTAGTATTTCAGCAGAAGATAAGAGGAGGAGAATATGAAAGTTGTTATTATTGGTGGCGTTGCGGCAGGAGCAACATTTGCCGCCAGGCTCAGAAGATTAAACAAAGATACTGAAATTGTTATTCTGGAAAAAGGAAATTATGTGTCATATGCCAACTGTGGCTTGCCTTATTTTGTTTCCGGAGAGATTGCTGGTAAAAATCAGCTGTTGCTGATGACACCAAAACTGTTTCAAGACCGTTTTGCGATTGATGTTCGTGTACAAAATGAAGTTATCAGTATTGATGCTGAGAAAAAAATGGTTACTGTTGATGATCATAAAGAACAACGCACTTATCAGGAAACCTATGATCAGCTTGTTATTGCGACAGGGTCAATGCCGATTCAGCTACCTTTGAAGGGAACGGATAATGAACGGATTTATCAGTTGTGGACATTTGATGATTTTGCGAGAATAAAAAATGAAGTCATAAAAAACAAAGTTAAGACAGCCTGCATTATTGGTGGCGGGTTTGTTGGTATAGAAACTGCTGAAAATCTTTATGCTATGGGAATTGATATTGATTTGATTGAAAAAGGAAATCAGATCTTAAATAATCTGGATTTTGAAATGGTTCAGCCAGTTCATAAAATGCTGGCGGATAAAGGAATTGGGCTGTTTCTCAGTACAGAACTGAAAGGATTCACTCCCTCAGATAATCAGGTTACCGTGGAAACTGATGCGTGGCAGAAAAATTATGATATGGTCATTCTTTCTGTTGGTGTAAAACCAAACAGCCAGATTGCTCAGAAAGCTGGGATCCGCTGTAATCCAAGGGGCGGGATTATTGTTGATGACCGTTTTGAAACCAGTAAAAAAGATATTTATGCAATTGGAGATGTCATTGAAGTTGAAGATCTGATCATGCATAAAAAAACAATGATTCCATTAGCTGGACCAGCCAATAAACAGGGTAGAATTCTGGCAGATATTTTATCAGGAAGAGAAAAAAAATATGCTGGCTCACTGGGCAGCAGTATTATCAAGGTTTTTGATATGGCTGCAGCCAGTACAGGTCTTAACGAAAAACAGCTGAACAGCTATGGTTTGAAAAGACACTGTGATTATCATGTGATGATCATCGAACAAAAATCTCATGCCGGTTATTATCCACAGGCCAAACCTTTATACCTGAAAGTGATCTACGATCGTGATGAACATCTTCTTGGGGCCCAGGTTGTAGGTGAAGAAGGTGTCGATAAACGAATCGATGTGCTTTCTACTGTTATGCACTATCATGGCAAGGTCAGTGACCTGCAGGATTTGCATATTGCTTATGCACCGCCTTTTGCTATGGCTAAAGATGCAGTCAATATGTTAGGCTATGTCAGCGAAAATATTGCTTGCCAAGATGTCATGTTTATTCTACCTGATGAATATGAGCAGGTCAAAGATAATGTTATTACGCTTGATGTCCGTGAGGATATTGAAAGAAAGGCTGGATCAATACCCGGATCATATCATATTCCTTATGGACAGCTCATGCAAAGATATCAGGAAATCGATCCTCGAAAAACGATTGTTATTTACTGTGCGATGGGTGTTCGAGCATATAACTGTGCCCGTATCCTGATGCAGCGAGGATATCAGGATGTCTTTGTTTTAAGCGGTGGTTTAACTTTTTATGAAAATTACTGCTTTCATGTTGCCAAAGAATAAGAGAAAAAAAGGCTGTAGCGCCTGAAGATCAAAGATCTTCATTCGTTACAGTCCTTTTTCATCCTCTTCTGTTTTTTTGGTTATGATCACTTCTTTGATTCGTCTGTCCTGAATCTTAATGATATGGAACAGGATGTCTCCAATCAGTATTTTCTTGGTTGTTCCATCCTTAGGAATTGAACGTAGGTGACTGTAAATATAACCACCAATTGTGTTATAGTCTTCATCCTGTGGAAAATTTATACCAATTGCTTCAGACAGTTCATCAATATCGGTATTGCCTTTAACACGCCATTGCGTTTCAGTGATTTGTTGAATATGTGGATGTTCTTTAGAATCATGTTCATCATAAATATTGCCAAATATTTCTTCAACCAGATCTTCTAAGGTAATAATTCCACTGACCCCACCAAATTCATCAATGGCAATCGCAAAATGAATATTTTTATTTTGCATATCAGCAAACAGATCATCGGCTCTCATCGAATCAGGGACAAAATATGGTTTTGTCAGAATCTGAGAGAAATCTTTGTTATTTGTCTGCAGATTTAACAGATAATCAACAACATGTAAAACACCAATAATGTTGTCTTCATCTCCTTGATAAACCGGATATCGGGATAATCCTGTATCCTGAATGGTTTTGATGATATCTTCCTGTGAGGCATCAGCAGAAAGTGAGATGACATCAACCGATGGGGTCATGATTTCAGAAATATCGGTATCATCAAAATCAAAAATATTCTGTAGCCATTCGCTTTCTTCTTCATCCAGAATACCATGCTTTTCACCAAGTTCGATCATTGTCAGAATTTCTTCTTCGGTTACACTGTCTTCTTCGGCTTCAGTTTTGAGATGAAGGAGCTTTAAGACTAGATTTGTTGAAAAAGATAGAAATTTGATGATCGGACTCATGATCTTTGCCAAAAAGATTACCGTTCCACATGATACCTTTGATACTTCATAAGGTTTTTGCATGGCAATTCGTTTAGGAACCAGTTCGCCCAGGATCAATGTAAAATAAGACAGGATGATCGTAATAAAAATAACGGATAATGTATCGAGAACATGAACAGGAATGGCGGTAACATGCATTTCTGAAACTAGCCAGGTGACAATCTTGTCTGAAAAATTATCTGCAGCAAAAGCACTTCCTAAAAATCCGGCTAATGTAATACCAATCTGGATCGTTGATAAGAAACCAGCTGGTTCTTGCAGCAGCAGTAATAAACGCTTGGCTGTTTTTTCGCCATTTTCTGCTTTTTTCTTCAATTGTGTTTTATTGACTGATAAAACAGCAATTTCTGTAGATGCAAAAAAAGCATTTAATAAAATTAAAATCACTTGCAAAAGCAATTGCGAGGATATAGAGTCCATTTCTTCACTCTCCTTTATTATTGGCTCTATGGTTTGTGATATAAAAAAAGACAAATATCACATATTGCAATAAAAGTCTCGTTATTCAATATAAAACCGGCCTGAATCAGGCGTGATGACGATTATATAACATCATGGTATGATGCTAACTACTCCCTTTTATAGCCTTTATTTTATCATATTGCATCGAAGTGTCAATATTGATATGATAATAGTATGAAAAAAGAGATAAAAAATATGCAGCTGAAATTAATAGATTATATCGATAAAAATTTACCCGTCTTTCGAAACTATCACTACATTTCTTTAGAACTTATGTCTAAATTTACAATCAAAAATACTGATTTTTTCAGCATTTTTGATTTTTTTTATTTGTTTTTTATGTTATAATATGAATAGTGATAGTGGTGATATATTATCGGAGGTGTTTTCATGGCGTATTTCCTTAAAAAATCGACCCTTAAGCGTCGTACCTATCTCTCTATTGTTGAAAGCTTCTATTCTCACGATAAACGTGGTGCTGCTCACCGTACCTATAAATCTCTTGCTTCTGTTGAAACATGGAAGGCCAAAGGCATCGAGGATCCTGTTGCCTATTTCCAGAAACAGGTCGATGAACTTAATAACGCCCGTAAGAATGAAGGTGTTC
>CASETM010000098.1 GCA_949290865.1 uncultured Bacillota bacterium
ATAAATAATAGGCCACACACTTGTGTTTCAAAGTCAACATGTTTTTCAAAAAAATAAAAAGAGGAGTACATATTCATGTAATCCTCTATATCATTAGTTTATTAACTTAATGACATTGGCTGTGCGGCTTCTTTTTTTATAGCAAAAACAATAAATAATTGTCTGATCTGGGCATATAATGTAATGGTGATATGATGAAAATAGATATTTTCACTTTAGAAAGATTGATCTGGATCATTTATCAGCGTTATTTTGATTACCAGAAAATTGTTTTGAAGGATGTAAAAATCGTGACTGATGAAAACATCAGTATTGATTTGCTGCTCTATTATTATCATGTTGAAACGAAGGTTTCCGTTCAGGCCAAAATCAGTGTTGGTCAGGATATCGTGATCAAAACATCTGGCGATATTCAGTATGGTTTTATTCATTTTGATTTGCACAGGCTACTGGCAGAGTATCTGCCAAAGCATCCTGATATCCAGGTAAAAAATGATCTGATCATTATAAAAAATGAATATCTCAAGGATATTCGTATTGATCAAGAATATATAGAATTAGAACTTTTATAGTTCTAATTCTATATGATATATTTTTCCCCACATGTAGATCTGGTAGAAATAAGCCAGCAGCTGTGGTCCCATCATTAACTGCCCAAACCATGGAACATCGATCGTTTCACTGTTTTCGATAAAATGTTCCAGTTTTTTTATGTCAAACAGCTGAAAGAGAATATTGTTTTTATCATGCAGCGATTCTTGCATAAGATTTTTAATATAGGTCAGATAAAATGGAGAATGCGTTTTTGGATAAGGATTTTTCTTGCGACGATAAATATCAGATGGCAGAAAATCCTGAAAAGCATCTCGTAAAACAGCTTTTTCCTGCTGATCGTGATACATGTATTCCCAGGGAACGTTGTACATATATTCCACGATATCTTTAGATGCGAAAGGAACACGCAGTTCAACGGCATTATACATAGACTGACTGTCGCTTCTGGTTAACAGTGTCTGCATGAACCATTCGATATTCAGATAAATCATTTTTCTTTTGTTGGTATCAAAGAAACTGTAATCCAGATAATCAATTTCATCCAGACTTTTGCGATACTGGTCCATGACGTAATCCTTGATATGCAGTTTTTTCACGCTGTCGCTGAAAAGTTCAATACGTTTGTCGATGTCTCTGATCCATGGGAAACAGTCCAGACTGTACAGTTCTTCCTTATAGAACCATGGATAGCCACCAAAAATCTCATCCGCACATTCACCCGAGAGAACAACTTTGTGGTGGCGGGCAATTTCCTTGCAGAAAAGAAGAAAACTAGAATCAATATCGGCCATTCCCGGAGCATCTCTGGCAATCATGCTCTGTTTTAAAAACATAATCAGATTTTTCTGTGACAAAACGACATTGCTGTGACTGGTCCCATAGCGTTTGACCATCTCATCGATATAGTCACTGTCCTGAGTTGTCTGATAGGCATAGGGCTTGAAATACTTGTCCTGATCTAAGTAATCGACACTGTATGTTGAAAGATGATTGATATACTGGCTGGAAATAGCAGTAATGATGCTGGAATCAAGGCCACCAGAAAGCATACAGGAAACAGGAACATCACTGATCAGCTGACGTTGAATGCTTTTATTGACCAGGGTTCTGATATCTTTGACAGTTTCTTCATAGCTTTTGTGATGTTCTCTTTTCACAGGCAGCCAGTATCTTTGGATTTCCATACGATCCTGATAAAGGAACAGATAATGAGCAGGACGCAGACTTTTGACATTTTTGTATAGGGTTTTGCCTGGTGACAGACTTGGTCCAAGACCGAGCAGCTCACGGATACCGTCTTTATCGACGATGGCTTTGCCCATATACATCAGAATTGACTTGATTTCACTGGCAATGATAAGATCACCATTTTTGTAACAGTAGTAAAGTGGTTTGACTCCTAAATGATCTCGTGCTGCAAAGATCTTGTCTTCATAGGCAATGACAAAGGCAAAAATACCATCAAGCAGATCAAGACATTTTTCACGATAGGCAATAAAGCTGACAAGCAGTACTTCACTGTCGCTCTGGGTCTGAAAGTGAAATCCTTCATCAATCAGTCGGCGCTTTAATTCATGCATATTATAGATTTCACCATTAAAGACAATACGATAGGTAATGCCGTGAAAAGTATATTCGAAAGGCTGTTTTCCTCCTTTAAGATCAATAATTGATAAACGGCAATGTCCTAACAGTACATGTTCATGGAATGAACAGCGCATATCATCGGGACCGCGATGATTCAGCAGTTTAAGCATTTCATTGAATTTTGCGGTATCATCCAGAACATTTCTGTTGTTATTGGACAAACATAAAATTCCACACATATGATCACCCTGTATAATCATATGTGACTGTAAAAAAAATATACGATAAATATTTATCGTATATTATAGATGAAAATATGTTTTTTACTGTTTGTTTTTATCTTTCATGACTTCTTGCAAGGTTGTTGCCAGACCCGCCAGTCCCTGCAGTTCGCTAGGAATGATGATCTTTGTGGCTTCACCTTTAGAAAGTGTTTCTAATGCTTTGAAACCTTGAAGAGTGACATAGGCTGAATCAGGGTTGGCTTCATTGATATAAGTGATCCCTTTGGCCTGTGCTTCATAGACCAGTCGTAATGCTTCAGCCTGTCCTTCAGCTTTGGCGATTGCTGCTTCTTTTTCGGCTTCTGCTCTTAAGATCGTTGACTGTTTGTCACCTTCAGCGTTTAAGATTGCAGCGGTTTTCTTACCTTCAGCCTGTAAGATGGCTTCACGTCTTTCACGTTCAGCACGCATCTGTTTTTCCATAGCTTCCTGTATATCGCGTGGAGGAATGATATTTTTCACTTCAACACGATGCACCTTGATTCCCCATGGATCAGTTGCTTCATCTAGAATGCTACGCATACGTGAATTGATAATATCACGGGATGTCAGCGTTTCGTCAAGTTCCAGATCACCGATGATATTACGCAGAGTTGTTGCAGTCAGATTTTCAATTGCGTTGATTGGTCTGTCAACACCATAGGTAAACAGACGGGGATCAGTAATCTGATAGTAGACAACAGTATCGATCTGCATAGTCACGTTGTCTTTGGTGATAACAGGCTGAGGAGCAAAATCCACGACCTGTTCTTTTAAAGATACTTTATTGGCAACACGGTCCAGAAAAGGAATCAGAATATGCAGACCAACATTGCAGGTACGATTATAAGCACCGATTCTTTCAACAACATATGCTTTTGACTGCGGTACGATACGAATTGTCAGCGCAATCAGACAGACGACAAACAAGACAGCAAAAACAAGCGTAACGATTAATCCAAGATTATCCATATTTTATTCTCCTTTATTGATTTTTTTTACAACCAGATGTGCTCCTTCAACAGCCAGGATCTCACAGTAGTCACCAGCTTCGAGTGTTGAATTGTCAAAACTGCAGGCGGACCATTCCGTCGAAAGAACTTTGACTTCTCCTCTGGTGTCAGCGTCAATTCTCTTTAAGACGAGACCATGTTGACCAATGACACGGTCATAGTTGGTACTGACGATATTGGTGCGTAGATATTTTTTGGTAAGCGGACGAACTGAAATAATGCATACCAGACTGATAATGATAAAAATGACGATCTGCACCAACTGACTGGCGTTGAGGAAGTATGCGATCAAAGCTGCCAAACCGCCAAGTGTAAACCAGATGCTGACCAGATCAGTTGTTATCAGTTCTACAACAGCTGTTAATATCGTAATCAATAACCAGATCCATAACATCATATAAAACCTCTCCCTTCTATAAGTTCACCGTTAGAATTTGATGAACGACATCAAAATCCGCAGGATATTTGATCCCGCGTTTGTCGCTGAGGTCTAAATGATATTCCTCAGCAAGGCTTTCGATAAAGCTTTTATTGGAAATACGTCCATAGCTTTTTCCAATGGAAATACGATGGAGTTGATCAGCAGGATAGATCTGCTGATCTAATGTTGATTTATCAATAGGTTTGATTCCTAGTAAATCATTCTCTCTATCTATTCCCAGTAATACATATTGAACATTTTCAAAATGTTTACATGCAGCCGTGTTTAAAGTAATGTTTGTACTATAGATTGTGACTGTTTTTTTTGAAATTTCATTTGTTGACCATTCAAATGCCATAAGCACCATCCTTTCTAAGATTATTATATTATATTTATTATTTTGAAACAAGCATGATTATTATATGTATTATTTTTGTGATTTGATATTATTAATGGTAATCAATGAGGGAATAGGGTATAATAAAAACATAAAAAAGAGGTGCTGTGATTGAAAAAAATAATGCTATGTATGCTGTCACTGCTTGTTTTGATGATCAGTGGCTGCCAGAAAGAAGAAAAACATGAATGGACAGAAGATTATGAATTGACCTATTTTTATGTTGAAGACTGTGCCAACTGTCAGCACTTCAGTGATGAGGTACTGCCAGCCATCGAAGCTGAATTTGGTGATCATATGACGATTGTTAAATATGACATGGATACTACTGAAAATTTTGAACAGATGAAAGCGGCTTATGACGCACATATTGATACGATCATAGATTTTAATGAAGATGATTATGGTTTTGGACCGATGGTCTTTTTAGAAGGCTATATTGCTATACTGGGCGCAGGAAATGCTCAGCAGTATGTCGATCATCTAATCAGCGCCATTACTGAAGGCAAGATGGATGAAGCGGATGATATTGAAACATACTACTATTTAAAAGACGGGAAAATCAAAGAATAAGGAGGATAACAGATGTCTACACCACACAATCAGGCAAATAAAGGAGAAATTGCGAAAACAGTATTAATGCCAGGAGATCCTTTACGCGCCAAATATCTGGCTGAAACTTATTTGGAAAATGTCAGAGTATTTAATACGACCAGAAATATGCTGGGTTATACCGGAACCTATAAAGGAAAAGAAATTTCGATCATGGGTTCAGGAATGGGAATGCCAAGTATCGGGATCTACAGTTATGAACTTTATCATTTTTATGATGTTGATAATATTATCAGGATTGGTTCCTGTGGCGGATTTAAAGAAGAACTTCATTTACGTGATATTGTCATCGTTCAGGGCGCATGTACCGATTCAAACTATGCTCATCAGTACGAATTGCCAGGAACATTTTCCGCTATTTCAGACTATGGTCTGTTAGAAAAAGCCGTTGCTCTGGCCAAAGAAAAAAAAGTCCCATATCATGTGGGAAATGTGCTGACATCAGATATTTTTTATCACGCTGATGATAAGGCTGATAAATGGATCAAAATGGGATGTCTGGCAACAGAAATGGAATCCTATGCTTTGTTCTGTAATGCTGCCTATGCGGGAAAAAAAGCTTTGACCCTGTTAACTGTTTCTGATTCGTTAGTGATGAAAGAAGAAACTACTGCTGAGGAAAGAGAAAAGACTTTTACCGCAATGATGGAAATTGCTTTGGAGATTGCCTAGTGAAAACAAAATTTGCTTTTTTTGATTTTGATGATACTTTGATTCATGGTGATTCGGGAAGAAAACTGCTGAAATACTATCTGCAAAGATATCCGCTGTCATTTTGGCGCTTAGGAAAAGTCGTTATTCATTATGCCTTGTATCTGTTAAAAGTGGAACCTTTAAATAAAGCAAAATCAGCATGGCTTTATCCTCTAGATTTGATGAGTGATAAAGATATTAGACATTTTTATAAGACTTGTCTGGAAACAAGCTATTATCCTGGTGTGATTGCTGATTTAAAAAAAAGAAAAGAAGAGGGTTATACGATATATATTTGCAGCGCTTCGGCAGAAGCTTATTTAAGATTCTGTGATTTGCCGGTTGATGAGATTCTGGGCACAAAAACAGAAATTGTCAATGGCAGATATACAAGCAGAATGATTGGGAAAAACTGCAAAGATGAAGAAAAGGTGGTCAGAATCAATGAAATACTAAAAAATCATAATCTGGAAATTGATTATGATTTATCTTATGCTTACTCTGATTCAACACATGATATTCCAATGTTAAGCATGGTCAGAAACAGAATAAAAATCGATAAGAAAGATGGACATATGTCGATCTTTGATATAGAGTAGCCTGGCTACTCTTTTATATTGAGATCAGTAAAAAATAACATGATATTAATCAATCCAGCAATACCAACGATGATGTAGATCAGCATTGATAAGAAACTTCCCTGACCAAATAAACTGTCTACCAGATTAAAACTGAATAATCCAATCAGCCCCCAGTTAACAGCACCAATGACTGTAAAAAGAAGAGCTGTTTTTTGTATAGCGTTCATATTTTTACCTCCTTAAACAAAGTCTATCCAGCAGACAAGGTTTTATACATAAAATTTTAAGGATTGAATATTTTGTAGTGGAGGAATGAAATGTGAAGAGAATATATCTAATTGTCGTGATCGTTGTTTCACTGATCATCGGATTATTTTTATTTATGAAATTTAAAGGCAGTTCTTTAGAAAAGACCCTGGAAGAAGCGAAAGCTTACACAAAATATGAAATGATATGTGATATGGAAATGGTGCACAATGATGAACTGAAGAGTTATGAAGTGACTGTCAATTATCTGAAAGACAAAAAGCAACAGTATTATAAAGTTGAACTTTATGATAAAAGTATTAATCAGTCACAGATTATTATTAAAAATAAAGACGGTGTCTATGTTTTGACACCAACTTTAAATCAGGTTTTTAAGTTTCAAAGTGACTGGCCTGAAAACAGTCCAAAACCTTATATCTATTCATCTTTATTAGATCTGTTAGAAGCCAATAAGCCAGAAAAAATCGATGATGGTTATCAGGTTGAAGGGAAAATAACCTTGCCAAATGATGACAGGATCGTCAAACAGGAAATTATTTTTGATAAAAATCTTCATCCGCAAAGAGTTACCTGCCTGGATAAGGATGAAACAGAACTGATCATTGTCAAAGTCAAACAATTTGATCCAAAGAAGAGTATCAAGACATCGACCTTTGATCAGGAAAAAGTTTTGAAAGATGCTCAGGATGATTATCAAAGTGTAGCCAGCACGGATATTCTTTACCCGGTTGTTGATCTGGGATCGGTTTTAGACAGTGAAACGGTATCGACGGTCGAAGGTGATAAGAATCATGTTTTAAGATTTACTGGTGACAAGAATTTTACGATCGTGGAATCACTGGAAAATAACGGTAATGGTGTGGTCAATGTCATCGATGATGAAATTATTGATCTGATTGATGGCTTTGCCTATTACAGTGACAGCAGGATGACAATGATGAATTCGGGGATGATGTGTTCGATATATTCGAATGATCTCAGTAAGGCGGAAATGGTTTCCATCATAACCAGTATGCAAAGTTCGACAACGAAATAAGATTTCAGTTTGAATTATTGATGAGGATGGATTATACTTATTGTACTGGAGGTGTCAGTATGAACTTGAAACGTGACACATATGCAATGATTAATCTGGATAATCTGAAATATAATGTTGAACTTGTCCATGAAAAAGTAAGAAAGCCACTGATGGCTGTGATTAAAGCCAATGCTTATGGCCATGGCTATAAAGAAGTTGCCAGCTTTTTAAAAGATATCGATTATATTGAAATGTTTGCGGTTGCTACGCTTCCTGAAGCGATTGAACTTAGAGAACTGGGTATCAAAAAAGGAATACTGATCTTAGGAGCGATTCCAACCAGCAAGGAAGATATTGATCTGGCGATTCAGTATGATATCGCTCTGACCATGGTTTCAGTAGATTATCTGAAACTGTTAAATGATATTATTGAACCGGGGAAAACCTTACGTGTTCATATCAAGCTGGATACAGGAATGCACCGTATTGGTCTGATGACTAAAGAAGAACTGGCAACATTATTAAGAATGATCGATCCAGAAAAATTTAATGTAGAAGGGATATTTACTCATTTTGCGACAGCAGATGGGGATGACGAAGAATATCAGAAACAGTATGATAAGTTTTATGATATGATTGGCAATTATCGCTTTAAATATATCCACTGCTGTAATTCTGCAGCTATGCTGTATCATCATGATGATCGTTCCAATATCGGCAGACTGGGCATTACGATGTATGGCTGTTCACCAGCAGGAAATGAAGATGAACCATTTAAACAGGTCATGTCGTTATATACAAAGGTTTCAATGATCAAAATGATCCAGCCAGGAGACAAGGTAGGCTATGGTCTGACTTATACAGCCAAAGAAAAAGAAGTCATTGCCACCTTACCAATTGGTTACGCTGATGGTCTGATCAGAAAGAATCAGGGACGCAAGGTTTATATTAATGGCAAATATTTTGAAATTGTTGGACGTGTCTGTATGGATCAGATGATGGTTCGTGTTGATGAAAGTGTCAAGATCGGTGATCGTGTGGAAATATTTGGCGACCATATTTCTCTGGAAAGCATGGCTAAAGATCTGGATACAATTTCTTATGAAATCATGTGTTTGGTATCAAAGCGTGTGCCAAGGATTTATGTCGTTAATGGCGAAATACAGGATCTATAATGAAACATAAAGTTGTCAAATGACAACTTTTTTAATAAAAAGATCTCTTATAGTTACCTATAAGAGATCTATGTTATTTAAATAATTCAGCAATTCGATAATATGTCAGGGCACCGGTTTTCTGTTTTTTTAATTTTCCTTTTTCAACTACGATTGTTGAAGGAACGGTTCCATCATCAGTATCAAAAGTTTCCTGGATATAAGCTGTTGGATCGCTTTCATCAGTAAGATCAACGTAATAAATCGTATCACCACGGTTTTTTTCCATATAATCCAGGCATATTTCTTTATAAGAAGAAGTGGTTGTATCGCTGTCACTGCCTAAGACAACAACAAAACTATCTTTATCTTTAATTTTTTCTTCCAGTTTATCCTGAGTAATTGTAGAAAGTTCAACATGTGTAACCTGTCTATAGGCATACAATCCGATAAAGACAACCAGAACAAGACCAAAGACACTAATTTCTTTCCATATTTTTTTTATTAATTCCACGAGGATACCTCCTTATACTTTACTATAATAACAAATTTGATAATATGAAACAATAAAAAAATGGATAATATCCAAGAAAGTTACAAAAGACTATTGACTTCAAAAAATATAAATGATAATATAAGAAAGCGTTGAGATGGAGGTTTAGCTCAGTTGGGAGAGCATCTGCCTTACAAGCAGAGGGTCAGCGGTTCGAGCCCGTTAACCTCCACCATTTATATAAAAAGGCCGG
>CASETM010000099.1 GCA_949290865.1 uncultured Bacillota bacterium
CCGGCCTTTTTATATAAATGGTGGAGGTTAACGGGCTCGAACCGCTGACCCTCTGCTTGTAAGGCAGATGCTCTCCCAACTGAGCTAAACCTCCATCTCAACGCTTTCTTATATTATCATTTATATTTTTTGAAGTCAATACGAAAATAGAAAATGTATCCTAAAATTATAAAAAAATACCTGATTTTGTAAATTGTAAAATCAGGTATCTGCTGTTTTTGATTAATAACCAGGTTTACCTAAAAGTTTAAACATATTTTTCTTGTAAACTTCTACACCAGGCTGATTGAAAGGATTAACACCTAAGAAATAAACTGACATCGCACATGACATTTCGAAGAAGTATACCATATATCCAAAACCATATGAATTCATCTTATCTAGTGTAATCAAAATATTTGGAACATTTCCTGTATTGACGTGAGCATCGACTGTTCCTTCACATGCTTTTTTGTTAACATAGTCAACTGTTTTTCCAGCCAGATAGTTTAAACCATCCAGATCATCTGGATCACTAGGAATTGTAATATCACCATTAGGTTCTTTTACCTGGAAAATTGTTTCATATAAAACTTTTGAACCTTCCTGGATGAATTGACCTAATGAATGTAAATCAGTAGAGAAGACAGCACTGTGAGGAAGAATACCTTTGTTTTCTTTTCCTTCTGATTCACCATATAGCTGTTTCCACCATTCGGCAACATTGTTCAGCTGTAATTCGTATGTGACAAACATTTCTGCACTGTATCCCTGTTTATTCAGTAACTGTCTGGCAACACCATAACGGTATGCATCATTTGTTTCAATGTTTGCATCATTGTATTTGTTCATGGCATCTTTAGCACCTTTTAACATTTCATCAATGTCAATTCCAGCCATTGCGATAGGGAACAGACCAACTGCGGTTAAGACAGAATAACGTCCACCAATATCATCTGGGACAACAAAAGTCACATACCCTTCATCTGTTGCCAGTTTTTTCAAGGCACCTTTTTCTTTATCGGTAGTTGCAACGATTCTTTCTCTTGCTTCTTCTTTACCATAACGTTTTTCACACATTTCTTTAAAGATTCTAAAAGAAATAGATGTTTCAGTTGTTGTTCCTGATTTTGAAATAACATTTATGGCAAAATCTTTATTTTCAATATATTTAGCAACCTGTTTTATATAATTCGAAGAGAAAGTATTACCAACATAAATAATTTCTACTTTATCATCTGAATATAAACCGTTAATAGCTTCAATTGCCGCACGTGCTCCTAAATAAGAACCACCAATTCCGCAAACTAATAAGACATCTACTTTTTCTCTTAATTTGGCAGCAGTTTCTTTCATTAGTTTCACTTCGTCTTTATCGTAATTTTCAGGTAATTCTACCCAACCTAAAAAATCATTTCCAGCACCAGTTTTATTATGAATCATATCATGGATTTCTGCCACTTTGTCTTTGTACGATTCTAAATCTTCATTTAATTTTGCTTTTGATAAATCTAAAGTAATCATTTAGTTTTCCTCCATTATACCTTGTTTTAACCAAATTTGCATCGCATCTGCTAAAGGCTTAAATCCTTTTGGAGTTTCAACAATAGGTTTACGTGGATTTTTGTATAAGACTTTTTTGTCTTTTCTACGAAAACGATTGTCTATGGCTTTTAAGCTTAGTTTAGCGTGATTGCTTGTACGATCAAAATCAATGACTTTCACTCTTACCATATCATTGACGTGAACATAACTGTCGATACTTTTTACAAACTTATCTGAAATTTCTGAAATATGAATTAATCCAGAAGAATTATCAGGAAGAAGTGCAAAAGCACCATAAGGCTGAATACCTGTTATTTTGACATCTATGATATCTCCACGTTTTATAAGTTTTGTCACTTGGTTTCACCTCTTATGAATTGATTATAACATATTTTTCATATATGTTGTATTTAATAATGAAAAATAATAAAATATAAATTGTATTTTGTGATATAATAATGTAGTTGAATGAAAAAAAGGAGTCTATTATGGAAAATATTGAAGAACAAATTATTACTGTTATTAATAAATTAAGACCTTATTTACAAAGAGATGGTGGAGACATTGAATTTGTAGAATTTAAAGAAGGAATTGTTTATGTGAAAATGTTAGGAGCATGTGCTGGCTGCAGTATGCTGGATGAAACTTTAAAAGATGGTGTTGAACAGATTTTACTGGAAGAAGTGCCAGGTGTTATTGAAGTCCAGAATATTTTGTCACCAGAACTGTATTAAAATGAAATAAAAATGAAACAGAATTTCTAAAAAAACATGATATAGTTATATTATCAACATATCTCTTGCAAAGTTAGAGATAATGTAATATTATGTTTTTGTCGAATTTTTTATCATAAATCATCAGAATCATCTCACACTAGAAGTGGTGAGATTATGGATGCAAGAAAACAGCAGCAAATCAAGATTGCCCATATATTGCAGTACTTGGGCCTCGATGATGAACTGATAGAAAAAATGACATCATTAAAAAAAGAAGAATATGAATAAAAAAGTCTCTTATTAAGAATCCACTAGATGAAGATCGATGATGTGGTGGCAACCCTAAATTTTAGAAGGTGCCTTGACTAAGCAAGTTTTTATAATTCTTGAACAATAAGAGAAAGCTTCCTGAATGCTTTCTCTTTAGGAAGCTTTTTTATTGTGAAGGAGGAAGAAAATGGAAAACAAAATATTATTTACATCAGAATCTGTTTCTGAAGGACATCCCGATAAAGTATGTGATCAGATCAGTGATGCTATACTTGATGAATGTCTGAAACAGGATCCTCATTCAAGAGTTGCGTGTGAATGTTTTGCGACAACAAATCTGATCGTTATTGGTGGTGAAATCACAACACGTGCCCAGGTGGATTATGAACAGGTTGCAAGAGATGTATTAAAAGAAATCGGTTATGATGATGAAGACAAAGGAATGGATTATCGTACCTGTCAAATTCAGGTCGTTATGGACAGCCAGTCCAGTGATATTGCTTTAGGAACAAATGAAGATGTTGGTGGTGCTGGTGATCAGGGAATCATGTTTGGTTATGCCTGCCGTGAAACGGAAGGATATATGCCACTGGCGATTTCTATTGCCCATCATCTGGTAAGATACGCTTCAGAATTAAGACATCAAGGACAGTTTCCATGGGCTAGACCCGATATGAAAGCGCAGGTAACAATGGATTATACTCATGACCAACCAGCCATTGATACAATCCTGATGTCAATTCAGCATGATCCTGATTATGATGAAGATCAATTTAAAAAGTTTATTAAAGAAGAAATCATGGATGCTGTTGTAAAAAAATATGGATTTGGAACACAGTACAAAGTTCTGATCAATCCTACCGGACGTTTTGTTATTGGTGGACCACATGGTGATACTGGTTTAACGGGAAGAAAGATCATTGTTGATACATATGGGGGATATGCACGTCATGGTGGAGGTGCATTTTCTGGAAAAGATCCTTCAAAAGTCGATCGTTCAGCGGCTTATATGGCAAGATATATTGCTAAAAATATCGTTGCTGCGGGATTATGTGATAAAATTGAAATACAGCTGTCTTATGCCATTGGTGTCAAAGAACCAACTTCAGTTTACGTGGATACTTTTGGTAGTGAAAAGACAGATGTTGGAACGATCTTAAATGCGATCAAAGCGGAATTTGATCTTACACCAGGGGGAATTATTCAGGCCTTGGGATTAAAAACTCCAGTTTATAAGCAAACTGCAGCATATGGTCATTTTGGAAGATCACATCTGCCTTGGGAAAAATTAGATAAGGTCGATGATTTAAAAAAATATCTTTAAAAGGCTCTGTGTCAAGAGTGGAGGGGAAGTAACTGAATAAGTTACTTCCTTTTTAAATAATGTCATACTTAAAACCAAGATGAAGAAGTATTCTTTTTCTCAGGTTTTGAAAATATCTATAGCCATAGGCATTACGTTTGACCAGTTTCACCTTATTATTCATGCTTTCAATGAATCCATTATTGAAGCATGTTTTTATTTTTTGATTTTTTCTCTTGTAGTATGTTGTATATGTCAGTGATCTTAGTATTGACGTGAACCAGTTTTTCCTGAAGTTTTTGGCAGTACCCATATAATAACGATTTTCTGTCCTGAAAATATGATCAAGCCAGTCATTTAATGCTTTCTTATAATCATTGTGTGGCTCATTAAGTATTTTCAGGAAGTTCTGATAAATGTCATAGTTGATTTTCAGCTCTTCACACGATTCAAGTTCAAGAACTGCCTGGACCAGTTGCCTGTTTGTCATGTGTTTTTTAAAGTATGGACGATACCATGCTTTCTTTTCGTCAAGTCTTTTTTTATACTGATCAAAAAGATGAAGATTTCTTTTGATAAGTTTTGACAGAGAATCATCCTTAAGATTTTTGCAGCAGCTGATTCTTGCCTGCACCATGTTTTCTCTTACAAGTCTTGTATAATGAAATTTATCCGCAATGATCTGAGCATGAGGAAAGAGAGAATGCATGACTGAACGGAAAGCACCTGAGAGATCCATGACAATGATTCTGACTTTCTTGCGTTCATCGTAAGGAAATCTCATGAAATAGTTTTTCAGATAGGAAGCACGTCTGTCTGCAATGATATCAATGGTTTTGCCAGTGATAGGATCAGTTATGTGAAAAGCAAAAGTGCCTTCATCAGCAGTGGCCCTGAATTCATCAATAGAGATCGTAGAAGGAAGATGATAGAATCTTAGAGGGATGTCTATATGATGATAAAACAGTCTGTAGACAGTGCTCTTAGAAAGACCCTGAGATCTGGCAAGTACAGCCATTGCAGTATTTTCTCTAAAGCCAAAAAGACAGGTTTGAGCTGCGATGGCAGTCAGTTTAGAATGAGGGAATCTAAAAGGGATAGTATCCCTGAAATACTTACGGCAATGTTTGCATCTGTACCTTCTGTAGGTGACCTCGAGCACGGTCTTTAAATGCCCGTTTGAAGTATGGGTAAGAAAGATTTTTCTGACGCCTTTAGAATCATGATGATCAACACATCCGCAATGAGGACAGGGCTTGTTCATTGAAGAAGATACGATATTAACATATTTGATAAGGGAACCATCAGGTTTGCGTTCGTATCTGAAACAGGAATCAGAATCAGGATAAGGCATAGGAAAAAACATTCCATTCATTGAATTTAATTCTAGCGATTTTAAGATATCATTGGTATAATTGGGATTGGACATAGAAAATAGCTCCTTTCTTTTTGTTTGTGGTGAACTAATTGTAAAACGAGTTATCGACTATGTCTATTATTATATAAAAAACTGGAAGATAAAGTTTTAAAAGATAACTTCCCCTCCAGTTTTAGTATAGAGCCCTTTAAAAAGGCTTGAATATATCAAGCTTTTTTATTTTACGTCCAAGACTACGTTAAATATTTCCGATTTCAAGTATAAATTTTTCGGTAAATATAGTATAATATAAATATCTAGAGGAGGAATTAATATGAAGATTATATTAAGAGGAAAAAACATTGAAATTACTGATGCTATTGAAAAAAAAGTTGGTGACAAGCTATCAAAATTAGACAAATACTTCATTGTCAGTGAAAATGTGGAAGCCAAAGTATTAGTAAGAACTTATCCTTATGGACAAAAAATTGAAGTCACGATTCCTACTGAATATGTACTATTAAGAGCAGAAGTTGTAGAAGAAGATTTATACAACGCCATTGATCTGGTTATTGACAAACTGGAAGGGCAGATCAGAAAGTATAAAACAAGATTAAACAGAAAATCTAAAGATAATAAATTAGCTTTTAATATTGCTTCAATTGAACCACTGGAAGAAGAGGAAGAAGATGTTCTAGTAAAAACAAAAACCATCAATCCTAAACCAATGGATATGGAAGAAGCAATCATGCAAATGGAATTAATCGGTCACTCATTCTTCGTATATCGTGATACCGAAACATATTCAATCAGTATCGTATACCGTCGAAATGATGGCGACTATGGATTGATCGAAACAGAATAGAAAATATAATGAATAAAAAAAAGCATCTTAATGATGCTTTTTTTCTTGCTTAAATGAGATGGCTGTCTTACTGGCATAAAAACAACGCATCCTGTTAAACAGGAACTTGTTTTTTGACAAGATCGCCTTGATATATATCCAATTCTTTCATTTTTTTATCAATATCATTAATGATCGTTACTTTCTTTACTGACCATAGTGGAGCAATCAGATCATCAGCTTTTCCATCACCTGTTAATCTTTCAATGACGATATGTTCAGGAATATAGCGCAACTGTTCAACAACAAGATCGATATACTCCTGACGTGACAGCAATGAAAATTCATGCTGACTGTACATCTTTTCCAATCTGGTATTTTTAATAACATATAGCATATGAATTTTAACTGCCTGAATATCCAGTTGACCGACAGTCTTGGCTGTTTCCAGCATCATTTCTTTTGTTTCATTGGGCAAACCATTGATGATATGAACACAGACATCTAAATGATATTTTCTCAGCAGTGCTAAACCATCCAGAAATTCCTGGTATGTATGACCACGGTTGATCAGTTTACTGGTCTGTTCATGAATCGTTTGTAATCCCAATTCGATATAAATATCTTTTTTTGACTGAATTTGGGAGAGATACTGGACTGTTTGTTCATCAAGACAGTCTGGTCTGGTTGCCAGAGCAATACCTTTAACATTTTCTTTTTCTAAAAATGGTTCGATCATTTTTTGAATTTTGTCTAATGGACCATAAGTATTGGTATTGGCCTGAAAATATGCAATAAAGGCACACTGCGGCCATTTTGACTGCATCATTGATGATATTTTTGCAAACTGCTGTTCTAAGGAATCATGGATATCACCAGCATAGTCACCAGATCCGCTGGCTGAGCAGAAGATGCATCCACCATAGCCTTTGGTACCATCACGATTGGGACAGGTAAAATCAGCATTTAAAGCGACTTTTGCGACTTTCTGATGGTATTTGTTCTTTAAAAAATAGTTGTATGTATGATAGCGTTTATTATCAAAACTATAAGGAAATTGATTCATATTTATTCACCATCGTTATTATAGCAAAGGAGGTTCGGTTATGTCTTTAGAAATTGTTAATCTGACAAAAAAAATCAGCTTTAAGAAAGAAGAAATTGTTTTATTTGATCAGCTGAATATCAGTTTTCCTGAATATGGAATGATTGGAATCTTTGGTGAAAGTGGTTGCGGTAAAACGACCTTGCTGCATCTGATTGCTGGTTTAGACAGGCAGTATGAAGGGAAGATACTGATCAATCAGAAAAATATTATTGATTTGCCGTATTATAATCGTGATTATATTGCCATGATCTATCAGGATTATCGTTTGTTTGATTTTTTGAATGTATATGAAAACTGTGTTATGTTTAACCGGATCAAAGGTACAGTTTTTTCTAAGAGAGAAGCTGATGAATTGTTGACTGTTTTTGGACTGGAGAAATTTAAAAATAAGAAACTGAAAGATCTTTCAGGAGGGCAGAAACAAAGAGTAGCTATTGTCAGAGCTCTACTTTCACATTGTCCTATTATTTTATGTGATGAGCCGACTGGAGCCTTAAATGAAGCAAACCGTCAACAGGTATACCGTTATTTAAAAAAATACAGTCGCAATCATCTTATTATCATGGTAAGTCACGATCAAAAGGCAATAGCTTACTGTGATTATTTTATAGATTTTCAGCATCTTCATCATCATTACGTTTTTTCATGGAGCAAGTATCATAAATATTATTTTGAATGTATACATAGACGCTCGCTGCTGTTGAAAGAAAGTCTGAAAATGCTGTATTTTCAAAAAAACAAACTAATGATGATATTTTTTTCGCAGATTTATATATTTTTGACAATGACACTTTTGATCACAGGGATAACGGGACTAAATGCATATTATACAGATCTGCAGGCAAACACAATCAATAATAACCTGATTTTTGTAACCAGAAAAAACAAACAGCCTTTTACAGTTCAAGAAATGGAAGAACTACATCTCAATTATCAGTATTTTCTCGATATTGGAACGATAAAAGGGCTGGATTTTTTTCTGTCTTCACCGATTGAAGAGAATCTTCAGCGCCATGAAATTATTGTTAACGAGGCTTTTTATGAAAAAATCAAGCAGAAAAAAATAACATATGGCATTAATGAGCAAAGTTTTTCATTCGTGATCAGACAGGTTATCAGAGACGATTATGAAGAACCAGTGATCTATTATGGGGATAAGACACTTACCGATGATCTGAAATTAATGACGATTGATGTGTCAACCGGTTATCGGTATGTCAAAAGCTATCATGATGTGTCTACCTGGATTGCTTGTCTGAGTGATGAGTATGAGGGATACTGCCTGATAGCAGAGCGATTTCAGGCTTATGATCAGCTGATGACCTTGTGTCAGACTGTTTGCCTGGTTTTTATCATTATTGGTGCGATGATTGTGATCGTTTTGATGCTTTTTATACTGCTGTCAATGTTTTTTGAACTGCAGAAATACTATATTGTTTTTTTAAGCAATGGGATGAGCTTAAAACAGTTTTATTTTTTTCTGTTAAGAAAAATTTGGATAATCTGTTTTCATAATGCCGTGATATCATCTTTGTGCTGTTTTATGGCTATCAAGATGACAGATATTTGCGATATATCAGATCGTGTTTTGGGGATACCTCATATTTTCCAGTATCCGACATTATTTTTTTATGACTATGATATTTATATTGTATATGTCCTTGGCTATTTTCTGATTGGCATTTTACTGTTTGGGATGATGTCTATCCAGTTGAAAAGAATAAATATGATAGCAATTTTAAGGGAGGAGTAATATGCTGAAACTGAAACATTTAAGCAAGCAATATGATGACGTAGTTTTAAATGATATTTCCATCTGTTTTCCAGCAACAGGTTTGATTGTGATCGTTGGCGAAAGCGGATGTGGGAAAAGTACATTGCTCCATATTTTAGGAGGAATTGATCAGCATTACAGCGGGAAGATACTTTTGAATCGAAAGAATATCAAATCAGAAAAAAACTATATCAGAAATCATGTTGGTTTTGTTTTTCAGAACATGTATCTGATTGATGAAATGACAGTGAAAGAAAATTATATGCTTTCTGCTTTTTTTAAGAAAATAGAGATCAGTAAAGAAAAGCGATATTTAAAAAAGCTGAAAATAGAAATGCTTGCAGATGAAAAAGCCGCTGTTCTTTCAGGTGGAGAAAAACAAAGAGCAGCAATTATGCGGGCTTTTATGTCAGGAAATGACCTGATTCTGTGTGATGAACCAACGGGATCACTTGACGAAGCAAACAGTGAAACTGTTTTTTCACTTTTAAGAGAACTCGCTAAAGAGAAACTGGTGATTGCGGTCAGTCATGATATGGTGCTGGCTAGAAAATACAGTGATCATTTATATCGATTAGATCATGGAAAACTCATTTTGATGAAGAAACGGAAATCTTTTCGAAAATATGCTGAAAAAAAGGGTAAGCAGAAACCGTTTGCTTTTTTGATCGTGAAATTGTTCAAGCTGTCTTGGAGAAGTCATCTGCTGATGATCCAGGTTATTTTTGTGGCGATTTTATCAATACTTCTTGCTTTTTCTTTAGCAGAAGCTTCTCATCAACAGATTCAAAAAACCATTGAACAGTTTATACCTTCGACAACCATCCTATGTCAAAGAAAAGATGGACAGAATATCACAGTTAAAGAACTAGATAGTATTCACAAGGATTACATTGTGTACAGATGTATGGAATATACAGACATTGAACTGCTGGGTCTGTCTTTTGATGAAACATTGACGGAAAATGATCTGTTTTACATTTCGGATTACAGTCAGAGGGCAAAAGGGGATCTGCTGATGGGAAAGAATATCAAGAACGATCATGATATGCTGGTCAGCCAGAATACTTATGAAGCCTTGTGTCAGCATTTCCAAAAAGAAAATATGCTTAATGAAAAGCTCCATCTTTACTTGAAAAACGGGCAGAAAACAGCGGCAGTGACAGTTGATATCGTCGGTGTGACTTGTCAGGAAACACCACTGCATACAGTTTATTTAAAAGAATTTGCCTACAGTAATTTCTGTCAGGAACTCTTTTCGGTTAAGGAAGGAGAGCTGTTTTTTGTTCAGACTGAAAAGAGCGATGACATTGACAGACTGAAAAAAGATTATCCGCTGTATCAGTTTCAGGTTGCTAATGCGGGACTGACGTCTTCAATTGATGAAAAAATGGATCAATTACAAAAAATTCTGTTTGGCTTCAGTTTAATGATCATTATCAGTTCCTGTTTTCTTTTAGGAGAAGTATTTTATCTGAATGTCATAAAACGGAAAAAGATGTTTGCTGTTTTTAAATCTTTAGGAGCATCCGCAATACAGATTTCTCTTTTGGTGCTGTCACAGGGGGTGATCATCGTTATATGTGCTTTTATTGAAGCAACCTTGCTTTTGAATAATCTGCTGCAACTTTTTAATGGACTGATCGAACAGTATATTAGTGATCAAGGTGAACATATTTTTACCCTGAATATGCAGATGGTCATGACGGTTTTTCTTTTTTCTCTGATGCTGACAGCTGTTAGCTGTATGATACCGGTTTATAAAGCCACTCACATTGATATTATTGATGGTCTGAAAGGATAAATTTTTATTGCATAAAAATAGGATTATGATATAATTAATTCACATAAAAATCGATGATTAGGAGTACTAGCAATCCAACTATATCTAGAGAGTCAGTGTTTGGTGGAAACTGTCTGTAGTGTTTGTGAACTCGCCTAGGAGATACATTTGTGAAATTGAGTAATAAATGTCGTAATGCTGCGTTAAAGTATAGAGGGCATGATTTCGATCATGAACTAAGGTGGTATCGCGTTTTTATAGCGTCCTTAGACAGGACGCTTTTTTTATTGATAAGGAGGAAAGAAAATGACATTTGATCACACTAAAGTGGAACCAAAATGGCAAAAGTACTGGGAAGAAAACGAAACTTTTAAAACAGATATATGGGATTTTTCAAAACCTAAGTTTTATGCGCTAGATATGTTTCCTTATCCTAGTGGGGTAGGATTACATGCAGGACATCCTGAAGGTTATACAGCAACTGATATCATATCAAGAATGAAAAGAATGCAGGGATATAATGTTTTGCATCCAATGGGATATGATTCATTTGGTTTGCCAGCTGAACAGTATGCGGTTCAGACAGGAAATCATCCTAATGGTTTTACACAGAAAAATATTGCTTATTTTTCAAAACAGTTAAAAGAGCTGGGATTTGATTATGACTGGTCAAGAGTGATTTCAACAAGTGATCCAGATTATTATCACTGGACGCAATGGATCTTTAAACAGCTTTATAAAGATGGATATGCAAAATATGTTGATATGCCAGTTAACTGGTGTGAAGAGCTGGGAACAGTTCTGTCAAATGATGAAGTCATTGATGGAAAAAGTGAAAGAGGTGGTTTTCCAGTCGTTCGTAAAAACATGAAACAGTTGTGTATTGATCAGCCAGCTTTTGCGGAAAGACTGTTAGAAGGGCTTGATGAAATTGACTGGCCAGAATCAACGAAAGAAATGCAGAGAAACTGGATTGGAAAATCGACAGGTGTGGAAGTTGATTTTGAAATTGTCGGTGGTGGCAATTTCTCGATATATACAACCTGTATTGAAACGATCTATGGAATTACTTTTATGGTTTTGGCACCTGATGGTGAACTGGTTCAGGAACTGATGCCTAGAATCAAAAATCAGGAAGAAGTCAAAGCCTATATTCAGGAAACGATTTCTAAATCAGATATGGATCGTACAGAATTAAATAAAGGAAAGAGTGGTTGCCGTTTAGAAGGAATTAAAGCAATCAATCCAGCTAATGGTAAAGAAGTTGAAGTCTTTATTGGGGACTTTGTTTTAGCAAATTATGGTACAGGTGCGGTTATGGCCGTGCCTACCCATGATCAGCGTGATTTTGAATATGCGCAGGTTCATGGTATTGAAATGATTCAGGTCATTGATGGTGGAGATGTTACTGAAAAAGCATTTGAAAAGAATGAATATCTGGGTAAAAACTGCAAACTGGTCAATTCGGAAGAGTTCAGTGGTATGATCGTCGAAGATGCGAAAGAAGCTATTACTGAAAAACTGGTAAAGATGGGTGTTGCCAGAAGAACAACGAATTACCGTTTCAGAGAATGGATCTTTGCCAGACAAAGATACTGGGGAGAACCAGTTCCTATTGTTCATCTTGATGATGGAACGGATTATCTGCTGGAAGATGATGAACTGCCATTGATCTTGCCTGAACTGGAAGATTATAAAGGTCATAATGGTCAGGCACCATTAGAAAATGCAGTCGAATGGAAACAGTACAATAAAAATGGCAAAACTGGAAAAAGAGAAACAAGCACGATGCCAGGATCAGCTGGATCAAGCTGGTATTTCTTAAGATATATCGATCCTCATAATGATAAGGAATTTGCGAACTATGAATTGCTGAAACATTGGATGCCAGTTGATTTATATGTTGGTGGACCAGAACATGCGGTAGGACATCTGATGTATTCAAGGATCTGGAACAATTACCTTTATGATAAAGGACTGTCACCAGTTAAAGAACCATTTAAGAAACTGGTTCATCAGGGAATGATCTTAGGTGAAAATGGAATAAAAATGGGAAAACGTTTCCCAAAATATGTTGTTAATCCTAGTGATATCGTAAAACAGTACGGAGCTGATACGTTACGTCTGTATGAAATGTTTATGGGACCTTTAGAAGCAAGTAAACCTTGGTCTTCTGCAGGGGTAGAAGGTGCCAGAAAATGGCTGGATCGAGTTTATCGTTTATTTATTGAATCAGATAAACTGACAGATCAAAATGATGGCAAGCTGGATTTTGTTTATCATTCAACAGTGAAAAAAGTGACAAACGATTTTGAAACATTGAACTTTAATACAGCGATTTCACAGATGATGATCTTCATTAATGAATGTTATAAGGCAGAAACAGTTTATAAAGGATATGCAGAAAACTTTGTAAAAATGTTATCATGTATTGCTCCTCATGTCAGTGAAGAAATGTGGCAGTTAATGGGTCATGATCAGACATTGGCATATGAACCATGGCCAAGCTATGATGAAGAAAAAACAGTTAATAATACTGTTGAGATGGGTGTTCAGGTCAACGGAAAACTCAGAGCAAAGATTTTGGTTGATAAAAATGAAAGCAAAGAAAACATCCAGGAAATTGCTTTATCACAAGATAATGTCAAAGTTCATACTGACGGGAAAAACATCGTCAAAATTATTGTTGTTCCAGGAAAGATTGTCAACATTGTTGTAAAATAATTATTTTTTATAAGTTATTTTAGTATAAAGTAGATGAAATGTACAACTTGAATATAAATGACAAGTGAAATATAAATTATTTAACAATATAAATATTATACTTATAAAAAATGATTTTCTTAAAGTAGCCAACTATAAATTATTTAGTGAAAGAATAAGTTTTCAATTTATAACATGAAATAAATATTTTCATCGATAACGTTCCTTATAGTTATTTAGATTAAATTATGCTAAAATAAAAAGTGGTGATCAAAATGTTAATAAGAGAAAGATTAGAACGATGTGAATTTTCTAATAGCGAAAGATTGATTGTTGATTATATTCTTAATGAAAAGATGAAAATCAAAAATATGACAATAAAAGATATTGCAGAAGCTACATATACATCGCCGTCAACTTTAATTCGAATTGCTCATAAAATGAACTTTAATGGTTGGAATGAATTAAAAGAAGCATATTTAAAAGAAGAAGAATATCTAGAAACACATTTTTTAGATATTGATGCTAATCTTCCTTTTACTAATGATGATACTATCATGTCAATAGCATCTAAAATCGCCATATTAAAAAAAGAAGCTATTGATGATACATTATCTCTTGTTAGACATGATGATTTACAGAAGGCTGTTCAAATGCTAAAAAAATATTCTTCTATATATCTTTTTGCAGTAAGTAATAACGGATTGATTACACAAGAATTTGCTCATAATATGTCAAGAATTAAAAAGAAAGTTATGGTTTGTAATTTACAAGGAGAACTGGTTTATAGTGCAATCAATGCTGATTTAAATTCTTGTGCAATAATTGTTTCTTATTCTGGTGAAACACCAATTCTTTCAAGGGTTATACAAGCTTTAAAGACAAATAAAATACCAATTATAGCAATTACAAATATTGGTGAAAATACGCTCTCTAAAAATGCTGATGTAGTCTTAAGAATTTGTACAAGAGAAAAACTTTATTCGAAAATTGCTACATTTTCTACAGATGTTTCTTTTGAATATATTTTAGATTTATTATATTCCTGTGTTTTTTCGTTGGATTATGAAAAAAATTTGGAAAGAAAAACAAGAATTTCTCAAATGATTGAAAAAGGACGTTTTTCTACAGTTGATATTATGAGAGAAGAAGAATTTTAAAAGATATTGGTCTCAAACCAATATCTTTTATTTAAGACTTGATTAATCAAATAAATGTAATTTTTTGCCATCAGGAATTTTGTATAAAATAACAATCATGATTCCTATTAAGGATAGTATGAATAAAATCATGTAAAACATTCTAAAAGAGAAAACTTCTATTAAAAAACCAGTGACAATTTGAAAAATAATTGATCCAAAATTACGACTTGTTTGAACAAGTGCTAAAGCACTCATTTGGTATTTTTTTCAACAATAGTTGAAACAATTTTTAAATTTAGCATGATAAACAACATAGTTGATACTGCTTTTGTGCAAATTGAGACAATTATAATTATGAATGGTAAATGTAAAAAAGAATAAGTAAAAAATTGAATTAAAAGTAAACTAAAACAGAGTTTGAGCAATTGTTTATTTGACATTTGATTCATATAGTGATTAGAAAAAAAGATTACTGGTATTTCTGATAAGGTAAGTATAGAAATAATAGAAGAAGTAATGGTCATTGAGAATCCTATATCCTGATACATTGCAGGTAAATATGTAGTATTAGTGTTTGTAATACCATAAAAAAGAAATACAATAATTAAATAGATAATAAAATTTTTTTTAAATAAATTAGAACTGTTTTCTTTTTTTTGAATTACTATTTGTTTAATATCATTTGTTCCATAGATACCTACAATACAAATAACAAGCCCAATTGTAAAGAAAATATACATCGCTTCTGGAATGATATTTTCATATATAATTCCAGAAAGTTTTGATGCTACAGCATATCCAATTGTTCCCCATATTCTTATTTTGCCATAAGAAAAAGATGAGGAGGTTGCCATGCTTTCAATAACAGGATTAGCTGCATTGAACAACCCTAAGGCAAAACTATAAATAAAAGCAATCATATAAATGTTTTTTGCGAAGATAAAGACTATTCCAAGTAGAGCAGCTAATAATAAAATTAGTATATTTAATCTTTTTTGGTGATAGTGATCATTTAGATAGCCAATAATTGGTTGAATAATCATTGAGAAAATATAAGTACATGATACAACAAACGATACTTGTGTGCTTTGATACCCTTTATCCATTAGATAAACAGATATATATCCTGAAAAAACAGCTAAAGAGAAAAAATAAAAGAAATACATTAGTAGGTAACTCAAATAGCTGTTTTTGTAATAGTTTATTATTTTAGTTTTAAAAATCGAAATCATCTGGATTTGGACCAGTTCTTTTGTTTTGGTTCAAAGCATTCATTAAGTTCATTTCTTCTTCTGTTAATTCAAAATCAAATAGATTTATATTTTCTTTAATACGGTCATTATGAATAGATTTAGGTAAAACTACAATATGTCTTTGCAGCAACCATCTTAAAATAATTTGTGCTGAAGATTTATGATATTTTTCTGCTATTATACCTATTACTGGAATATTTAAACAGGCTCCACTTCCAAGTGGTGACCAAGCTTCTAATATTATTTTATTCTCCTGACAGAATTGAATAGTCTCTTCATCTTGCATTTGAGGATTTATTTCAATTTGATTAACACTAGGAATTTTATGTACATTTGCTAAAAGATTTTGCAAATGAGACTTTCTAAAATTAGAAACGCCAATACTTTTAATTAAACCTTTTTCTTTTAATTTTTCCATTTCTAAATATGCTTCAATATATCCTTCCACTGGCCAATGTATTAAATATAAATCTATATAATCCAAACCTAACTTATTTAAGCTTTCTTCAAGAGCTTCTTTAGTTCGATGTTGTCTAATATCATCATTCCATAATTTTGTAGTAACAAAAATTTCTTCCCTTGGAATTCCACTTTCTTTAATAGCCATTCCAACGGCTTCTTCATTACCATAACATGATGCTGTGTCAATATGACGATAACCAGCTTTTAATGCATTTAACACTGCTTCTTTTGTATCTTTGCCACTTTGCCATACTCCCAAAGCTATTATAGGCATTTGTTGGCAACAACATAGTTTAACTTTAGTATCAATATTCATTTTTATGCTCCTTTATTTATTAAATTTGTTGAATAATGTGATATTCTTTTTATTTCATCCTTTTTTAGTTTATTAGGAAGAAATCTTTTTTGAAAATATATAAAGTTTGTAATTGTAGTAATAAAATCCGATATTGGCTCTGCTAGTACGACTGCAAAAACCTGATTTTCAATACACATAGGAAGAATGAAAATTAATGGAATCAGTAAAATGATTTTTCGATAGAATGCGAAGAAAAAAGATAGTTTTCCTTCACCTAATGAATTATATGATTGTTGACATGTTGAATTTATTCCCATAATACAGCCACCTAATATATATACTCTTAACATCCAGCTTCCTAAATTTAATAGTTCTTTATCATTGGTAAATATACTCACAAATACTTGCGGGAATAATATCATCAATAAAACCGCCAATAAACTATATGAACATGTTACTTTCATTGCTAATGATATTGTTTCTTTACATCTTTGATAATTTTTAGCCCCGTAATTATAGGAAATAATTGGTTGGCTACCGGATGCAACTCCTTCAATTGGGAGCAATACAAATTGAAACATTGATGTCATAATTGTCATTGCACTTACTGCTAATGAACCGCCAAAACTAAGTAATTGCTGATTAAATGAAATAGTTAAAAGTCCTTCAGATGCTGACATAAAAAATGGAGAAGACCCTAATGTCAATATTTTTTTTAAGATGTTCCATTGTATATGAAAATTCTTGAATTGAATATGTAAAATAGTTTTTTTACCAAAAAAGAATTTAATAACAAAAATGAATGAAATAGCTTGTGATAAAACTGTTGCTAGTGCTGCACCTTTAACTCCCATATTGAATTGATAAATAAACAAAGGATCTAGTACAATATTTAGCCCAGCTCCCAAGAGGACTGTTAACATACTAAAACGCGTGTATCCTTGTGCATTTACAAAATAATTTAAACCAACAGTAAGTTGAATAAAGATTGTTCCTAAGCAGTAAACAGAAATGTAATCTTTTGCATACTGAATTGTTTCTTCATTAGCACCAAATAAATATAATAGCTGATTTTGAAATATGATTACAATTGTTGTTATTAGTACAGATGTTATTACCAAACATAGAAAACTCGTTGTTAATATATGATTTGCTTCATTTTTTTTCTTTTCTCCAAGTAAAATTGAACTTAACGGGGCACCTCCACGACCAAACAAACCATTGAAAGCTGTAATAATGGTTGTTAAAGGGACACATAAACCAATAGCAGCCATAGCCAATGATCCAGATGGCAATCTCCCTATATACATACGATCGACCATGTTATATATCAATGTTACTAATTGACCACATATGGATGGTATAGCTAACGTCAATAATAACTTAGATATTTTTTGATTTTTTAATTTTTCTTCCATAAAATTACCTCCTTTACAGTGAAGATTATTTCATAGAATATTATTTAAAAAAATATTTTCTAAAGACTTTCAAATAGCATTTACATATTCTAAATATATTTAATATTGATTTGAAAATAATATTTACATTTCTGTTCTTAATTATTGGTTTGTATATCTAATATTTTTTAATATATTTTTTTATCTTGTATTAATAAATAAATATTTCAATATAAACAGAGTTCTGTAATTTCTCTTTTCTTATTAATTATACAAAGATGATTTTTTTTTGTTATTTTTAAATATGTTCAATTTTGTACTTTAATTGAGAATACTTTTTATAGCATTAATATTTATATTTATTCGTAAGACCTTGAAGTTATTAAAATATTTATGAATATCATGAAATTTGTTTTTAAATAGGATTTTATTTGAATGATCATAGAAAATATAAAAACTTTTTTACATAATATTTTTAATTTGTCCATGTTGCTTTTACTATTAATAAATGTTTTATAATGAATTTTATATATAATCTGAAATTTGTTCTTATTATTAATGTTTTCAATCTTTAACATTATGATTTGTATCCATACATAAGATTCTTTAAAACTAATGACTCTTAGTTTGAAAATAAAGATTTTAATAGGAGGTTGTAAAAACAATTTACAAAATTGTAATTATCAGGATGATATTTTAAGAATGATTTTCGAATGTGTTTCTAATATGTTTTTTTAATGTTCTCTATATGTTATTTTAATTTGCGTAAGGAGGATATTTATGGAAACTGTAAGAAATGATTTAAAAGTAAGTCTATGGACACAATATCAAAATAGTTATTTGAGTTATTTTTTGATGTACAATTTTTATTATTTATCATGGGCATTGTTTAGTGCTTTAATTTCTGTTTATTTAATTGGTTTGGGATTTAAAGCAAGTGAAGTATCTTTGGTAGTTTCTGCTTCTTTTTTAACTTCATTATTTACTCAACCAATAATTGGAAAATGGAATAACCAGTATAATTTGAAAAAGGTAAATGTTATCTTATTCACTATAGCTGTGATAGGTGGTATTGTTTTTATGCTTTCACGAAACCTATTGATGATAACAGTTAGTTATAGTGTTGTTCTAATGATGATTAATGGTGTTAATCCGGTTATGGAAAAGATAGCTACTGCATCACCTTATCAATATGGGAAAATTAGAATATGGGGAACTATTGGGTATGCATTAGGTTCTCAGATTGCTGGATTATTATATGATAAAGTTTCCCCACAATCTATTTTTATTGTTTTTGTATTAACCATGTCACTTTGTATCTTAGGTCTAATAGGTACGCAACCACAAATTAAGAAAGAATCTATTGAAAATAAAGAAAAAACAAGATCAATTGATTTGTTTAAAAATAAAAAATTTATTTATTATTTAGCTATTTGTGCGGTTTTTTATGGAGTTACTAATATGTCAAATACTTTTATTCCGTCTATGTTGACAGACAAAGGATTAAAAGTAGACATGGCTTCAACAATTTTATCACTGGCAGTATTCTGTGAAGCACCATTAGTACTGTTTTCAGGACGTTTTATGGATAAATTAGCAAATAAAATATTATTGTTAATCTCAGTTTCAATGGTATGTATGCAATGTGCAGTTTATGCTTTTGATTTACCAATGATTTTTATAATTATAGCTACCTTTATCGCAAAGCATCCTGCAGGAATGCTTTATATCATGATTAATTTGAAAGTTGTTAATACCATTATTGATGAAAATCAACAAATTACAGCTTTAGCTATTGTAGCGACATTAAAGAATTTAGTTTCTATTATTTTTCAAAATATAGCTGGATATATTATTGATATGACATCATATGGAAATTTATACTTTGTTTGTTTTTGGTGTATGATAATTTGCTTTCTTTTGGTTGTGTTTTTCAAAATAAGCAGTGGAAATGATAAAAAATTGTTTAGTTAGGAGAAAAAATATGAGAACGAAGAAATTAACATTTGGAGCTTTATGTCTAGCTTTGTCATTATTACTACCGCAGATATTTCATATGACTGGTATGCAACAGGCAGGTTCTGTTTTTTTACCAATGCATATTCCCGTTTTTATTGGTGGATTATTATTAGGGCCTGTTTTTGGTTTATTCTTGGGTATATTTGCACCACTAACAAGTTTTGTGTTGACAGGTATGCCTAGTGTAGATCGTGTTTTGTTTATGGTTGTCGAACTTGCAACTTATGGAACCGTTAGTGGATATTTGTTTCAACATCTTCAATTTTATAAAAAGAAAATGGGATTGGTGATAGCTCTAGTTATATCAATGATCATAGGAAGAGTTGTTTATGGATTGGTGATTTCTATTGCAACATATATTTTGGGTATACCATTAGGTGGGATAATGGCAGTTATCGCGGCAACATCTACTGGAATACCAGGGATTATTATTCAATTGATTTTTGTCCCTGGGATTGTAACAGCAATTATCAAAGGAGGATATCTTGATGAGACTGCAACAATTACAAAAAATGCTTAAAGAAAACAATTCATCATTTGTTACATTTAGGAATGGCAAGATATATGATTCACATCTTCATGGTATTGCACCAATATTAAATCCAATGAAAAAAGATATTTATTATTTTAAAGATTCTGTTATTGTTGACAAAGTTATTGGAAAAGCAGCTGCGATGTTACTCACATTATCAATGGTAGGTTATGTTTATGCTTATTTAATTAGTGAAAGTGCCATTGAGATATTTGATCAATATCAGATCTCTTATGATTATACTATAAGAGTACCTTATATTATCAATCGTACAAAAGATGGAATGTGTCCAATGGAAGATGCTGTAGATAACATCTCTGATTTAAAAGTTGCGTATGAAGTATTAAAAGATACACAGCAAGCTATATTAAATTAATGTCATAACATTTTGCTTTAGATTATCAACTATAAAAAAATTAAGTAAAGAGGTGAAATCAACTATGAAATCAAAAGTGTTGTTTACAAAAACTATTACACCGGAAATGGTATTAAAAATTTATAAGGCTTTAGGTGTTTTTCTACCAGGTAAAATTGCAATTAAATTACATTCAGGTGAAGCAGGTAATCAAAATTTTTTAAGACCATATTTTTTTAAACCCATTATTGATGAAGTAGGTGGAACAGTTGTTGAATGTAATACTGCTTATAATGGTGAAAGAAATGAAACACAAAAACATTGGAGAACTATAAAAAATCACGGTTGGACCAAATATTTTGCCTTTGATTTATTAGATGAAGAAGGACCGGATCTGGTTTTAGATATTCCTGATGGACATATACTTAAACAAAACTATGTTGGAAAACATTTAGAAAATTATGATAGTATGTTGGTGCTATCTCATTTCAAAGGACATCCTATGGGTGGTTATGGTGGAGCGTTAAAACAATTATCTATTGGATGTGCATCTTCTTATGGCAAGGCATATATCCATGGAGCAGGAGTGCCTGAAGAAATATGGACTGCTAATCATGATAAGTTCTTAGAATCAATGGCGGATGCTGCTAAATCAGTTGTTGATCATTTCGGAGGAAATATTGTTTATATCAATATTATGAAAAATATATCAGTTGATTGTGACTGTGTGGCTAATGCTGAACCACCATGTATGAAAGATATTGGAATATTAGCATCCACAGATCCAATTGCCATTGATCAGGCATGTATTGATTTAGTTTATTGTTCTACTGATTCTGGTAAAAAACATTTAATTGAACGTATTGAATCATTAAATGGAATTCATACAATTGAAGCAGCTGCTAATTTAGGATTTGGTAGTCGTGAATATGAGTTAGTTCAAATATAGTATGAGAAAAAGCAATAATATGTAAAATTAAGTAATAGTGATTTAATGGTATCTAAAGTTTGTTTGGGATGTATGGAATTTGGCAATCTGCAGAAGAAAATTCCAGGTAAAATTATACCTGAAATACATAATTGGACTTTACTACAAGAAGTATCATGAAAATCATTAAATAGGTTTTAGATAACGATATTATTTTTTTCAATACGGTAATGATATATCAATCTGGCACCTGAGAGGAATTTTTGATAGAGCAATTAAAGATTTTTCTAAAAGAGTGGATGTGCTTTGTGCAACTAAATTGATCATCCCGACAGCAAAATATATTGTAGTAGTATATCCGCCAAGAATACGGTAAAAAATGTCTAGAAGCAAGTTTAAAAAGATTAGATATGGCTTATGTTGATTTATATATTTTACATCCATTGCATTAAACGCGATTATTCAGGATTATTTAGAAGGATTACATAAGATGATACAATCTGGTAAGGTTCGATATATCGGCATTTCAAACTGTTTTGCTTTAAAGCCAATATGATTCTTCAATCTAAACGATATAATGGATTTATTTCAAGTTAGGGACATTATAAGTTGATTTTTAGAGAAGAAAAAAGTGAAATGGTTAAATTATGTCAAGAAGATAATATCGCTATGACACCATATAGTGCTCTAGCTTTTGGAAGATTATCAAAATATTCAGGTGAACAATCAAAACTATTAAAAGAATATAGTTATGCTAAGAGAAAATGTGATCCAACAGAAGCTGAAGATAGAACTATTACGATTGATTAGAAAAGTTAGAAGATAAGCAAGGTATTACGATGGCTCAAATTTCTTTAGGTTGCCTAATGTCTAAAGTTACAGTACCAGTTGTTGGATTTACAAAGATACATTGTATTGTTGGAGTAATCAAAGGTGCTGAATTACAATTAACAGAAGAAGAAATAATTTATTAAGAAGAACCATGTCAACTTCATGCATTAGTTGAAATGAAGGTTCAGAAATTAGTAAGGAGGAAAAGATTATGTATAATTTTGATTTTTATATGCCTACAAAAGTATTATTCGGACCAGGGAGATTGAATGATTTACATTTACAAATTTTACCTGGAAAAAAAGCACTTATTGTGACTTCTCAAGGAAAATCAGTAAAAAAATATGGTTATTTACAAAGAGTACAAAATGAATTGGATCTTGCACAAGTTGAATATATTTTATTTGATCAAATTCGACCAAATCCAACTGTAGAAAATGTTATGGATGGAGTTCAAATGGCTAAAAATCATGGTTGTGATTTCGTTTTAGCTTTAGGTGGTGGATCTGTTATGGATTGTTCTAAATGTATAGCTTTAATGATGGAAAATGTTGGAGATATTTGGGATTTTTCACAAAGTCAACATGGTAAAAAACAAGTACCAACTCATAACGCTGCACCACTTGTATGTATTACAACATCAGCCGGAACAGCTAGTGAGGTTGATATGGGTGCCGTTATTTCTAATGATATTATGAAAGAAAAAAGTGCTATTATGCATATATCCATGTTTCCAGTTTTATCTATTGTGGATAGTGATTTGATGATGAGTGTCCCACCAAAATTAACAGCTTATCAAGGTATGGATGCATTTTTTCATGCATCTGAAACTGTAATTAATAAAAATGTTCATCCAATGGCAGAGATGTTTGCCTTAAAGACTATTGAATTAGTTACTAAATATTTACCAATAGCTTATCGTGATGGCGACAATCAAGAAGCACGTGCTTATCTTGCTTTAGCTAATTCTTTAGCAGGATATTATATGATGTGTACATCAGCGCATACAATGGAACATGTCATGGGAAGTTTTCATGAAAATCTAATTCATGGTGCAGGATTGATTGAAATTGCACATGCTTATTATGATTATTTTGCATCTAGACAGGCTGCTGAAATTCCAATGATGAAGATGGCTAAAGCAATGGGAATGAAAAATGTAACCAATGGTCAAGATTTTATCAAAGCTTTAGATCTGTTAATTGAAGATATAGGTTGTGCTGATTTGAAAATGAGTGATGAAGGTATTACTAAAGAAGAAATAAACCTTTATCCATCTAAAATCCATGAAGTATTAGGTGGAGATATAACAGCCGATCCTTTACCTTTATCAGATGATGATTATTTAGAAATTTACACAAATGCTTTTTGTAAAAGTATATAAATTAAGGAGGTAAATATATGATTGGAACAATTGCCGCAATACTCACAACATTATCTTTTTTACCACAGGCTTATCAAGTCATTAAAACTAAAGATACATCAAGTATTTCTTTAGGAATGTACACAATGTTTGTCTTAGGTGTATTTTTATGGATTATCCATGGATGGAATATTCACGATTATAATTTAATTGGAGCCAATACTATTACATTTGTTTTTGCTTCTATTATCTTGACATATAAAATTAAATACAAATAGATGGAGAAAACAAAATGTTTGTAGAATTACCAGTTGCAAAAGCCTTTACTTTTATTGAAGAAGGACCCGTCACTTTAATTACAACAAATGATGGACACGATGACAATGTCATGACTATTTCTTGGACTATGGCTATGAATTATGAAGGTCACATAGCCATTTCTACTGGTCCATGGAATCATTCGTTTAATACTTTATTAGAAACAAAAGAATGTGTCGTTTGTATTCCAACAGTAGATTTAATAGAAGAAACAGTTAGAATTGGGACAATTAATGGGCCAAAAAATAATAAATTCGAATTATTCAATTTATCTAAAATATCTTCACTTAAAGTTAAGGCACCTATGATTAAACAATGTCGTACTGGAATTGAATGTCATGTTATTGATTATATTGAAAAGCATGGATTAATAATATTAGAACCATTACGTGTAGTTTTTAATGACTCTTTAAAAGAAGCAAAAATTTTTCATGCAATAGGTGACGGCCGATTTGTAGTAGATGGAGAAATGAAAGATTATTATAATGTTATGAAAAAGTGGGTCCCTGAAAAAGTTCGGAAAAAATAGTTTTTTGAATACGTTCGTTAATTCCTTTAAATATTAAATTAAATAGAAAGTTTACAAAATTTATGATATAGTTTATATATTAGAGTGATTTAAATGATCAATAGGAGGAATGCAGGTAATGAGTTGGATAAAACTCTTAGATGAAAGGAAATTATTTACTGATGTAGAATGGAAAGTTGTTCAATATATAAAAGAAAATATTAGTAAAATTACTTTAATGAATATTAGTCAACTTGCTAAGGTAACATATACATCTAACGCAACAATTCTAAGAACGTGTCGTAAGTTAAAATGTAATGGATATAAAGAACTGAAAAGACGCTTGATTAAAGAAATAGAATCACAAAAACATATAAAACACACAGTTGATTTTACAATTCCATTTTATTCTTCTGAGACGGTTTTAGAAATAGTTAATAATATATCGAATTTATATAAAGAAAGTATTGATATTATTAATGCAAACCTTGATATAGATATTTTGGAACAGATTGTAAAAGCAATTTTTTCAGCAAAAAGATTGTTTGTTTATTCTATAGGTGATTCAAGAATAACAGCTAAGAGTTTTATAAATAAATTAATAAAGATTAATTATTATGCTATTTCTGCTACAGATAATCATGAAGAAATTTTTATTAGTAGTAGTGCCAAATCTCAAGATTGTGCCTTATTCATTAGCTATAGTGGAGAATCTGCAGATTTAAAAAAATGTTTTTATATATTAAAAAGAAGCGGGTGTAAAGTAATTACAATTACTGCCAATGAAAATAGTCTCATTGCTACAAAGAGTGATATGTGTATTTTATTACCTGATGAAGAAAGTAATAATAAAATAGCAACTTTTTATTCTCAGTTAGCATTCCAATATGTATTAAATATTATTTATTCACTGTTATATGCTAAATTAAAAAATGCTAACAAAGTCTGAACTTTAAGTTCAGACTTATTTTTTTTAAAAATTAAAAAATCGTACCTTGGTTTCTATATGTGAGTGAAATCTTTATTATCGTTTTAGCATATGGTAAAAAGTATATTGAAGGAGGGATATTCATGAGAAAAAGTTTATTAGAAAAGGGCGTCTTTTCATTTGAGAGTTTTAGTCATGAAGATGCACTGAATATCGGTATTAAAGCTCAACAAATTGTAAAAAAAGAAAATTTAAAAGCAGTAGGGATTAGGATTACTTATAAAAACCTTTTAATTTTTCAGTATCTAATGGATGGAAAGAAAGAAGATCATTGGTTAAAACGAAAAGAAAAAACTGTTCTAGATAGTGGACATAGTTCTTATTATGTTTATTGTCATCAAAATGATTATCAATCATGGCTAAATGATGAAAGTTATGCTATTTGTGGGGGCGGGTATCCAATTATCGAAAACGGTCAATGTGTTGGTTCGATTTGTATTTCAGGATTAAAACATGATGATGATCATCAATTAATTATAAAAATTTTAAAAGAATTGGAGGATATAAAATGAAATTAGGTATTCTAGGCACAGGAATGATTGTTAAAGATTTGTTAACAATTATTCACAAATTTAATTTTGAAAAAATGGCTATATTAGGGACAAAACAGACAAAGGAAGAAACGGAAAAACTAGCAAATCAGTATCAAATTCATGGTGTATATTATGATTATAATTTACTCTTAAAAAGTGATATTGATACAATATATGTAGCTTTACCAAATTATTTGCATTTTGAATTTGCAAAGAAGGCACTACTTAATTGTAAGCATGTAATTATTGAAAAACCAATTACATCAAATTCCAAAGAACTAGAAGAATTAATAGAAATTGCCAATAAGCAGCATGTGATGATATTTGAAGCAATGAATATTCATTATTTGCCAGCATTTCGCTCATTAAAAGAAAATATTCATAAGGTTGGAAATATCAAAATGGTTAATTTTAATTATAGCCAATACTCATCTCGCTATGATGCATTTAAAAATGGTCATATTTTACCTGCATTTGATTATCATAAATCAGGTGGAGCTCTAATGGATATAAATGTTTATAATCTTAATGCTATTATGGGATTGTTTGGTACTCCACAAGATAGCTATTATTTTGCGAATATCGAAAAAGGAATTGATACAAGTGGAATCATGTTTTTAGACTATAAAAAATTTAAAGCTGTTTCAATTGGAGCAAAAGATTGCAAGGCACCAATTATATCAACTATTCAAGGTGATCAAGGAGTAATTATTATTGAAAAGCCAGTTAATCAGATGACTTCATATAAGTTTATCGATAATAAGGGACAAGAAACTTTTTATAAGGATGACTCGATAAAACATCGTCTATATTACGAATTTGAAGAATTTATAAGAATGATTGAAGAAAAGGATTATATAACTCAACAGGAGATGTTGAATTTAAGTATGGAAATATCAAAGGTTATGGAAGCGGGAAGAAAACAGGAAGGAGTTGTATTTGACAATGATCGATCATAAATTAGTATTAGGATATATTGGAAATGGCAAAAGTGCTAATCGTTATCATATTCCTTTTGTTTTACAAAGACCAGATCGTTTTTTAATAAAAAAGATTTTTGATATCCATGTCAGTCATGATCTATGGTCAGCTATTGATGGTGTTGAATACTGTGAAGATGTCGAAGCATTATTGCATGATCCACAAATCGATATGATTGTTATTTGTACAACCCATCATTTTCATTATCAATATGCCAAAATGGTCTTAGAAGCCGGTAAACATTGTCTGGTTGAAAAGCCATTTATGGAAAATAGTCAGCAAGCGAAAGAAATCTTTACTTTAGCCAATCAGAAAGGATTGTACTGTTCAGCTTATCAGAACAGAAGATATGATAGTGATTTTTTAACTGTTCAAAAAGTCATTGAAAGTGGAAAATTAGGTGATTTATTAGAATTAGAAATGCATTTTGATTATTTCCGTCCTGAAGTTCCTGAAAATGTACATCAATTTGATCCTGCTATGTCGTATTTATATGGTCATGGATGTCATACTTTGGATCAGGTAATTTCATATTTTGGTAAACCAGATTATATTCATTATGATGTCAGACAATTGCTTGGTGAAGGAAGAATGAATGATTATTTTGATTTAGACCTTTATTATGGAATATTAAAAATATCAGTCAAATCTAGTTATTTTAGAATCAAAGAAAGACCAAGTTTCATTGTTTATGGTAAAAAAGGAATGTTTATAAAACAAACCAAAGACCGTCAGGAAGAACATCTTAAATTGTTCTATATGCCAGATCATCCTGATTTTGGAAAGGATACACCTGCCCATTTTGGAGTTTTGACATATATAGATGACCAGGGACAATATCATGAAGAAAAAGTACCAAGTGTTGATGGTGATTATGGTAGAGTTTATGATGGAATCTATGACTGTATTGTACATCATCAACCACAGATCATTACACATGATCAAACCTTAATGCAAATGGAAATCATAGAAATAGGTGTTAAAGAATTAAAATAGTATATCTGTTATATATTAGAACAATCAATTATAATTTGTAAAATTATTTACTTTGTGACGTTCATCTTGATAAAAGAAGATTGTGGTATTAAATATTTTTGTTAGTTCATACAAATTTTTAAAAGTATTATTTTGTGAATTTTGCTCATAATAAAGAAAAAGTTAAATGTGTGAGAAATTTTATTTGGATGATCTGATACCTAAATGAGTTGTGAGATAGAAGTGTTACAGAAAAGAGGATGTGTACATCCTCTTTTCTGTAACATATAATATTTTAATGTCAATTAAAAATTAATAATTAATTGCATAATGTTGTTAAGAAAATCTAATATGTAGTGTTTTTTTTATAGAAAACTTTGAATTGTTTGGTAATGTGTTCTATTGTAAAGAAACCGATTAAATTGAGATGATATGTGAAATGACGTTTATATTATGATTGTTTTTGTGGCGCTATTAGCAAAATACATACTATACATAAATATAGAAGTTCTTATAAAAGGCAGTGAATGAATAATAATATTACTTTCATGTACTTTTAGTATTTCAATATCCTTGCTTACTTTAAAATTTAGAGAATCTTCATTGTAATGCTTCTATCAGCATAAATTGGTTCATCAGATTATTAAATAATGAATACAATATTGATATTTAAGTGAACAATTAAAAAATAGCTCTTGAATAACTTGTTAATCAATTATTGAATTTTAATACTCCTTTGTGTCTTCACTAATTATTTCGTTATCAATAATACGATTTGTTTCAATTTCTTTAGCAATCTTTAATTTATAATCAAGATTTTTTTGATAGTTTAAAGAGAATAAACAACTATATAAGATATCTAAAATTATATTGATTGAAGCTAATGAGGAAAAATTTGCGATTTTAGAAAATGATTTCTCTCTTGTTGTAATATTTAATGTAACATCAGCAATTGTTGACAAACTGTTAGTTCCTAGACTTGTAATTGCAATGATTGGAACTTGATTGCGTTTTAAAAAGTGAGCAGTTTTTAATAAGGTAGGTGTTTCACCAGAATAAGAAATACAAACAGCGCACTCATCTTGAGTAGCCATTAGTGCATTTTGAAACATATTATCTTGAGTTGGATTTATATAAGCATTTTTGTGAATTCTGTTTAATTTAAAAACAAATTCTTCTCCAGCATAATTTAAATTTGCAATAGCAAAAACATGAATGTTACGTGAGCGTTTTAATATCTGGACAGCTCTTTGCAAATTATCATATTGTATGAGAGACAAGGTATCCATTACACTTTCTTGATGTAAGTTAACAATTTTACTAGCAATCTTCATAATTGTATCTTTATCTGTAAAAGGAATATTAGCATCAATGTCTGTAAAATGTCTTTTTAAATATTCTGTTTCTTCAATAAATGCCTCTTTAAATTCATTCCAACCTGAAAACCCTAATTTTTTAGAAATTCTAATCATAGTAGATGGAGAAGTATAGGTTTCCTTAGCAATCGTTTTTATCGAATAGTTTTTGATTAATTCATTTTTTTCTAAGATATAGTCAATGATTATTGTCTCACTATTTGAAAAATGAATATGTTTCATTTGTTCTCTTAATAACATCATTATCACCTTAATTTATTATATAAAATTCAAATTTTATTTACAAATAATTATTTAGAAAAAAAATAATTTGTAAACTACATTTTATAATCATTAAAAAGGGTATTTTATCTCTTAGGATTGTGATATTTTTTATTTGAAAAATTGAAGGAGGTTAATAGCAATGTTAAATTTCGTATATCAAAATCCTACAAAAATTATTTTTGGAAAAGGAGCTATCAATGATTTGCCAAAAGAGGTCTTAAAATATGGTAATAAAGTATTAATAGTATATGGTGGAGATAGCATTTTTAAGAATGGTCTTTATGAAATATTAGATACTCAGTTTAAAGAAAATGGAATAGATTGTTATGAACTTGGAAATGTAACTGTTCCATCATTATCTGTATTATATCGAGGAATAGAAATAGCAAGACAAAATCAAGTAGATTTAGTCATCGGTATTGGTGGTGGATGTTGTATAGATATGGCAAAGTCAATTGCAATTGGTGCTAGCAATGACGTTGACATTTGGAAAATATTACAAGGAAAAATAGCATATGATAATTTGAATTGTTTACCTATTGGTACGATTGTAACAATTGCTGGAAGTGGTAGCGAAATGGATGGTAACAGTGAAATTGAAAATCTTGAAACTGGGGAACATGGAAGTATAGGAAGTTTTATTAAAAGTTATCCCTCATTCAGTATTTTGGATCCCGAACTAACATATAACTGTCCCTTTGAACTTACAGCGTATCATGGTATGACAATTATTGTTCAAGCTATGGAACAATATTTAGTAGATCGCGAAGCAACTTTTATTCAAGATGGTTTTGTTGAAACAATATGTAAAACTGTAATCAGTGCTTTAAGAACTTTAAAAGAAGATTTGAACAATTATAATGCTCGAGCAAACTTAATGTGGGCTAGTGCTATTACATGTAATCGTATATTGGGTCGTGGAAAAAATGCTCCTTGGTTGGGTGGACCATTGGGTGGTTTGATTGATGATACTTTAGGAATTACATATTCTCAGGGAATTACAATTACTTGGCCTAAATATTTAATGACTTGTTATAAAGATTTTGCACAGACTTTGAAATCATTTGCATTAAATGTAATGGAGATTGATCCTGAAAATCAAACATGTGATGAAATTGCGCTATCTGGAGCAATAGCCTTGCAAGAATTTATTGATGAAATTGGGTTGGCTCATACTATCAAAGATTTGGGTTATGAAAATTATGAAATTGAAGAATTTTCAGATAAAATTAATAAATTAGCTAATCGTAATGTTATTAGCAAAAATGATATTGAAACTATTGTTAAATTATCTATTGGAGGAAAATAAAATGTTATCAAATTCAAAATTAGGTTTTGGCTTGATGAGATTGCCAAAAGATGAACTAGGAAATATTAATTTAATAGAAGTTCAAAGAATGGTTGATTCTTTTATGGAAAATGGTTTTAACTATTTTGATACTGCTTTTGCCTATGCGGGTAGTGAAGCAGCAATTAGAGAAACCTTAGTAAAGAAGTACAGTAGAGATTCATTTACTTTGGCCGATAAACTTCCTGCTTGGAAACTGAAAGAGACAAAAGATGTGGAAAAGATTTTTAATGAATCTCTTAATTTATGTGGAGTTGAATATTTTGACTTTTATTTGTTGCATAGTATTGAAAAAAGTCATTATCCAACTTATGAAAAATATCATTGTTTTGATTTTATTAAGAAAATGAAAGAGCAAGGAAAAATTAAATATATTGGATTTTCTTTTCATGACGATGCAGAATTCCTAGATAAAGTTTTAACAGAACATCCAGAAATGGATTTTGTACAATTACAACTCAATTATTTAGATTGGGAGAATGGAGTTATTCAATCTAGAAAGAATTATGAAGTAGCAAGAAAACATAATAAACCAATTGTTGTTATGGAACCAATAAAAGGAGGTACCTTAGCTCATTTTCAGCCAGAAATTGAAAAAATATATAAAGATTATGATCCAAACCATTCCGTTGCTTCTTGGGCCTTACGATATATAGCCTCATTAGAAGGAGTAATGACAATTTTATCAGGAATGTCAAACATTGAACAAATGAATGATAATCTTGATACTATAAAAAATCTAAAAAAAGTTAATAATGAAGAACTAAAGTTAATTAAACAAGTAAGTGATTTAGTTCTTTCATCTCCAACCATTCCATGTACTAAATGTCGTTATTGCACACCTGGATGTCCTATGAATATTCAAATTCCGGATTTATTTACTGCCTATAATAGTGCAAAAATGTATGGTGAAAATAGACGTTATAATACATATTATAAGGACCATAGTACAGGGGATTTTCAACCAGCAAAAAGCTGTATTGAGTGTGGACAATGTGAAAGTGTTTGTCCTCAACATTTAGAAATTATTTCATTGTTAAAAGAGGTATCATCAGTTTTTGATAAGTAAAAAGGAGGATTCGTTTATGAAAAAAGATCGTTTATTTCATTATTTTTATAAATGGTTAGCTAATTTTAAAAATGCAAATATGTGTGATGCAGAAAAAATAATTTGTTTCTGTAATGAAAAATATCATGCACATGTCACTTTTCATCAGGAATTTGAAACAATTGAATTATCTATCATTGATAAACTAACAAATCAAAATGTTTTTTATCTTCATTTTGAAGTTAAAGATTTCTGGATGTGTAGAAATAATATTATATCTTTCTTTCGATTTTTAAAAGGAGAGGAGAAACTCTCAAATCAATCATCAACTTTAAATTTATCTCCAATAAAAATATTAATCACTTGTACATCAGGTTTTACCAGTTCGTACTTTGCTTCTTTAATGCAAGAAACCTTCGATAAAAACGAAATAACTGTTTTTATTGATGCTTGTCCTATATCAGAATTGGATAATGTAGTAAAGGATTATGATATTGTATTATTAGCACCACAAGTTTCATATGTGTATATTCCATTAAAGAAAAAATTTGGAAAAAAGATTATGCAAATTGATGCTATGGATTTTGCTACAGGAAATGTTAATAAAACTTTACAAAGTATTTTTGCATAATATTATAATTTATCTATTTTCTCGACCTTTTAATATTAAAATCTATATCGATAATTATTTGCATAGAACATAAAGTCTTTCAATGCTTAGATGATATGAAGTATTTGTCTTATTGATTAATATAAGCTCGAAAAAAATTGATTGTTAAATTTATTTGTTATTATTAAAGAGATATTACATTATATAAAGATTACAGATTAACCGATGGTAATTATAATTTTACTTTAGATATTTGTTTAAGTAATCTTCTAATATCTCTATTATTTATAATTTAGGTATATTAAAAATAAAATACAATCTAATGAATATTGTATGTAATCATGAAAATGTATTTTTCTATTTGAGTTTTGTTTAAATAAATATATTTATAGAGTAGTATTAAGAAAATTTTGAAGGAAAATTATTGCAAAAACTAAGGAAAAAGATATGAGTAAAGATAATAATTATCATGTAAAAATGTGGGACAGCTGGTCAAAGAGCCGTTTTGGAAAACCTGTATATGATTTATGGTTAAATGAATATTTACCATTATTTAAAAAATCAGAAATAATTTTAGATTTAGGATGTGGTATAGGGGCTAATACCTTATATTTAATTGAAAAAGGATATTCAGTCTTGTCTTGTGATTATTCTAAAGAAGCACTAAAAAATATTGATCAATTTATTGAACAGAGTAATACAAAATATTTAAACATGAATAATCCATTTCCATTTGATGATGAGAGTTTTTCTATTATTATTGCTGATATTTCATTACATTATTTTACTGATGAAAAAACAATTCAAATAATGAAAGAAATAAAAAGAGTTTTAAAATATGGTGGTTATCTGATTGCACGTGTATCAAGTATTCATGATGCATATAATGTTAATGAGGAAGAGAACCCTGATTCACGCTATATTGACTATGGTTGTTATGGACAACGTTATTTTAATGAACAGGATTTAGAACGTTATTTTGGTTTAATTGGGAATTATCAATTTCGTGAAGTGTTAATGACCAGAGATGAAGAATTTTATTCTTATCCGAAAGCTTTATATCAGATACTGGTGAACAAAGATTAAAACATACTAATCTTTAATTGTAAAAATAGATATTGATATAGAATTAGTAAGCACATAATATATGTTTTATAAAATTATTAAACAGGATTAACTATCTCATTTTTTAAGTAAGTAAAATATTACCTGCTTGAAGTAGATAAAACAATACTTTTAGTTTTATGAAAAAAATGTTACCATTGCTAATTTTACTCCCTTATGGGAGTATTTTTATTTATGTATAATTTCATTGAATAAGTGAAAGGCTTATGTAAAAGAACATTGATAAGTAAATAAAGGCAATATCAGACAGTCCACAGCAATGCATTGATGCAGGCAAAAATAATGATACTCATAATCAGCTCTAGCCCGAGCGTGATCAAACCGTCACAGCATGAGGATTATACAGGATAAAACAATAGATACCTGTTTGTCTTTTGACAAGTGTGCTGTTTTGGTGGTTATGCAGCAACTGATATTGATGACTATATTGAGCATTTGGATAACGATGATATCTAAAAGTATCGAATTTTGTACATTTCTCATTTTCTGGTTTTTTTAATATGATAAAGGTTAAATAAGGAGAAATGAATTTATGGAAACAACTGAAAATCAAAAAGTATTGCTCACGCTGAAAGAAGCAGCTGAATATTTTGGAATTGGTATCAACACGTTAAGAAGATTAACAAACAAGCATACAAGTCTCTGTATCTTCAACGGCAACAAAAGAATGATCAAACGCAAGAACATGGAAAAGTGGTTGTTGAATCATAACGTGCTTGATTGCTAAGAGGAAAAGAAAATGGGAAAGGATTTAAGAAATAAAGAACTCGGTTTAGGTATCATACAGAGAAAAGACGGACTTTATATGGCCAGATTTACAAATAAATCAGGTAAACGCATTGCACTGACAGATCCTGATCTGAAATGCTTGAGAATGAGGTTTGAAAAGGCAAAGGTAGAAGATTATGAAAGCCAGGGTGTGGCTACACGTAACTACAGTATCAAAGAATGGCATGATTTCTGGATAGAGAATATTAAAAAGCCTCAGGGAGTTACTCAACAGTATCTGGACCATCTGGAGACAGCTTTTAACAAATACATCATCAAAAAAGATAGAGGAAATATTTCCATCAGAGAATTTCGTATGATTGATGTTCAGCTGATCGTTAATGAAGCCAGTAATGATTCGGTTACTGCAGCCATCAATATACTGTCTGTCTTAAAACAAATGTTCAATGTAGCCTATGAAAACGATCTTATTAAGAAAAATCCTGCCAAAAGCATTCATATATCAAAACCAAGAAGAAGGGCAACAGAAGCCATGTCAAGGAAGGATGAAGAAGTTCTGATCAGTCATATCGCTTCTCAACGCCTTAAGGATATGGTGCTGCTGATGCTGAATACAGGTCTAAGATTAAGTGAATTACTTGGTCTTTCTTTTGATGAGGTTGATCTTGAAAAAAAGTATATTTGCATTCGACATCAGCTTTCCTATCGACGCAATGAAGAGGGAGAATACATCTTTGCAAAAACAAAGAACAAAAAAGCAGGATCATCCCACTCAATAAAACAGCATATGAAATACTGGATAGAAACATCAAAAAAAGAAAGCCTGAACTAGGGAAGATATATAGAGGAAAATCATCGATCAGTGATGATCTTATCTTTGTATCATCATTTGGTGATGCATACAATCGTACTGGTTTTAGCAGCTCATTAGGATACTGTATAGAAAAGGCAAAAAAAAGCGGATATGAATTTGACTGTCCAAGACTTTCAGCGCATATTTTCAGACATACGTTTGCAACGCGTTGTCTAGAAGCGGGAATGACACCAAATACTGTCAGTTCTCTTTTAGGACATGGGACCATTCGTATGACACTGTCCTATGTTCACAACAGTACAGAAAAATTCAGAGAGGATACAGCGTTGTTGGATAAAATCTAAATTGTACAATTGGGATGAATATTAATTGGTGTTATAATGATGCTGAAAAAAGCAAGGTTTTATAGCACAGATAAACAGAATAAATGAGTCAAACGAGTGGTACCTGATGGTACGAATGAGGAAGATAAAAAAAAGCGCTCATTTTAACAGTTTTTTTTGATCAAATAAAACAATCTTGTCAACATCGTTGTAAAATAATCACAATTTTATAAAAATACCAGATATTCATATAATTTTTGATTTTGTTGAAAATACAAATATATGTTATCTGGTTTTTTTAATGGCATAGAAAATCAGTTAGGATTGCTAAGGAAATAAAGATATAATACAATAGTATATGTAAGAAATGGGGGGAGGAAACATTCTATGTTAAAAATAGATCATTTAACAAAATCTTATGGCGATTATAAAGCGGTAGATGATTTATCGCTTCATATTAAGGAAGGTGAGATTTATGGCTTTATTGGTCATAATGGTGCCGGGAAAACAACGACACTGAAATGTGTAACAGGTATTTTGCCTTTCGAAGAAGGAAATATCTGTATTGATGGTCAGTCAATTACAGAAGATCCGGTTGGCTGTAAGACGAAAATCGCATATATTCCTGATAATCCTGATCTTTATGAATATTTAAGCGGAATTCAGTTCTTGAATTTTGTTGCTGATATCTATAAAGTCAATCAGCAGGATAGACAGGAAAGAATAAAAAAATATGGTGATATATTTGAACTGTATGACGATCTTGCTCAGCCAATCAGTGCTTATTCTCATGGGATGAAGCAGAAACTGGCGATTATTGCTGCTTTTATTCACGAACCAAAACTGATTATTATGGATGAACCGTTTGTTGGACTCGATCCTAAAGCAACACACTTGCTGAAAACAATGATGAAAGAATTCTGTCAGCAGGGAGGAGCAATATTTTTTTCTACACATATTCTGGAAGTGGCTGAAAAACTGTGCGACCGTATTGCCATTATTAAACAGGGAAAACTGGTAGTGAGTGGTCTGATGGAGGAAATTACTCAGCAGGAATCTTTAGAAAGTGTATTTTTAGAGTTAGAAGATGATGAAAGCACTATTGAAAATTAAGCTTTTAAGTTTTTTTAAACAGACTTTACAGAATAAAAAAACGAAACAGAGCAAATTAAAAACAATAGCTATGCTGTTATTGTTTGCTTATGTTGGTGTTGTCTTTTTAGGAATGTTTTATCTGCTTTTTGATACAATTATTGAACCGTTTCATCTGTTGAATCTTGATTGGCTTTACTTTGCAATTATGGCAGTTATGGTGATTATGCTATGTTTTATCGGCAGTGTTTTTTTAACAGAACATGAGATATATGAAGCTAAAGATAATGAACTGCTACTAGCTATGCCGATTACCAGCCGCGATATTCTATTATGTCGATTGTTTATGATCCTGATTCTGGATTATGTTTTTGAATTATTGATTGCTGTTCCAGCACTTATCGTTTATTATCGTCATATGGCAGCCGGTCTGCTACAGATACTGATACTTTTGATCGTGCTTTTTACATTGCCGTTTCTGGTCATGACATTGACAATGATCATGGCCTGGATCGTTGCCATGATCATGAAAAAGCTTAGACATAAAAATTTAATTGTTCTTGTTTTGTGGCTGTTGTTCTTTGTCCTGTATTTTTTTGGTGTTTCCAAAATACAGAGCTATATTATGTATCTGGTAGAAAATGGGACATCAATAGCCAGAGCGATTGAAAAAGGGTTATTTCCGATTTATCATCTGGCTGTCGCAGTTACGGATATAAAGCCACTCAGCCTGATGTATTATCTTTTGACGGTATTTGTTCCGTTTGCGGTCGTTCTCTATCTGCTGACGACAAATTTTATCAGATTGACAACAGCCAAGCCAAAACAAAAGAAAATAAAATATCATGAACAGGCATTAAAGCAGAAAAATATACTGTCTTCTTTATTTGTCAGAGAATTGAAACACTTTTTGTCAAATCCTATGGTTATTCTTAATGGTGTGATCGGATCATTGATGATTATTATTGCCAGTGCTGCTCTTATTATCTATCAGCAGGATGTGAAAGATTTTATAGCCCAGATTCCTTTTCTGGACAAGTATTTTGTAGCGGCAGCTTGTCTGTTTTCCATTGCTATGGGTTCACTGAATACGATCAGTGCTTCTCTTGTGTCATTAGAAGGAAAAAATCTGTGGATTTTAAAAGTGTTGCCAGTGCAGTCTCGGGATGTTCTTATGGCAAAACTGCTGTTGCATTTAAGCATGTGTCTTCCTGGACATATCATATTTGGCATTGCTGCATCATGGGTATTTCGTTTTGGAATGATTGACATGATGATTGTTGTCATGGTGCCAAACCTCGTTACTTTGTTTGTGGCATTGAGCGGCTTGTTGCTGAATTTATGGAAGCCTCGTTTTGACTGGATCAATGAAACTGTCTGTGTCAAACAGTCATTACCGGTATTTTTGACGATGCTGGTGGCAATGGGAATGGTTTTTGGCATAGGCTATGGTTATATCAAACTTTTTACTGATTATATAGCTATTAATGATTATGTTTATATGATTTGTTTCGCTTTTGTCTTGATTGATATTGCATTGTATACTTTGCTGATGAGATATGGTGTTAAAAAATGGGAACAGATTTATTAAAGAGAGAAAGGACCAGATAAGTGATTCTGGTCCTTTTCTATGAAAAAAACAAGTTTGTGAAGTAACTTATCTTTTACTGTTTTTTATTGATATTTTCAAGCAGATCCATGATTGGGCAATGGGCAAAGCGTAATGCTTCTTCTCTGATGATCTTAAACTGTGGATTATTACATTTTTCTTTGTGATAGCAAAGCGAAAACATACGATGCCATGACCAGTCAGCAAGAGTCAGGACGTGAAGCAGGCCCTGATCGATTTCATTTTGAACAAGGCGGGCAGAGATCAGTGTTAGACCATGATTCATGATGACAGCCTGTTTGATGCTTGACCAGCTGTGACATTGCCATTCAACGGTGTAGGTGATTTTATGATGATGCATAAAATTATCTAACATTGCTCTTGTTCCGCTGCCTTTTTCTCTAACGATGAAAGGAAGATGCTGCAGATCGTTGAGCGTAATCACATCATATTGAGAAAGTGGATGTTCTTTTGAACAGACGAGAACGAGCTGATCATGAATGATGGGCTCATGGATAATATTGTCGTTATGAATGTCTCCTTCTACAATAGCGATGTCTAATTCGTTTGAAAGCAGTTTTTCTTCGATACTGTGAGTATTGTCGACATAAACTTGAAAATGCATTTCAGGGTGCTTTTTTTCGATGGTTTTAAGCATTCTTGCAGTTACAGCATTTGCAACGGTCAAGGTTGAACCGAATTTGATCGTCATCTGGTCATTTTTGTTGAAGAACATATTTTCAATGAAATCAAGTTCGTCTAATATTTTATTGGCATGTTCGAGAAACAGTTTTCCTTCTGTAGAGATTCCTAAGGTGCGGGAATGACGCTGAAACAGTTTGATATGATAGTAGTTTTCTATTTCCTGTATCTTCTGTGAAATCGTCGGCTGTGAGATGTAGAGATTTTCAGCAGCTTTAGACATTGATTTGACACGAGCAACTTCGCGGAAAATAGTAAGGTGTTTGATTGTGATCATATAGCCTCCGTATTATCAGAATAATTAATAATATATATTTGTTTTTGTTTATTTTATAATAACACAAATTGTGCTATGATAAAATAGATAGAGTTTTAAGGGAGCGATAGTGATGAAATTTCTGATGGCTGGAATCAATCATGAAATATTGAATTTGGATGAAAGAAAAGATTTTTATTTTAGAGAAAGCGATAAATATGCTTTTTCAACCTTACTGCTGGATGAAATGATCGATCAGACCGTAATACTTTCAACCTGCAACAGGAGTGAGGTCTACGTTTTTGTTGATGATGATTTTGCGGATATCGGACTGAAATATATTTTCCTGAAATATTTTCATAAAGCTGATACCCCAGTTTATATCAAAAGTGGTGCAGACGCGATATTGTATCTGCTTCAGGTGTCATGTGGATTAAAATCGATGGTGATCGGTGAAGATCAGATCCTGCATCAGCTCAAAGAAGCGTATCAATGGTCTTTGCAGCAGCATTTTACTGGCAAAGAGATGAATTTTCTTTTTCATCAGATCTTAGGGTTTGCTAAAAAAATGAAAAGAGACTATGCCATATCACAGCATCCTTTATCACTTAGCTATATTGGCTATCAGCATATTGTCAATGATCTTTTGCCAACGGATAAAGTGATGATATGTGGCAGTGGTGAGATGGCCTCTTTGATGATGGAATATTTAAGTCAGCATGAAATGTATATTGTTAATCGAACATTTACCAATGTCAAAAAATATATGAATGAAAAAAGACAGTATGTTCCTTTTGAGGATCGTTATCAGTTTTTAAATCAGGTCAGGCTTGTTGTCAGTGCAACAGGTTCACCTCATGAAATTTTTAAAGATGAAAAAGTATTTGTCACTCATGATCTGATTTTTTTGGATCTGGCGATGCCTCGTGATGTTGATATTCTTCTGGCAAAGCGATTCAAGGTGATCGATATGGATACTTTGCAGTCTTCTTCGAACAGCGAACTAGAAAAAAGAAAAGAAATTGCCTTGCAGATTGACAAGGAATGTCAGCTCTTTTTAAATGAACTTCAGGATGGTTTACAGAAAATGAAAAGTGACAGTTTGATTCAAAGAATGCAGGAAAGATACATCGATATTTCCGAAGAAACATATTCTTTACTTAACAGAAAGCTGGAACTTTCTGCTAAAGAACAGTATATCTTGAAAAAAATATTAAAAACATCATTTTTAAGACTGCTGAAGGATCCGGTGCGGCTTTTAAAAGAAGGTGATGTTAAACAGCAGGAACAGTACATACAGTTATTAGAAAAAATGATATCGGGAGAAAAATCATGAGAATTGTTATTGGAAGCAGAGGATCAAAACTGGCCCTTGCCCAAAGCGAGGAAGTCAGGCAGGCGCTGTTAAAAACTGATCCAACATTACAGATAGAAATAAAAGTTATCTCAACGAGGGGAGACCAGATTCTCGATCGACCTTTAGCGATGATTGGGGAAAAAGGACTATTTACACAGGAAATAGAAGCAGGTCTTATCGATGGAACAATTGATCTGGCCGTTCATTCGATGAAGGATATGCCAACGGTGATACCCGAAGAATTAATGTTCTGCGGAACAATCAAAGCGAATGATGAAAGAGATTGTCTGGTTTTTAATCATCATTATCAAAGTCTTGATGATTTGCCATTAGGTGCAAAAGTCGCGACTGGAAGTTTAAGAAGAAAGTATCAGCTGTTAAAGATCAGACCTGATTTAAATATCAGTGATATTCGCGGGAATGTCGTTACCCGTTTAGAAAAAATGGTGAATGAAGATTTGGATGCTTTGGTTTTAGCCAGCGCGGGATTAAAGAGAATCGGTCTGGGAAATAAAATAGGGCATTATTTTGATGTTCGCGATATGATCCCCGCCTGTGCGCAGGGGATTTTGGCGATTGAAGTTAAAAAGAATTCGAAGCTGCTGGCACTGATCGACAAGATCGTTGATGAAAAGACAACAAAACGTATGAAACTGGAAAGACTGTTTATTGAAACGATCGAATGTGGCTGTCACAGTCCAGTTGGTGCTCATGTTGAATTTCAGGATGAGGGAATTGTTTTCGATGCGATTTATGGTAATGAAAATGGTACAAAAATAGAAAAATATCATGGTCATATATCTGATCATTATGAAGAAAAGATTAGAAATATTGCTTTAATGATGAAAGAAAAAGTTGAATAGGAGACTGTTTATGAATTCAGATGAATTGTTTAAAAAAGCTTGCCAATATATTCCCGGAGGCGTTAATTCACCAGTGCGTGCCTTTAGAAATGTAGATATGGTTCCTGTTTTTATCAATCATGGGAAAAACAGTAAAGTTTATGATGTTGAAGGAAAGGAATATATTGATTATATCGGTTCCTGGGGGCCATTAATTTTAGGACACAGTAATGATGAAATCATCAGCAATATAGAACAAGTTTTTCAAAAAGGAACAAGCTTTGGTTTACCAACAGAAAAGGAAATAAAACTGGCAAAAATGATGTGTGATGCTTATCCAGGAATGGATAAGGTAAGAATGGTCAATTCGGGAACAGAAGCAACGATGTCAGCAATCAGAGTAGCCAGAGGTTATACCGGTAAAGACAAAATTATTAAATTTGAAGGTAACTATCACGGGCATTCTGACTGCCTGCTAGTCCAGGCGGGATCGGGAGCGCTGACTTTTCAGGAACCGACAAGTCCAGGAGTGCCTAATGATCTGATTAAAAACACTTTGGTTTGCCGTTATAATGATCTGGATGATGTTGTTAAGATGATTGAAAAGAATAAAGGTGAAATTGCCTGTATTATTTTAGAACCAATTGCCTGTAATATGGGATTGGTCGAAGGAGAAAGAAGCTTTATCAGAGGATTAAGAGAGCTCTGTGACAAAGAAAATATTATTCTTATTTTTGATGAAGTTATTTCAGGATTCCGTATTCAATATGACGGAGCGGCCGGCTATTTTGGCGTGGTTCCAGATATGGCGTGTTTTGGTAAAATCATTGGTGGTGGTCTGCCGGTAGGTGCATATGGAGGGAAAGCTCGACTGATGGATATGGTTTCTCCTTTAGGACCAGTTTATCAGGCGGGAACTTTATCAGGAAATCCTTTGGCAATGGAAATGGGAATCAGACAATTGACTTATCTAAAGGATCATCCTGAAGTCTATGTTTATATCAATGAATATGCCAAAAAACTGCAGGAAGGAATGGAGAAAATCATTGCTGATTATAATTATCCTTGCCATGTGCAAAGATGCGGTAGCCTGTTAACGTTATTCTTTAAAAAAGAGCAGGTCAAAAATTATGATGATCTCAATAATATTGATCTGCGAGCCTTTACAGCTTATTATCAGGAAATGGTCAGACAGGGAATCATGCTGGCTCCAAGTCAGTTTGAAGGAATATTTATTGGATACAAACATAATGATTCTGATTTAAACAAAACGTTGACTGCCTTGGGAATTGCTTTAAAGAAAGCCTTCGGACATGTCAATGATTAAAAATGAAAAAGAGTGATCGTTAAATCATAATACAGCTACTATCATTATAGCTGTATTTTTTTGAAAAAGTATTTTGAAAAAATGATAAATTTATTAAAATAGAAATAGGTGATGTAAATGGATACAAATATGATAACAGATATGCTTTATGTTAAATCGATTTGTCCTCACTATCATGAAAATCTGTTAGAGATTATTGTTGTATTAAAAGGAACGATTACGATTCACAAATTGGATCGGACTGAGATTGTTTCTGAAGGACAGTTTGTAATGGTTAATAAGAACATTACACATTGGATTGAAAGTAAAGGTGCATATATACTGGTTACCAAGATAAAGTTAGATAGATTCAAACATATCTATGACAAAATTGAATATGTAGAATTCTATTATCTCAAAGAGAGTGTTGATCGAGATCTTAGAGAAAGACTTAATGCTATTATTATTGACTGTGTTGTCAAAAATTTTGTTTATCAGGTATTTCGGATTGACCAGATGGACAGTTTTTTAAATGACAATCAGCTGATGTCTACCTTATATTCTTTTTATCGTTTGAACAGTTTCAGAAAAATCGATGATGAATATGTTTCTAATGAACTATTGGATAGATATTACTATGTCGTAGAATTTGTTAATAAACATGTTCATGAAAAAGTTATTGTTGATGATATTCTCAAACATGTTTATATGAATTCGACATATTTTTCACAGTTTATGAAAAAAATAGGAGGATTAGGATTTAAAGAGTTTGTTTCTTATGTGAAATTTAGCAAAGTAGTTCAGTATTTGATTGGAGAAGAACTGACAATGACGGAGATTGCAGCGAAAGTCGGTATGACAGATATGAAGTCATTTTATAATTCATTTAAAAGATATTTTCGTATATCGCCTTCTAAATGGCGTAAATCAATATCTTATATGAAAAATGATTATATACAGTGTTTTGATGATCAGATTTTTAAAACTTTTTTACATGAATACAATATTGTTAATCATCATATCAATACCATCACTAGAGCGTATAAGCGATTGTTGAAATATCAGATGGATAAAATGAATCTTAAAGGAACAAATATGAAAATAGAGCCTTTTGCTGATATGAGGGATTATAATCAAAAACACTATCAGGTCTATAAAAATTTTTCTTTACTGATCAGAAAAGCAGATGAGCTAGGAGTGAAAATAGAATTTATTGTTCCTGTTCGTTTTTTAAAACGAAATGGTCAGGAAAATCTGTTAAGATGTCTACTTTTAGAAAATACCCGAATCTATAGTCCTCAGGATCTGAAAAAATGGTCTATTTCACTATTGGTTAATGGGAAAGAAGAATTAAATAAAGCAAAAAAAATTCAAAAATCATTATATGAGATTTCTAAAAACTTTATAATAAATATTGATATAAACTATTAAAAATAATATTATTCCATTTTTTTATATTTCAAAAAAATACCAAACAAAAAAAACACCATTTTAAAGCGCTTACATTTAATTTATAATTTAAATGTTAAAAAATTAACAAATTAAAGGAATGAGGGAAAATTATGGAAAAGAAAAGCATGAAAACTCTAATCCATTTTCTGATTGGCTTCGCCATTATGATTGGATTTAGGTTTATTCCAATAGGCGTGTTACCTGAAGTAACTGCGGTTGGAATGCAGGTACTAGGTGTTTTTATTGGAACAATCTATTTATGGACAACAGTTGATCCAATTTTAGGATCAATTGCATCAATGGTCATGTTAGGATTTACAGATTGGGCGTCAATGAACTATGTTCTACTTCAAGGTTTTGGAAACGCAGTTCTTGTTCAATGTTTATTTCTGATGATCATTATGGGTGGTTTAACTGACAGAAAAATCAATGCCTATATTGCCCGTTTTATTTTAACAAGAAAAATGATTGAAGGAAAACCTTGGATCTTTACCGGTGCGATTGTTTATGGAAGTTATTTAATGTCAGTATTTGTTGGGTGTTTTGCGCCAATTTTCTTGTTTTGGCCAGTTTTAACATCGGTTTATGAGGATGTAGGATTTAAGAAAACAGATTTATATCCTAAATTGATGACAATTATGGTTGTTATGGCTGCTTTGATCGGATTCCCAGTGCCACCTTACATGGGAAATGGTTTAGCATTAATTGGTTTCTGGCAAGGCATCGCAGGAAATGCTATACAAAACGGAGCTAATCTTGTAGGTGCTACAATCAATACAGGTACATATTTTGTTAGCCTTTTGATTTTAGGAGCTGTTTTATTACTTGCTTTGATTCTGTTGATGAAATTTGTCTTCAAGCCAGATGTGAAACCATTACAAATGGTAAGTACAGAAATGTTAAATAAGAATCCATTACCACCAATGGATTTTTCACAGAAAACTTATTCAATTGTTTATGTGTTTATGATTTTATGTATGTTGCTTCCTACATTGATTTCAGGAGTACCATTTTTAGAATTTATTCAGACGAATACATATGGTATCGGTTTGGTTATTACTGTTATCTTATTAGTTATTAGACATAATGGTGAACCATTATTAAGATTTAATCCAGTTATGTCAACAAAAATTAACTGGGGTACATATTTTATCATTGCAGCAGCTTTAATCATTGGTACGGCATTAACTTCTTCACCTATTGAAGGAACGACACAGGCAACAGGTATTACAGAATTTTTAAATGCTGTTTTATCACCTATTTTTTCTGGTATGTCAGGTACAATTTTTACAGTGGTTATTCTATTGACAGCTGTAGTATTGACAAATATTTGTAATTCATTGGTTATTGGTATGATTCTGCAGCCAGTTATCTTATCATATTGTGCTAATTCTGGAGCAGCTGCTGCACCAATTATCACATTATTGATTTTCACGGTTTTATTGACAGCGGCTATTACTCCAGCTGCATCACCATTTGCGGCAATGATGTTTGGTAATAAAGAGTTTTTAACAAATGGTGACATCTATAAATACTGTTCAATCATGGTTGTTTTGGAATTAGTGATTATCGTAGTTGTAGGTATTCCATTTATTAGTATTTTAATGTAAGGAAGTATACTATCTTTTTGGGTTGTTAATTACTTATTGAGAGTATAAAATAAAAGTAATGAGAGGGAGGTCTCTTTAATGAACCAATATGATTTAGTGATTATCGGGTCTGGTCCAGCAGGAATGACTGCTGCTATTTATGGAGCTAGAGCTGATTTGAAAGTTTTAATGTTAGATAAATTGGCACCAGGTGGACAAATTATTAATACTAATGAAATTCAAAATTATACTGGTGTTGGAACGATCAATGGTGCTGAACTGGCAATGAATATGTTTACGCATACACAGGAATTAAATGTCGAATTTGATTATGGAACCGTCTGCTCAATCGAAGCAGAAGGTGATGTGAAGAAGATTCACATTGAAGAAGATCCTGATAAGATTATCGAATGTAAAGCAGTGATTATTGCAACAGGAACAACTAACAGAAAACTAAATATTGAAAAAGAAGAACAGTTTATTGGAAATGGGATTAGTTTCTGTGCAATCTGTGATGGCGCATTTTATACAGGAAAAGATGTTGTTGTCATTGGTGGGGGGAATTCTGCAGTAGAAGAATCTATTTATTTGGCAAGTATGGTAAAATCATTAACTATTGTTACGATGTTTGATTTGACTGCGGATCCAATTGCTTGTGACAAATTACGTTCACTTGATAATGTTAAAGTTTATCCATATCAGGATGTACTAGAATTTTTAGGAGATTCTTCATTAGAAGGGATTCATTTTAAATCGACAAAGACAGGTGAAGAAACAATATTAAAATGTGATGGTGTCTTTGAATATATAGGATTATTACCAGTGACTGATTTTGTTAAGGATCTTGGTATTACAAATGATTATGGTTATATTGAAGTCAACGAAAAAATGGAAACAAAGATACCAGGAATCTATGGTGCTGGAGACTGTATTACAAAGAATCTAAGACAAGTAATAACAGCTTGTGCTGATGGTGCTATAGCAGCTCAAGAAGCATCACGTTACATTAAATAGGAGGGTATAAGGATGTTAAAAGAAATTGAAAGTACTGAATTCGAAGAATTAACTTCTACTGGTGTAGCAGTTGTAGATTTTTTCTCTACGACTTGTGGACCATGTAAAATGTTATCGTTTGTATTAAACGATGTTGAAAAAGCGATAGGAGATAAAGTCAAAATCTTAAAAGTTGATTTTGACAAAAATAAAGATTTAACTGCTCAGTATGCTGTTAAAGGATATCCAACTTTAATTTTCATGAAAGATGGTGCTGAAGTAAAAAGAATGCAAGGATTACAACAAAAACCAGCAATCATCAAAGCTATTGAAGAATTACTATAGTTTTAAAGATAAGCTGTGCTTTGTCCACAGCTTTCTTTTAAATAAAATAAAAGAAAAGGAGAAGTAAAAATGGCTGAAAAAATTAATTATTTATCAATTGAACATTTGATTCCAAGACAGGCTAAAGCTGAAAAAGCAATGCTGGAAGAATTTGAAAATGGAAATTACACAATTGATAACCCATTAGTTAAATATAATGTATATTTAATTAATCCATTATCTGCTGTTGTTTTATTCAACACAGAACAAGAAGTTGCGGTGACTGTAAGAGTATTAGGAAAAACAAAAGAAGCAACAATTACACATACTTTCCCAAAGGCAAAGAAACATATTTTACCAATTGTTGGTTTATATTCTGATTACTCTAATAAAGTAGAAATTGAACTTTACAGAGGTAAAAAGACAACTGTTACTATTGATACACCAGATGTATTTAATGGTGAAAAAGTTGTTAATTATATGAAAACAACTGCTGAATATCTTGAAGATAATATTATCATTGTTTCACCTGCAGGAGAAAAACTTTCAACAGGTTTTGATTATGCTGGTGATGCAAGATGGCATATGAATGTACCAACTGTATTTGATTTGAAACGTTTAAAAAATGGAAATTTATTATGTGGAACTGAAAGATTATTAAAGTTATCTTATTACATGTCAGGTCTTTATGAAATGTCTATGGTAGGAAAAATCTATAAAGAATATCGTATTCCTGGTGGATATCATCATGACCAGTTTGAAATGCCAGATGGAAATCTACTTGTTCTTACTGAAGATTTAAGAACTGATACAGTTGAAGACATGTGTGTCCTAATCAATAGAGAAACTGGTGAAGTGATGAAAACCTGGGATTATAAGAAATTCCTAGATCCTAATAAAGTTGGAAAATCAGGAAGTTGGACAGATGAAGACTGGTTCCATAACAATGCGGTGTGGTATGATGAAAATACAAATTCATTAACTTTCTCAGGACGACATATTGATGGTATGGTCAATATTGATTTTGATTCAGGTGAATTGAATTGGATTATCGGGGATCCAGAAGGATGGGATGAATCATATCAGAAATATTTCTTTAAACCAATTGGTAATAACTTTGAATGGCAGTATGAACAGCATGCAAACCTGATTACTCCTAATGGTGATGTTATGTGTTTTGATAACCACCATTATGGTTCAAAAAACCCAGATAAATTTGCTAAAGCTGAAAACAGCTATTCAAGAGGTGTTAGATATCATATCAATACAGATGATATGACAATTGAACAGGTTTGGCAGTATGGTAAAGGAAGAGGAGCAGAATTTTTCTCACCATATATCTGTAACGTAGAATATTATAATGAAGGACATTATATGGTTCATTCAGGTGGTATTGCTTATGATAAAGATGGAAATCCTTCAGAAGCCTTAGGACCATTTGCAGCCCAAGCAGGAGGATCACTGACTTCAACAACAGTTGAAATCTGCAACGATATTGTGCAGTTGGAATTAAGTGTACCAGGTAATTATTACCGTGCTGAAAAACTGAAAATGTATGTACCAGGAACAAATCTGGAATTAGGAGAAGGAAAGATTTTAGGTCATCTTAATGAAACAAGAGAAATGGAAACTGAAGTTCCAGCAGAAGCTTGTGGTGAATATTTGCCAGAATTCTGTGAAGCAAGAATTGAAGATGAATTTGACAGATTTACATTCTATTCAAGATTTGTTAAAGGTGATTTAGTATTATTACAGTTAGAAAAAGGCGACGAAGTACATAGATACTTTATTTCTACAACATCTCGCCCTGCAACAGCAATGTGTTGTGGTACTTTCTTGGATACTGATGACAGAAACACACGTACTTGTATCACAAAAACAGGATTATCAGGTACATATGATGTAAGAGTTATCATTAATGACAAGAAATACGAAACTGGTGTACAGATTGAATGTTAAGGAGGAAAATAAATGGCAATAGATTATAGTTTTACAAAGAGCATTGTTGATCGCCAAAATGAAGCTGAAAAAGCAATGTTGGATGAATTTAAAAATGGAAATTATACTTTGAATAATCCTTTGGTAAAATTAAATCCATATTTTATAAATCCTTTAGCAGCTGTTATCTGTTTTCATACTGATGAAGAAGTTGCGGTAACGATCAGAGTATTGGGAAAAGAGCCTGAAGGAACGATGGCTCATACTTTCCCGAAAGCAAAAGACCATGTTTTACCTGTTTTGGGATTATATGGTGACTATGAAAATAAAGTTGAAATTGAACTTTACAGAGGAGCAAAAAATACGATCACGATTCAGACTGAACCTTTACCAGAAGATGTACCAGAGCTGGTTCATATGAAGACAACTTATAAATATCTTCGTGATGAATTGATTTTTGTATCACCTGCACTAACTGATTTGGCGACAGGATTTGACTATAAAGGAGATGTCAGATGGCATATCAATATTCCAACAGTATTTGACATCAAACGTGCTAAAAATGGGAATATTTTGATTGGAACACACCGTCTTTTGAAAATTCCTTACTATATGTCTGGTATTTACGAAATGACAATGGTTGGTAAGATTGTTAAAGAATATACGATTCCTGGTGGATATCACCATGACCAGTTTGAAATGCCGGATGGAAATCTGTTGATCTTAACTGAAGATCTAACATCAGATACAGTTGAAGATATGTGTGTTTTGGTTGACAGAAATACCGGAGAAATTCTTAAAACTTGGGATTACAAAGATTTTCTGGATCCTAAAAAGACAGCTGGAAGTGGCAGCCAGACAGATGAAGACTGGTTCCATAATAATGCCGTATGGTATGACGAAAATACGAATTCGTTGACTTTCTCAGGTCGTCATATCGATGCAATGTGCAATATTGATTATGATACTGGCAAGTTAAACTGGATCATTGGTGATCCTGAAATGTGGCCAGAAGAATATCAGAAATATTTCTTTAAACCAGTTGGTGATGGAGAATTTGACTGGCAGTATGAACAACATGCAAACCTGATTACACCTGATGGGGATGTTATGTGTTTTGATAATGGACATTTCCGTTCTAAAGTACCTGAAAAACGTATTTTGAATAAGGATAATTTCTCAAGAGGTGTTCGTTATAAAATTAATACTGACGATATGACAATTCAGCAGGTATGGCAATATGGTAAAGAAAGAGGACAGGAATTCTTCTCACAATATATCTGTAATGTTGAATACTATAAAGAAGGACACTATATGGTTCACTCTGGTGGTATTCAGTACTATGGTGATGATGCCTCTGAACAGTTTGCTGCACTGATGCAGGATGATCCAAATGTCAGAACATATTCTACGACTGTAGAAGTGCTGGATGATGAAGTAATGTTAGAATTAAAAGTAAAAGGTAATTTCTATCGTGCTGAAAAACTTCATTTATACCATGACCAGGATAATCTGCCATTAGGAGATGGTATCCGTTTAGGACATATGGGTGTGACAAAAGAATTTGACACAATTATCCCAGCTGAATCAGCAAATGAACAGATTTCTCACATCTATGAAGCTTCTATTGAAGAAGAAGATGACAGATTCACTTTTAATGCTACTTTTGAATCAGGGCAGCTGGTTATGTTAATGCTAGAACAGGGGGATGAACAGCATGGTTACTTCATCTCAACAGCAAAAAATCAGTTTGCTGCATTATGTTGTGGAACATTCATTCAAAAAGACGCTAGAAAAGTATCATGTTCAGTGAATAAATATGGTTTAAAAGGAACTTATGATATTCGTGTTATCGTAGATGATAAGAAATACGAAACAGGAATTCAAATTAAATGTTAAAGACATAGAAAAAGCATAACGCTCCGTGTCTGGAATGGAGGATAAGGAATAGTTGGAGCATAGCAATAACTATTCCTTTTTTATCGAATAAGGCTTTTGAAAAGAAAGGGTGAAAGAAAATGCAAGACTATATTAGAATCAAATCTAAATACAATCCAGATTTGGAATTGAAAGTTATTCCTGGACATTTTGCCAGTGACAGATTCCATGTAAATTATTATATTGAAATGTCATCATTAAAAATGAGACAAACTGATGCTAAAATGGTAGCACATGCCATGGCAGACCGATATATTGAAAAACTGGATATTGATGATAAAGTATTAGGACTGATTAATCCATCGGTTGTAGATATCGCAATTTCAGCTCAAAAAATTGATACGATTGTGTGTATGGATGGATGTGAAGTTATTGGCGCATATCTGGCTGATGAATTGACTCGCGTTGGTGTACAGACAACGAATAAACATGGATGTTTTTATGTTATCACACCAGAATTTGATAACACTGGACAAATGGTTGTTAGAAACAATATTAAAAAAATGATCAATGGAAAAAATGTTCTGGTTGTTTTGGCCAGCGCGATGTCAGGACGTACAATTTCTAAAGCAATTGGAACAATCAAAGCTTATAATGGTAAGATTGCTGGACTGTCAGTTATTTTTGGTAATATTGATGAAATTGAAGGGCATAAGATCTATAAAGTCTTTAGCACGGAAGATTTGCCTGATTTTAAATTGTCATCACCTACTGACTGTGAAGCATGCAAAAAAGGAATCAAGCTGGATGCAGTAGTCAATTCTTATGGATATGAAGAATTAAAATAAAGGTCGCGATGACCTTTATTTTTTAGCGGAAATTTTTAATGATATGTGAGCCGGCTTTGGAATAAATAAGTTGAGCAATGATACCTATTGCTGCTCCCGATACTGTACCTATACATAGCAGGTAAGGCAGATAGTATAGGAAAACGGATGTATCAAAGAATATCATGGCAATAAGCAGTTGGCCGATGTTATGAAATATGCCACCAATAATAGAAACAGTATAATTGGAAAAAAGGTGTGTTTTATAGGCGATTGTCATCATTACCAGCGAAAGGATTCCACCTGCCAGACTGTAAATCATCATATAGAGATTTGTAAATGCTGCGGCAACAAGAAAAACCCGCAGGATCAAAACAAGCAGAGCGCTTTGAAAACCAAAGCTGAACAACAGTATGATACTGGTTATGTTAGCAAGCCCAATTTTGGCTCCTGGGATGCCAAATTGAAAAGGAATCATTGATTCAATATAGCTTAAAATGATGGCGATAGCGCAAAATAAAGCCAAATAGCACATCTTTTTTATATCAATATGTTTTGTCATCGAGTTCACCTTCTTCACCTGTTATCTCAATAATAAGCTTATGAGGCAGGCAAATAATACTGGCTCCAGCTTTTGAAATGTGACCTTGTTGAATACAGGTTTTATCAGGACATGTTGCCTGATCCATATAGACTTCATAATTTTTAATAATGATGATATTTTCATCATTGATATTGATGGTCTGATCATGATTGAGATCGTATATACCATATAATTCACGATCGATCGTAATTTTTACATGATATCCTGGATTACTTTTCTGAAATAAAAATAAACAAACAATAACAACAATGACTGTTATTATGATGATCAGATCATATTTTAAAGTTTTTTTCATCATTGAAATTCTCCGTGTTATAATGATCAGTAGGAGGCATACCATGAAAAAAATAATAATTTTGATGATTATATATGCATTTATGCTGGGAGGATGTGACAATAGCTCACAGCCACTTACAGATAAACAGTTCTGTTTAGATACGATTGTCCAGATTTCATTGTATGATTCTTACTCTAGTGATATTTTAAATCACTGCTTTGATATTTGCAATGAGTTTGAGCTCATCTTTTCCTCAACAGATGAAAACAGTGAACTGTATAAAATCAATCACAGTCAGTACAAACTGGAAAGTCAGTCCATCTCTGATGATCTTTATCAAGTCATCAGTGAAGGCCTTTATTATAGTCAGCTGTCGAATGGTCAATTTGATATAACGATCGGTGCCGTTTCATCCTTGTGGAATTTTCAAAGTGACACGCCTCAGTTGCCTGATCAGCAGCAGCTTCGGGAAAAACTGAAAACCGTTTCATATAAAAATATTGAGCTGGAAAAAAACAGCATTCGATATCTTAATGAGGAAACTATGATTGATCTTGGCGGGATAGCGAAAGGTTATATTGCTGATAAAATTAAAGAATATCTGTTGGAGCAGGATGTTGGCAGTGCTCTTATTAATCTGGGTGGAAATGTACTTTGTGTAGGAGATAAGAATGATGAGGATTTTGTGATTGGATTGACCGATCCAACAGCGACCAGCAATTCTCTTTTGAGCTTAAACATAGCTGATCTTTCAGTTGTTACAAGCGGAACATATCAGCGCTATTTTGAAATAGAAGGGAAGCGATATCATCATATTCTTGATCCACAGACAGGTTACAGTTATGATAATGGACTAGCCGCAGTTACGATTGTTAGTTCTTCATCCATTCAGGGTGATGCTTTAAGTACGATCTGCTTTGCCTTAGGGAAAGATGAAGGAATAAAGCTTTTGGATTCACTTAAGGGTGTCTATGGCTGTTTTGTTGATAATGATAATCATATCAGCTATTCTCAAGGATTTAAACAGTTTATCAAATAAAAAGATCTTCTATGATGGAAGATCTTTATTCTATGATTTTTCGTGGACATTTTTCAACACAGGCACCACAGTTCGTGCATTTCGCATAATCAATATGGGCCAGAAAATCCTTAACAGTGATTGCTTTTGCCTCACAGACCTTAGTACATAAAGTACAGCCAATACATCCTTCATCACAGGCTTTCGTAACCTTTGGACCTTTATCATGCGAGTTGCACTGAACACGGTGCAATGAGTGATAAGGAACCATTTCAATAAGATGATTCGGACATACATCGATACATTTCTGACAGGCTTTACAGTTTTCTTTATTTACAACAGCGACACCATCAACAATATGAATGGCATCAAAAGGACAGACATTGACACAACTGCCATATCCCATACATCCATAGCTGCATTTTTTATCCCCAGAGCCAGGAACGACGGATGCGCTCAAACAATCCTGAATCCCATAATAATGATATTGTGTTTTAACTTTATCACATGTTCCTTTGCATTTGACATAGGCAGTCATACGCACGCTTTCCTGGGCTTCTTCTCCCATAACTGCTCCAATTAAAGAGGCAACCTCCATTCCGCCAACAGGACATTGATTGACAGGTGCTTCTTTTTTGGCAATAGCTGCAGCCAGTCCATCGCAGCCAGGATAGCCACAGGCACCACAGTTGTTTCCAGGCAGAAGAGCTCTGATTTTTTCTTCATTTTCATCAACTTTTATTTTAAACTTTTCACTGGCCACACCAAGTACAAGACCAATGACCAAACCAATAATACCGACGACCAGGGCGGCAATCATTATTCCATTCATAACATTTCCTCCTTAAATTAATCCTGAAAAGCCGATAAAAGCAATGGCCATCAATCCGGCTGTAATTAAAACGATAGGAGATCCCTTAAGGGTATCAGGAATATCGTTATCTTCTATTTTTTCTCTAATACCAGCAAGAATGATAATTGCAATAGTAAATCCCAGTGCAGTTCCAAAACCAGCAACAACGCTGGTAATAAAATCAAAACCGTTTTGTACATTGGTCAAAGCAACACCAAGAACTGCACAGTTGGTTGTGATCAAAGGCAGATATACACCTAATGAATTATACAGACCTTTAGAAAATTTTTTCAGGAACAATTCAACCAGTTGAACAAGAGCGGCAATGATTAGTATGAAAGCAACCGTTTCCAGATATTCGACATGAAAAATGACAAGGACTTGATAAAGAAGGCTGGTGACAGCCGATGCAATCGTAATGACAAATATAACAGCGGCACCCATTCCTGCGGCAGTTTCCGTTTTTCGTGAAACCCCTAAGAAGGGACATAAACCTAAGAATTGAGACAGGACAACGTTATTAACAAGAGAAACACTGATCAGTGTTAAAAGTAATTGCTGCATAATTATTTATCCTCCTTTTCTAAGGCAAGCTTATTTGTAGTACATGTCGTTCCATGGCAGTGCAGACAGTCGCCACCACATTTGAGTTTTGAATCATATTTTTTATTTGTTGCACTTGGCAGTTTAAGCCTGTTCTGAATTGCTGAAAGCAATGCTAGAACAAAGAAAGCACCCGGAGCCATAACAAAAATTGTCATTGGTTCATAGCCGGCAGGCATGACAGTCTGACCAAAAGCAGTTCCAGCTCCTAAAATTTCTCTTACCAGACCAATACAGGTCAAGGCAATTGTAAAACCCAGCCCCATACCAATACCATCCATGATTGATAAAACGGGATTGTTTTTTGAAGCAAATGCTTCTGCACGACCAAGAATGATACAGTTGACAACGATCAAGGGGATATAGATTCCCAAGGTACTGTAGAGTGATGGAATATAGCCCTGCAATAATAATTGGACGATCGTAACCATTGAAGCAACGATAACGATGTAGGCAGGGATCCTGACACGGTCAGGAATGATTTTTCTAAGTAAAGAAATCATGAAATTTGACATGATCAGTACGACCATGGTAGTCAGACCCATTCCCATCCCATTGATGGCAGAACTGGTGACAGCTAAAGTAGGGCACATTCCTAACATCAAAACAAATGTAGGGTTTTCTTTAACGATACCATTGAATAATGGCTTTAAATATTGTTTCATGCTGTCTATCTCCCTTCTCCAATAATATAAACATGGTAGAAATCTAATGCGCCGTTGACACCATAGGTCATGGCATTAGAAGTGATTGTTGCTCCTGAAAGAGCATCAATTTCATTATCTTCTTTACTTCCTGTTTTGGTAACCACAAAAGAATCGACGCTTTTGCCTATATACTGATTTCTGAATTCTTCTTTCGTGGCATTCATACCAAGACCAACTGTTTCATCAATGGAAAGAATTTCTACACCAGTAATGATCCCATCGGTATCGATACCAACGGTTATTTCAATATCGCCGTTAAAACCGTCTTTATCAATAACCTGGATCACATAACCGACAACTTCTTTTTCATTGTAGGCAGTGAGTGCATTGGTGATTTCAATACCATTGCTGCCATAATCACCAGTGAGCCCTTTGACAGAATCTTTGATCTGTTGTTTGTATTCTTCTTTAAAATCAGTGGCTGTTTTCATGACCTGGCTGTATGCCTGCATTTTTGTTTCTTCCTGCTGAACAGCAATAGGTTCTTTGGTCAGATCGTAGACATAACCGAGCAGGCAGCCTGAAACAATGGTGATGATAAAAAGTATCAGTGTATCTTTGAAAATCGCTTTACTGTTCATTTTTTACACCTTCCTTTCCAAAAGGCGTTGGGAGCGTATATCTCTCGATGAGAGGAACGAGCAGATTTGAAATAATAATTGCATAAGAAACGCCCTCAGCACTTGAACCGAAAAATCTGAATAAGCCAGTTAAAATTCCCAGGATGATACCAAAAATAATCTGTCCTTTTGTGGTAATTGGACTGGTAACATAATCAGTTGCCATAAAAAAGGCACCAAATATTAATCCACCACCACATAACTGACATCCTAGATAGTACAGATCAAACTGACGTGGTGAAAAAACAAGTGTAAATACAGCAAAAGTTATAAGATAAGTCATAGGAATCGTTAATTTTATGACATGTCTTAACAGCAGGTATGCTGCTCCTAACAATAAGGCAATAGCAGATGTTTCACCAATTGTTCCATTGATATTTCCGATAAACATTGATAACAGGTCATAGCTTCCACCATTTTTCATGATGGCCAGAGGTGTTGCACTGGTCATGCCATCATAAACAAAATTGGTCATTCGTCCAGTAAAAGATATCAGTAAAAAACATCTGGCAGCTAACGCTGGATTCATGAAGTTCTGACCTAAACCACCATATAACTGTTTAACAACGATGATAGCAAAAATCCCACCGATGACAGGCAGCCATAAGGGAACACTGGCTGGCAAATTGAGAGCCAGGATCAGACCTGTGACAACAGCTGAAAGATCTTTGACTGTAATTGGTTTTTTCATGAAATATTCGAACAGATATTCTGACAGAACACAGGTTATGACCGTAACAGCAATAACCAAGGCTGCATCAAAATGAAAATTGTAGATACCAAACACTGTTGCTGGCAAAAGTGCAATAATGACATCACGCATGATGTCGGATGTTGTCGTTTTATCACGGACATGAGGTGATGCAGAAACATTTAATAATTTATTCATACGAACCTCCTATTTTTTTCTAGACGCTGATACCAAGCGTTTCATCTTCTTAAATGACTGTGTCATGTTTCGTTTGGCAGGACAGATATAACTGCAGCTGCCACATTCTATACATTCCATACCATGAATTTTGACAAAAGCAGAAATGTCATTTTTCTGCGAGTAACGATACATGAGCTGTGGAACGATGTTGCTGGGGCAGGCATCGACACATCTGCCGCAATGAATACATGGCGTTGGTTCGTTTGCAGCAACTTCATCCTTGGTTAAGGCCAGGATGGAACTTGATGTTTTTGTTGCGGGAATATCCAAAGACATCAGTGCCGTTCCCATCATTGGGCCGCCACAGATGATTTTTTCTGGATCGATTTTCAAACCGCCATTTTGATCCAGAATATATTGAAAGTTTGTTCCAGTAGGGACTTCTATATTGCAAGGTGCGTTCATGGCATCACCGGTCAGTGTCATGATCGTTGAAATCAAAGGATGATCAAATGAAACAGCCTGATAGACTGCAATGACCGTGGCAACATTATTGACAATGCATCCAGCATCGCTGGGCAGCATTTTTGAATAGATCTTTCGACCAGTGGTTGCATAGATCAACGCTCTTTCTCCACCTTGAGGATATTTGGTGAGCAAAGGCTGGACAGAGATACGTTGCTGATCAGCACATAGTTTTTTGAGCAGTTCGATGGCTTCTGGTTTATTGTCTTCAATGCCAATGATTCCTTTGGAATGAGGAAATAACTGTAAGATGATGTTGAGACCGCTGATCAGTTCTTCTGGTCTTTCTATCATCAATCGATAATCAGATGTCAGATATGGTTCACATTCAGCGCCATTAACAATGATATAGTCAATGGCATCTCTGTTTTTTGGTGACAGTTTCACATGGGTAGGGAAGCCGGCTCCACCCAATCCAACAATTCCGGCATTTTTTATTTTTTCAATGATTTCTTCACTGGAAAGACTGTTTACATCATTGACATGTTCATCATAGGATTTTGTATAAAGTCCATCATTGATTATAACAATAGAATCTTTATATTCACCTGATGCATCAAGTCGAGGTTCGATGCTCTTTACTGTTCCAGAGACAGAAGAGACGATGTTGGCGGATACAAATCCTTGCGCCTGAGCAATGATCTGTCCGACTTTGATCTCATCTTTAGGTTTAACGGCTGCTTTGGCAGGAGCACCGATATGCTGAGATAATGGGAAAACAACTTCGTTACTTGCATCCATGATTTTTATTGATTCATTTTTTGTATATTCTTTTCCATCATAGGGATGAATACCACCTTTAAAAGTTTTTAGTCTCATAAATTTCAACTCCTTCCTATTAATTTTACATGAACGCAGTAGAAAATGAAAGCCTTTACAGCAAGTTAAAAAATTAACAATTTCATCAACAAAAAAAAAGAAATTTGTCTCCTTATGTAAACGAAGAAACGAATAAGACATAAATAGTCAGGAAAACATTGACTTTAACAGTATTTTGTTGTAATATATCAAGGCAATAAAAAATAGCAGCACATAGAGTTTTGAAAAAAGCGTTAATATCTGATGATTGCAAAGTACCTGGCTGCAATGGGAAATGCTTAATATTGACACTTATCAGATGATCTATGCAATGTTATTGCTTTATGCAAATAAAACAATACGGAGGAAAATTTATGGCACGTTATACTGGACCACAATGGAAATTATCTCGTCGTTTAGGTTTCTCTACTTTAGAAAATGGTAAAGAACTTAACAGAAGAGCTTATGCTCCAGGTCAACATGGACAAAAAAGAAAAAAACAGACAGAATATGGATTACAGTTAGCAGAAAAACAAAAAGTAAGACATATGTATGGAGTTAATGAAAAACAATTCCACAACACATTTAAACAGGCAGGTAAATTAGAAGGGATTCATGGTTATAACTTCTTAACTTTACTGGAAAGA